>NZ_JBHSEF010000034.1:0-1858 GCF_042649045.1 Chryseomicrobium palamuruense | reverse complement strand
TTCTTCATTTTTTAGGCATGACAAATAAAACCTCTCATTTTTCCTGCCAATTGTAAGAAAAAGGAAGTCTGTTTCTTAGAAGAAAGGATGTGAGAAGGGAATCTTCAGTCTCTCCTTTCTGGTGGTGTGTACAACTGATTGGTGCTTAGTAGCGAATACACCAACCGTACCAGTTTTCTTGCGGTCATGACGAGAGCGCGTTTATGTTTGTGTTTGGGAACTTCATTGTACTTCTTTGTGTAGAAAGCACTGTATTCCGAATCGTGTCTTCGAATGGATTCCGCTGCTTGGACAAGATAATACCGCAGGTATTTGTTTCCTGTCCGCATTCGGCTTGTATTTTCGGCTTCATATTCGCCTGATTGATATTGGTTCCATGCCAATCCTGCATACTTGGCCAAGGCATGGTGGTCCTTGAATCGCTTAATATCACCAATCTCTGCAATCAGACCTGCGGCGAATACATTACCAATCCCTTTGACAGTTGTAAGTGTCTGAGGAATGCCGTTCATCATTTTGGCAATCTCCTTGTCAAGTCGCTTCACTTGAGATTCCATGTGCTGAATAGTACTTAATGTTACGGATAGAGAAAGGTTAACCGGATCTTCCATTGTCGCATTCAAGCGATAGGAGGAACGAGCCAATTTCTTCAGATACTTTGCCAGTTCTTCTGGTTCTGCGAAACGGTTTTTCCCCTTTTCCTGTAGGAAAAGGATGAGTTCATCCATGTCCATTTCGGCAATGGTCTCGGGATCGAGTTCTTCAATCACCGCTAAACTAGTCGTACCGAACGTATCGGAAAATGGGTTGTCCTGTCGCATTCCGCTGAACTTTAGGAATACTTGATTCAAGAAATAAGTTTTATTCCGGGCAACTTCTTTCTTGAAATGGTAACGGGTTCTGGTTAAACGTTGTAACGCTTCATATCGATGGGCATCTTGCATCTCCCTTGGCAATCGTCCAAATCGCAAATGATCCGCGATTACCCAGGAATCGATTTTATCGTTCTTTGGCAACGTGTCGTAACCTTTCTTAAAACGGGCCACCTTACGTGCATTCAAAACGAATATCTTGGTATCAATGTTCGGTTCGTACCCTTGCATTTGTTCTTGTAAATAGTGAGCGATGTGCCATGCATATTGATCTGTCGCTTCCATTCCCACTTTTAGTTGGGTGCACTGATTCTTTTCCGCCGTTTCCAGCATGCGTTTGATCAGGGTATCTGCCCCATTCCGATCATTGGAAACGGAAAAATCAGTGAGTTTTTTGCCATCCGCATCCATGATATGGACATGATGGGATTTAAGACTAACGTCTACACCGACAAGCATTTGTGACATGCCAATCACCTCCTGGTGATAAATAATCAAGATTGTTTCAGACCTGGGTGCCCATGGGAAACACCGATGTCATCCTCGTCATAAGCACTCAAAGGACGGAAGACCAAATACGAGCGCTACACTCTCTTCCGACCAGCGGCGCAACCAGTGGTTAGACCCTCAATGATGAACCATGGGTAGCAGGCTTTTTAAGCAGTACACCGAAGTGTCCGCAAGGGGGATCAGCTATCTCCTGAGACAATCCTGTCAGTTCCTATTGTCCCATGGGCAAGCCTGAAACTTAAATAGAATGGAAAAGAAAAAGGACGAAGTATTGAAATGGAGCAACCTCCATTCTCCGTCCATTCGATATTCAATTGTAGGCATGAGAAATAAACAGGCAAGCACCTGTAAGCAATCATTTTAAAATTCCAAAATCAATTACCCTCGACTTCCCCGGCATTACAGGGTGTTACGGGTAAAACGAAAACCAGAGTGGGGAAGCCGAAAGGCTACCAATTCCTATAGGAAATCCAACA
>NZ_JBHSEF010000033.1:0-2020 GCF_042649045.1 Chryseomicrobium palamuruense | reverse complement strand
GAGGTGCATTTTAATTGCCAACTGACACGCTAACAATCGTTCCGGTCCAACTGGAAACAAAAGAAGATTCGAAGAGGAACCAAAGACCACCGGTCAAACCGATATGTACGATCCAGATCAACGAGACGAAGGTCAACTTCTATCCTGATGTGAAACCGTTCATCATCCAGACGGTGCTGAGAGAGCTGACGAGACATGATCATTGATTTTTCAATGGCAAAGAATGTCTATATCATCTGTGGAAACACCGATATGCGAAAAGGGATCGATGGTCTAGCGACCCTCATACAGGACTCGTTCGAGATGGACCCCTACGGGGAATCGGTCTTCCTATTCTCAGGAAGAAAGAAAGACCGCTATAAATGTCTCGTGTTTGATGGTGACGGTTTTGCATTGTTGTACAAACGTCTCGACAATGGGAAACTACAGTGGCCGCGAGATGAGTCCGAAGTCCGGTGCCTCAGCCAACAAGAGGTGCGGTGGCTTTTAGAGGGACTATCAGTTGCACAACCTAAGGCAATCGGAAAATCTAAAAAAGGCATCTTCTAATCATTCGGTACGAGATGATATACTTATCACAATGAAACTATCGAACGGAAGACGAGGTGACGAAGATGCGCAACGAGGAATCATTAGAGAGATTGATCGCCCTACTAGAACGCCAACTATCCGAATCAAACAATCGGAACGAGGAACTGGTAAGACAGGTTGCACATCTCTCCGAACAGGTTCGTCAACTGACAAAGGCACTCTATGCGCCAAAGTCAGAGAAAGAAAAGTATCAGGCCCCTGAGGGCCAGGGCTCATTGTTTGAAGACGACCCATCTTTTAACGATTCTGAGCACACAGAGGAACAAAGCACAGAAACAATCCAATACACTGTAGTCCGGAAAGTCAAAAAGAAGAAGCGGAACGATTCCTTTAAAGACGGCATCGAAATCGAAGAGATCCATCACCATCCTACAGACCTTCATTGCGATTCCTGCCATCACGAACTCCATGAGATCGGTTCAGTGGTCGCCCGTGAAGAGGCGAAGTTCATCCCTGCAAAGATGGTCCGCGTCCAACATATTGAACACGCCTACGAGTGTACTGCGTGCAAGGCAGCAACAGAAAAACCTTCACAGATCAAGCGCGGAAAAGCACCGTCGGCGGTGATCCCAAGAAGTATCGCGGGTCCTACCGTACTGGCCAAACTGATCTACGACAAGTTCATCCAATATCTTCCCCTTTACCGTCAGGTAAAGGAGTGGGATCGTGCAGGATTGATGACCAATGACAAGAACCTATCGAATTGGGTGATCCGTTCAACGGATGAATGGCTCAGTCCGATCTATGAAAAGATGAAGAGCAAGCTGCTTGAGAAATCGATACTCCATATCGACGAGACCTACGCACAGGTCTTGAATCGATCGGACGGAAAATCTGCACGTTCGAACGCGTATAACTGGGTATTTCGAACAGTGCCGGCACAAGGTCCGGTCATCGTGCTCTTCCAAAATGCGCTGAGCAGGAGTCGACACGTGTTAGAGCAGTTCACTCAGGGATTTCAAGGGATGGTGATCTGTGACGGATATTCAGCCTACAACTCTCTGCCGGGGATCGACTTCGCGAACTGTTGGGCTCACGTACGTAGGTATTGGTTAAGAGCTGATAGCAAGCACGGTCGAGTCGGCGTCTCATACTGTAATCGTCTCTATGATCTGGAACGACAGTTTAAGGACCTCTCTCCAGGTAAACGTAGGAAGCAGAGAAAGAAGCTCTCGAAGCCGATCGTCGAAGAGTTCTTCAGTTGGATCGAAGGATCTCCTTTCTTCGGGAAGAATGCATTAGCAACAGCAGCGGACTACACGCTCAAGCGAATGGTTCCATTGAAGGCATTCTTACATGACGGAAGAATTGAAATCGACAACAATCCAGCAGAGAACGCAATCCGCCCAACGGTGATCGGTAGAAAGAACTGGCTGTTCTCCGTCAGTGAATCTGGAGCACGGGCGAATGCGATCTGTCTGAGCGTCGC
>NZ_JBHSEF010000032.1:0-902 GCF_042649045.1 Chryseomicrobium palamuruense | reverse complement strand
TATCGAACGGAAGACGAGGTGACGAAGATGCGCAACGAGGAATCACTAGAGAGACTGATCGCCCTACTGGAACGCCAACTATCCGAATCAAACAATCGGAACGAGGAACTGGTAAGACAGGTTGCACATCTCTCCGAACAGGTTCGTCTACTGACAAAGGCACTTTATGCGCCAAAGTCAGAGAAAGAAAAATATCAGGCCCATGAGGGCCAGGGCTCATTGTTTGAAGACGACCCGTCTTTTAACGATTCTGAGCACACAGAGGAACAAAGCACAGGAACAGTCCAATACACTGTAGTCCGTAAGCTCAAAAAGAAAAAGCGCAACGATTCCTTTAAAGACGGCATCGAGGTTGAAGAGATCCATCACCATCCTATAGACCTTCATTGCGACTCCTGTCATCACGAACTCCAAGAAATCGGTTCAGTGGTCGCCCGTGAAGAGGCGAAGTTCATCCCTGCTAAGATGGTCCGCGTCCAACATATTGAACACGCCTACGAATGTACTGCGTGCAAGACAGCAACGGAAAAACCTGCTCAGATCAAGCGTGGAAAAGCACCGTTGGCGGTGATTCCGAGAAGTCTCGCAGGTCCTACCGTACTGGCCAAACTGATCTACGACAAGTTCATCCAATACCTTCCCCTTTACCGTCAGGTAAAAGAGTGGGATCGAGCGGGCCTGATGACCAATGACAAGAATCTTTCGAACTGGGTGATCCGTTCAACCGACGAGTGGCTCCATCCACTCTACGAAAAGATGAAGAGCAAGCTGCTTGAGAAATCGATACTCCATATCGACGAGACCTACGCGCAGGTCTTGAACCGTTCGGATGGCAAACCTGCACGCTCGAACGCTTATAACTGGGTGTTTCGAACAGTGCCGGCACAAGGTCCTGTCATCGT
>NZ_JBHSEF010000031.1:0-590 GCF_042649045.1 Chryseomicrobium palamuruense | reverse complement strand
AAGACATACTGAACGGGTGGACCAGCCAACCGCACTACTTTCCCGTTCAGGCCCCTTAAGGGGCTATTTTTTCTTTATCTCCTCGCCCGTGAATGGGTCGATGAACTCTTTCATTGTCATCTGGTCATGGATGACATCCTCTTGGAGCTGATTCTTTATATACTCCTCGATCACTTTCTTGTTTCGCCCGACCGTGGTGACATAGTATCCTCTGCACCAGAACTGTCGATTCCCATATCTGTACTTCAGATTCGCGTGCCTATCGAAGATCATGAGACTGCTCTTTCCTTTGAGATATCCCATGAAAGATGAGACACTCAGCTTGGGCGGTATACTGACGAGCATGTGTATGTGATCCTTACATGCCTCAGCCTCGATGATTTCTACACCTTTTCGCTCACAGAGTTGACGAAGTATCCTGCCTATATCTGCACGGATCTTTCCATAGATGACCTGCCTCCTGTACTTCGGCGCAAATACGATATGATACTTACAATTCCATTTTGTATGTGCTAGACTTTGGTTATCCATCGATGGTTCCCCTCTCATACTATTTTCGGTTGGCTAGACCTGAAAATATCGTATGATGA
>NZ_JBHSEF010000030.1:0-6068 GCF_042649045.1 Chryseomicrobium palamuruense | reverse complement strand
GTTGGGCCCACGTGCGCAGATACTGGCTGCGAGCTGATAGTAAGCAGGGCCGTGTCGGTGTCTCCTATTGTGAAAAAACGGTACCTGTGCACGGAACAATACAACACAATTTGCATAAATGAAACAGCTATATTGATATGACAAGGTTTTCTATACATATTTATAAAATTGTAGTCCTTTGTCAGAATCGTTTGGTGCACAGGTGCACAAAAGGGGAATTTTGGAATTTGATGATCGCACAATCATCCCTCCTGTCTAGTCCCTTCACTATATATTGAGTCAGGGATTTTTGTAGCAGTCGTTGATTTAAAATTGGTTTAAAAAGGTATCAGTTAATCGTTGGGTAAACATTCTGGAAAACAATTCATTTCAGATAAATTGGTGGAGTGGTGAATGATCCTGTGTCACGTAACTTCATAAGCAGAATGGAAAGGCTCGACATAAAAACAGCTTTCGTTTGTTAATTTGCACAATTTCTTCAATCGCATGGATTCCTCAATAAGTTCTTCCGTACTGGTATAGTGTTTATGTTGATTTGTGACGACGGCAATGGAAAGAGTCACTAAAGGTATTTTTTCCATCCTACCTGACCGATTCTCCATATAGATAAACTGATCATCCAGATGTTTTTTTGTGTAAAACTGTTTAATTTCCTCGTCAAATCTTTGGATGACACTCAGACAGAATTCATTGAAATGATAGTGATTTATAATCACTATGTAGTCATCGCCTCCGATATGGCCTAAAAACGAATCTTTCTCTAGTGCGTTAGCTAAGATATCCGCAGTTAGTTGAATGATTTCGTCCCCTTTTTTAAATCCATAGTAATCGTTGTATGCTTTAAATCGATCTAAATCAATATATAATACACTGAATTCCTTTTTTTGAGCGATCACTTGTGCAATGTTTTCATTAATGATGGTGTTGCCAGGAAGTCTAGTGAGGGGGTTCAGATAACTAGCAAACTCCACTTGAATATCGGCCGCTTTCATGAGTAGGTTCTTTATACTGACAACCCCAATAATGACATCGTCCATTACAATAATGATATCGTCGTAAATCTCTTCTTCCGGTCTATTCATAGCGAGTTTGCTGACTTCGATGACGGATGTAAAATAATCTACAATCAAAGGTTTTCTATTTGCTAGGACGCCTATCGATTTCAACATGTATAAACTATATCCATATCGAGATCCAATCTTTTGATAGAAACGGGTACGTGTGATCAAGCCTACTTCACTTTCTTCATCTTTTAAAACGATACCTTGCAAGTTTGGGGTCTCTTGAAATACTTGATCAATTTGGTTACACGGTGTGTTAAAAGATAAAATTGGCTTGTCTTCAGCGATATCTCCGATATAGAAAATCACACACATATTCCTCCATATTTGTACAGTATCACAACCTATTTAAATGAATAAAACTTTTGAGAAATGAATCTGTCTTAATAATCTTCTATAAAATAGCTCGATGAAAAGAAGAAGTAGTGATAGTAGATGTAGCTGGTAATTGCCCATTACATAACACTTTGTTTGGTTTTCCTAAGGCATAGCCTTGTCCATAGGAGACACCTAACCGTTGTAAGAATCTTAACTCTGACAAAGTCTCAATTCCCTCTGCAATGACATTGGTTTTTGATTGCGCTGCAAATTCCAACAACAACTCCACGAGATGCTGTTGCTCACGGTTACTATGAATGTTTCTAATTAGCGATTTATCAATCTTGATAAATTCTGGTTTTAAATATACGAGCGTCTTTAGGCTATTGTATCCGGTACCTGCATCGTCAACTGCCACTCTAAATCCTTGCTGACGATAATTCTCTATAATCTTTTCAAATCCATTATAATCATGAACAGACTCTTTTTCCGTTAACTCCAGGACAATTTGAGTGGGTGAAAGATTGAATTTTTTTAAAAGCTCCAATGTCTTGCCACTTCGATAAGCGGAATCTGCTAACACTTGAGGCTGAATATTTAGGAATACTAATTGATCTTTATGATCTTGCGTATGTTTCGCTTGTTCAGAATATCTTGCAAGTGAAAGTTCCCGTAAGAAAGCTTCTACCATGAAAACCGTATGACTTTGTCCAGCATAGTCATAAAATTTATCAGTCGTAGGAAAATAGCCCGTAGGTTCTGGTCGATTTAATATCTCAAATCCTAGAGTTTCATTTTCTGTTAAGGACATAATAGGTTGAAATACAGTGGTTATTTTTTGCTTTTGAATTAACCCTTTAAATTCCTCACTTTTTAAGAACTCCTGGTTGAGAAATTGACGGTGCTTATGTAAAAACTTAAAGTACTTCAATAATATTGTTACTTGATTAGTTTTCATTTGAACTCCTTCAATCTTACTTTAGTACTATTCTAGTATACTCTCCTATTATGTTTCGTTGTGTTAAAAAATTGTAAAGTTAAAACGATATAATCTAGCGATGTATGAATTCGAATAAATATTTTCTAATCGGTACCCGTGCTCTGCATAAAATCGATACCTGTGCACTAGACAATTCAACACAATTGGAAAATCGATACCTGTGCACTAGACAATTCAACACAATTTGCATTAAAAAACGGTACCTGTGCACGGAACAATTCAACACAATTTGCATAAAAAAAGAGGAGCTTGATATAAGAGGCTTTATCTCACATAATTATAGAATTGTAGTGAATTTACAGAATAGTTTGGTGCACAGGTACCTAAAAGGGGAATTCTGGAATCTATTCGCGTGTGCGAGGTTGAAAACCGGAGACACTCCATCTCTCCAGGGGGGCCTTCTGTTCTCAATCCCATCATCTGAACTTTCTCCATCCCTTTCCTCAGATTTGTTAGTGGCATTTAAGAAATGTAGTTATTGGCAATTAAAGTTATGCAATATCTTGTGAATAAAACTAGCTTTATACTGAGAGTGGTCATGATAGGCTAGCTATGCCAAGCAAGCATATTGGTTGCTCTCTTGCCTGGTTTCATGACCACGGAGGCTCAGTGTAAAGCGTCAACAGGAATGTATAAAAATACGATTAGGAGAGTTTTCTTAATTGCCATTTCATGCAAAAGTTAACTGCCAAATACAACTGTTTATGGCAGTATAAAAATGTAGTGTTTGGCAGTTAATTTATGCAGCCTCGTAAGAGGCTGCAAAAAAAAGAAAAGCCACTTGTCAGCATCTCTCCATACAATTAAACTCTCTGATATTGGGCTAACAATATTCAGGGAGGTACAGGGAGTGCTAACAGTGACTGACATCAAGTATATCAGACAAGAAGTAAATCAAAAAGGTAGAAAATATGCAGAAGTAGCAAGACAGATGAACCATGATGAGAGAACCGTCAAAAAATATGCAGACATGGAAGACTGGAGCGAAGAGCGTCTAAAGACTACTCGAAAGCCAAGGGTTATGGGAAAAGCTAGACCCATAATCGATAAGTGGTTGGAGGAAGATGCGACTAAGAAAAAGAAGTTCCGTCGTACTGCCAAAAGAATGTTCGACGTGTTGGTGAAGGATCATGGATACGAGGGATCTTATCGTTCCATACGTGAATATGTACGAAAAAAGAAACAACAGATGGGACATTCTACAGAGGCTGCGTTACCACTTGAAAGCATGCCAGGGACAGCACAAGTAGATTTTGGAGAAGCACCGTTTGTATATAGGGGCAGGTCTATCGACCTTTCCTACTTGGTACTCTCGTTCCCCTTCAGCAACACATTCTATTTTCAAGTATTCCAGTCGCAGAACCGAGAGTGTTTCCTAGAAGGCTTAAAGCGAATCTTTCACCATCTAGGTGGTGTCCCTAAGACAATTCGCTTCGATAACTTGAGTCCAGCCGTCAAAAAGGTACTTCCTTATGGTGAGCGATTATTGACTGACGAGTTCGAACGATTCGTCCTACACTATGGTTTTTCCACTGAATTCTGTAATCCAGGTAGTGGGAATGAAAAAGGTCACGTTGAAGCCATGGTCAAATACATACGTAACAACTTTTTATTGCCAGAGATACATGTGGCAGATCTTGAGCGTTTGAACGAGACCTTCTGGACTGCAGCTGAAGAAGACAGGAATCGCAAGCACTATCAAAAAGATGAGCTTTTATCCGAACTGTTTGAGGAAGATAGAAAAGCACTCCTTCAGTTACCTGAGAAATCCTTTGAATGCGTGCGTTATGAAGAGTGTCGTCCAGATAAGTATGGACTCGTCAAAATAGATGGACGTCAGTATTCCACATCTCCTCGCTTTGCCAAAAGTACTATTTTGGCAAAGATATCATATGGCACGATCGAGATCATGACGGCAGAACATGAATCAATCATTACTCATGCACGCCTGTATGGTGAGGATAAGAAGTCGATGAAATGGCAACCATATCTTGAGCTGATGGCCAAACGGCCAATGGCAATCAAATACACGGATTTCTTTGAACAACTGCCCGTCAATTGGAAAGAATACATAGACAGCTGCACCGTACCTGAAAAGCAGGAAGCATTGAGACTTCTTTCAGTCCTCTTGAAACAACATGATTTTTCGGTGGCAACAGAATCTCTGAAGATCGCATCGACGCACGGGCATCCTTCTGCAGAATCGATTAAACAGGTCTTCTACCAGCTCATCAATGGACGGAGCGACCGCGTGAGCCTTGATATCAGAAGAGACTCAATCCCTCCTATGCCACCGGCATCAAGAGGATCAACACATTATGACAAGTTGTTTGAAAGTAAGCGTCAAATAGTGCACACATTTTAATAGAAGAAGAATCATGAGATACTCCTCCCACAAATGAAATTTGGGAGGTTTTTTCTTTGAAAAGAAAAGAGAAAGAAGCGTATTGGTTGGCGAAGATTGAAGAATATCGCGCAAGTGGTTTGTCACTAGTTGAATGGTGCGAGACTGAAGAAGTCTCAGTGCACACTATGAAGTATTGGCTGAGAAAACAGTCCCCGATCAATCGAGACTCGAGTCAGGAGACCGATTGGGTCTCCTGTGTCATCGAAGAACCAAAAGAAAACTCAATTTCTTTGAGAATAAACCAAGTTGATATCGAGGTGACGAGTGGCTACGATGAGACACTTCTGCTCCAAGTAATCCGGACGCTGCGCTTGGTATGATGAATGGTCGCGCTGTCGAGCGCGTCTATCTCGCGGCGGGTCCAACGGATCTTCGCAAATCGATTGATGGCCTCGCTGTCATCGTCCAGGAACTTTTTCAGCTAGATCCATTTTCAAAGGCTTTGTTCGTCTTCTGTAACCGAAAGAAGGATAAACTGAAGATCTTATTTTGGGATCATAACGGTTTCTGGCTCTATTATCGTAGACTGGAGAAAGGACTGTTCGATTGGCCAGACCTCGGGTCTGTCCAGCCCCTATCCATCTCAAGCCGTCAGCTGAACTGGTTGCTAGATGGATTGCCGCTTGACCAACGTGATGCACATCCTTCAGTTGCTGCTAAAAAAGTGATTTGACATCTGTTTCACCGGATGGTTTTATGCTATTCTTATCCCTATGAGAAAACAGGACGAGAAAACACGACTTACAATTGAAGAGCTCGAGAAGAAGAACGCACAGCTCGAACAGCGAAACAAAGAGCTTGAGGCCAAGATGGAATATTACAAGCAACAGTTTGCGTTGCTTCAGGCGAAACGCTTTGGCACTTCGAGCGAGAAGACAGACAAAGACCAACTGGAACTGCAATTGTTCAATGAGGCCGAAGTGTCTTCAGCTGTGCTTCTTGCAGAGCCGACTCTTGAGACGATCAGTTACACACGCAAAAAGAAGATCGGACGAACAGACAGACTGAACGACCTGCCTGTCGAGACGATCCACTATGACCTCTCTGATTCAGAGAAGGTCTGTTCAGAATGCGATCATTCGATGCATGAGATGAGCACACAGGTCCGCAAGGAACTGAAGATCATCCCTGCGCAGGTGACAGTGGTCGAACATGTCCAGCACATCTACAGCTGTCGCCATTGTGAGACACATGCGATCAAGACGCCGATCAAAAAAGCAGAGATGCCAAAACCGGTCATCAAGAAGGGACTTGCGTCCCCATCTGCTGTCGCTTTTGTGAT
>NZ_JBHSEF010000029.1:0-45066 GCF_042649045.1 Chryseomicrobium palamuruense | reverse complement strand
TTTCGAAAATGTTGGTGTGGTAACTTACATTTTACAGGAAGCATCTCTCTTTTTCTTTCTATTTCAATGGGAAAAAATGGTTAATCAACACGCGTGGAATCAGATAAGATAAAAATGTCCAATAAACACTCCAACCATTTCCATACTTAACCTTACCAAAGTATAGAAAAATTACTTCTAACATGGTTGTAAATGTAATAATTAGTTATATTACTAAAAATTGATGTTTGAATTTATTTATAAAGTATATTAAATAAATCCCTGTTACCGTATTTAACCCAAACATAAAGGGTAAAGAGGATAACTCTTTCCACTCAAAGGGTGCCACAATCCAAAAGCCATAATATCTCCCAATTTATTGAGTTACAAATGAAACAATACTTGAAAAGGGACCAATCGTAACAACAAGCTTTCGGTTTTTTTTATAAAGATGAAATATACATAATATCCAAGGCAATATAAAACCTATAGTGATGTTTATTAGCATTTAAACAACCCTTTTAGCATTTATTATGTTCAAATTTCCCTTCTTATTAAACTAAACTGCCCCGTTAGTTTAAGTGTAAAATTTCACAAACAAAACCACCTTACGAATAATCAATCCCCAACCTCTAACATAGCCAAAACGTATTAGGAAGGAAAACTGGGCTTCAGATTCACGTTTTAATCTGAAAAACTTTTCCTGCATGAGTAGTTATTCAGTTGGCGTTCTCATATTTATTAAGTCGAGGTATTTTGTTACACCCTCATGTATATACTATGTATATACAAATAGGGGGAGAGTGTGATAAAATGAATTATAACCAAAATAACATAAACCAACATAAAGGGGTTGAATACATGTCAACAGTTACCGCACAAAAATGGGGCAACAGTTTAGGTGTAAGAATTCCAAAAGATGTAGCTGACCGATTAGGAATTGATCAAGGTACTGAAATGGATTTAAGTATTCTTTCTAAAGAGGGTATGATTACATTAAAACCAAAGAGAGCCAGAAAGAAGTATAGCTTATCAGATTTACTTTCTCAGATCACTCCTGAAAATCGTCATCAAGAAATTGATTTAGGAATAGAGGGACGTGAATTAATTTAATGTCAACTGAACTAGAAAGAGGCGACATCGTAGTATTAAACTTTGACCCACAAGCTGGACATGAACAGAAGGGAAGAAGAAATGGTATCATCTTATCGCCAAAAGAATTTAATAAAGAAACTGGATTTGTAGCGATTTGTCCTATTACTAATCAAAAGAAAGGATACCCTTTCGAAGTTTCATTACCTGATGAAGGAATACAATTAAATGAAGGCTTTCCGATAACAGGTGTTATTCTGACTGATCAAGTTAGAACTCTAGACTGGAAAGCTCGCAAGCTTAAAGTCCTGAAGAAGTTTGATTCAACTGATTCACAAATGGTTGATATTGTTGACGAGTGCTTAGCCAAAATAGAAACATTCCTTACTTAATCCTTTCTCTTATGAGAAGGGATTTTTTACGACTACAAATAAAATGAACTAATCGAAAATATTGTTTAATCGTTTTGTCAGTTTGGGAAATCAGAATCCTCTGTTTGTAAACAAATAGAAAAAGTAAACAAATGGTTTTGGGGATCTAAAAAATAGAGATTAGGAAAAGACCTCTAATGAACTTAATCATCTTGCTAAACTCATTTCACAATCTCCTTTTCTCGCTATTTTAATATGCAACTTCTTCAAGAAATCAAGCTTCGTTAGTCTTGGACGTAAAAATAGACCTTCCTAATGATTGTCTTGTTCTGCTAAAGCACCCGATAGTTGAATAAGAAAAAGCATACCTGCTTTAAATGTACTTAGAAAGATGAGAAATTTGATTGAAGTCTTTTATTCGCCATTTATCTTTATGTAAGTAAATATTGCTGATACAAGCATTTATTAAATTGGTTTTCCCCGAACCAATTTTACCATTAGAAAAAACAGCTAAAATTGCATTGATTACTGCACCATGAGCGACAAGCAGTATTTTTTTGTCTCCATACTCTTGATTTATCTTCTCAATGCCTTCTATCACCCTCTTATTAAGGGCTGTTCTTTCTTCTTGATTCGGGTATAAATTATCTGGAAACTTAGAATTTCTTTCCTCGTATGTCATCCCCTCAGCATCCCCATAATCTCTTTCTAAAAAGTCTTCCATCTCAACAACAGGTACAATGACCTTTTTGTTTATAATTTCTGCTGTTTGTTTTGCCCTTTTTAACGGGCTCGTTATGATTACATCCCATTGTGATGTTTTTAACAACTCACTACATTCCTCAGCTTGTCGAAAACCAGTCTCATTTAATGGGATATCTGTTCTTCCTTGAAGCATTCCTATTGCATTCCAATCAGTTTCTCCGTGTCTAACCAAGCATATTATAGTAATTTTAATCCACCCCTTTTACGTTACATCTTTATTAACTTCTATATAAGCATTTGAATTACTTCTACAACTAGTTTGTCCCATTAGTTGAAGTGAAAATTATTTAAATGGAAATTCATATCCAATGTATTGAAATACCTTTTTAAACCCTATTTTTTCCGCAACTGCAACAGATGGCTTGTTAGACTCCATACAATCCCAATAAGGAACATTTTTATTATCCAAACAATCTTTTACAAAAGACCGAGCAATAGTTTGAGCTATCTTTTTCCCTCGATGTCCTTCTAAAGTTTCAATATGAATACAGTGTACATTTCCAACGACAAAACCTGAAAAGCAAACACTTACAATCTCATTTTTGTAAACCATACAATATCCAATACCATCACTAAAGAACCTCTCTGGAGAATCCCAAAACCCTAAAATTTTGGAATGTAAAAAAACAATATTTTCAATTGAACGATCCTTGTTTTCAAAGATGTTTTTATCAATTTTCATAAGTTTATAACCTTGTTCAATGCTAAGTTCGTCGTGATTTTGATTATCCTCCTTATATAGTAAATACACTCTTTGATTCCAACTTCCTAAGTTGCGGTTTTTAAATACCTCTTTAATAGTTGAATTCCATTTACTATGATTACCAATAGCTTCAAACCAGTTCAGACCAACGTTAGTCGCTTCAGGTACAATTCTGTTCTCGATAAAATAATTTAGATTTTTATTAAAAGTCTCATTCTGTTCATTTCCAATAAAGATAAATCCATCGTTATTTCCTAACCAGATCAGTCCAGAAGTAGGGTTTTCAATATCATCTACAAATACACGACCAGGATTCACTCCCTCAATTACTGCTTTTGCTTCTAACTGGCCACATTCATTTATTAAGTCTCTGCATCTATAGAATTCTATCCCTTTTAATTCAAAAATCATTTATACCATCCCCTAACTCGATTCTTTTCTACTAACATGAAAGCTACAAAATTCCTTCTTCAACTAAATCGTCCCTTTAGTTAAATAAGTTCACCACTTCCCTTTTTCTTTTCACTGATTAGTGTAAACCTCCCCTATCCATCTGTATATATCTGGTACATTCTATATCCAATCCAACTCAATTTTATTTCCCACCATTCCGAATCCTTTCGCCTCTCTAACCGTATCTATACATAAGAGGTGAACCGTCATGGAAAAAATGATTCTATCATTCGTTCTAATACTAGTACTTGTCGGGCTGTTCCCGCTGTAGGTTCTGGCTATTGATTTTGAAATTTCCGATGTTGATATTGACGCGCGTCTCCAAGAGAACGGAACCGCCAATGTCACGGAAACGTTCACGTATGTGTTTGACGATGACTTTAACGGCATCACACGGAGCTTGATTGAAAAACAAGGGACGTCGATTGAAAACTTCGCTGCCTCTGAAAATGGCAATACCCTGCGTACCGAGCGGGTGGACGGGGTCTACCGCATTTACCGCGCAGGGGAAGACGGCGACACGATTACGGTTAACCTAACCTATACCATCACGGACGCTGTCGAAAAATTCACGGACGGCGCGCAGTTCTACTATGCTTTCTTCGACGAAAACAACGAAAGTGCCTATGACGATGCCACAATCACGGTAACGCCCCCTGGCATCTCGTCCAACACGGATGCGCTTGGTTATGACGAAGCATTCGGTTCCGAGCGCATTTCGAGTAACGGTGCCGTCGTATTCGAATTAGGTGCGGTTCCGGACGGGGAAAATGCTGATGTCCGAGTGATTTTTGATGCGGACTTGTTCCCTGCTGTTACACAAGCAAGTGATACGGTTCGGGACAAGGTAGCATCCGACCGCACACAACTTGAAGAGGAAGCGGCCGTGTTTGCAGCCAACCAACAGACCGCTCGAGACATTGGCGTTCCTGTCGTCGCTCTGGCTGGTGCATTACTCATTGCACTGATCTTCCAGTCCTGGTTAAAAGCCTTCTTCCGAAAGCGCGCACTTCGGACGAGTGGACAGGGATTCATTGTCCCACAAGAGACGATGAGCATTCCGGCGACTTTGTATTTCACGAACTCAGCTTTTCTCTCACCAAGTGTCACAGCAGCCGCGATTCTTGACCTGATCCGTAAAGGCAATCTTCATCAAGTCACAGAAGATCAGTTCGAACTCGTGAACCGCACGACCACACATGCTCACGAGGAAACACTGCTTGCGCTTCTCGTCGACCGTATTGGCAACGGTCAAGAATTCACTCTGACCCAAGTCAAAGAGTTCACGAAAAAAATCATCTACCATTCGGAATACAATATGGCTATTTCGGAATGGAACAAAGGTGTCCGCACAGAAGTGCTAAGTCACAACTTTTATGAAAAGCATCCAGTCATTCGCTGGCTAGCAGGTATCGCAGCAGCTGCCTTCATAGGGTTTGCCATCTATCTGGGTATCTACGAAATTTGGTCATGGATGTCAGCGTCCATTATTTTCGCTTTTGCAGCATTTGGATTTGCGTTACTCTATTCACCGATTTCGCGAGAAGGCCATGAAATCCGGTCAGAATGGCGTCATTTGAAGAAGACCATTCCGACAATCACAGAAGACCAGTGGAAAGCATTGTCTGAGGACGAGCGGCAGCGTGCCTACGCCTACATCCTCGGAAGCGACGCGAAACTTGCCGAGAAAAAAGCAGAAGTCTTCACGGTTACGCATACGACGTCGGAAGATTCTAGCTTCATCATGAACCCGATTTTCCTGACGACCATCTTTATCTCGGCCGGTTCCACAACAAGCGCGAGCGCAAGCGGTGGCTCTGTTGGTGGCGGCGGTGCAGGAGTCGGTGGCGGTGGCGGAGGTTCCGGTGCGTTCTAACTTCACAGAAAAGCCCAGTGCATTTTCCAATCCGAAGTTTAATTGGATTTTGGAAAGAGCCCTGGGCTTTTTTTAGTCTCGTTTCACAATTGTCTCTTGATCCTCAAATTCATAGATGGCCTTTTTTTCCCCTTCAATAAATCCCGATATCACCTGAAAGTGATTAGCTCTCTCGCCAAGTTGATAGGTAACATGAGCGCCCGGGAAATTTTCGTTATGAGACGGGAACCGAACCGAAGCCCCTTCAAATGTCTCTTCGTTGTAGCGGAGAATTTGTAACCCGTATTCATCATTAACCAAAATCGTTTCCATCTCATCTCCTGGTAAAATTCTTCGTTCGAGTTCATAGTCTAATGGAGTTTCTAAAAAATGCACCTTATCTCCAAAGAACACGAGTCCAATCGTACCAAGGTCCTCAAATTGTAAATAGTAACCTGCCTCACCCGTTTCTTGATTTAAGATACTTGCAGATGAGTTATTAAGGGCGGCCTTTCCATAACTAGTAGTTAAATAGAACGTCCCTTTACCTGTCCGCGCGTAAAACTCATATTCACCGTCCTCCACTTTGTGAACCAAAATCGCGCTTCCGGGCTCATGTATGTCTATGACGTGTAACAACTCTTCATCCGTAAATTCACGCTCCACTATCCGAGCTTCCGGAATTTCCACATACGTAAGCTCTAGTCTTTCCGGAAACACAAACGGTGTATACTCAGGAAGGTCTTCGTAGATTGGTTCGGATACGGTGATATTCTCTCCGTCGTGTGCATCTATACTATACGTCTGCACGACTTCTACATCGGACTCTTTGTACTGGAAAGCCGCTTGGACCGACGTGACAGGCTCTCCTCGACTTGCCGAAATGGCAACAATCCGGAAAGTCGACCAATCAATCTGCTCGTAGCGTTCAAAGACTTCTTTGGGAGAAGCCACGATAGTTGTTGTCGACACTTCTTCAAACGCCGCGTAATCCTGATCTACGCTTGCTTTTAGATACGACTTGAATGCCGCTTCCAAATTTTCATCCTCAATTGCCAGCTCAATTTGACGCCAGTCTGGATTCGCCCCCATTATTTCATCCGATTCTGGCTGGGTAATGAATAGGAAGAGAGATCCGATGAGAATGGACACAAGGGCAACAGTAGGTACCACGATTTGTGGCCATTCTCGTTGTTTTTGTGGACGCTGCTTCGTCGCCATCTTCCGCACGAGGTCTTCTGTTATCCACGTTTCTTCGCCAATGGCTTTTTCAATATTCGTTTTGATAGAAGTATCGCGCATCGTATCCACCCCTTTCCAAGTTCAATTTGAGTTGTTTGCGTCCACGTTGAAGCCTTGTTTTTACAGTGTTTTCCGGGATTAAAAGCAGTTCCCCAATCTCGCGTGTGTTTAGTTCTTTGTAATAGTAGAGCACGAGCACCTCTCGGAAATGGACAGGTAACGCAAGGATCTGTTGACCGAGAATCTGCTCGTCATCTGGACCAATCCTCTGAGTAGCTGCCGTGCGATTTCGTAATGTGTCCGTGATGATAGTCTTTCGGTACTGCCAGCTCTTCAAATAATCTTTGCACTGATTGATGGTCATCCGGTAGAGATATGTCCGGTACTGGCTATCCCCCCGAAACGCTTCCGGCTTTTCAAACGCTTTGATCAACACGTCTTGCACAACATCTTCTGCCACATGACGCGATTTCACATAGGTATAGGCCAGTCGCAGCAGCTCTTCGCCGTGCTGCCGGATAAAGTCTTCCAGTTGGTTGGTTGGATTCACTTCTTCACCTCTTCTTGGTGCATTTGTAGTTAGACGATGCTAATGGGGTTTTCGGCTCACAAAAAAAGTCATCCTCATTTATTTCGTGAGGATGACCTGGCAAACCTTTTTAATTCGTGGATCGATTTACTTTCTTTAGTAAACTTACGACGCCTAAGGATAGTAATCCGAGCAACAGGACGACAAGCGACGCGACAATGTAGTAAATCGCGCTCGGATCATAGGACAGGAAAGACATCACGAGAAAGACGGCCTCAACTTGATGGACCATAATTTCCGTGACTTCATTTAGTTGCTATGTTTCTCAAAAAACGCAAGCGTCTCCTGAATGATGCGTTCTTGATCATTATCTAGTGTCGCCACGTGATAGCTGTCCGGAAGTTCGATGAGCGCTTTGTCCTTGGACGCAATCTCCTCAATAATCGTATGACTATTACCCGGAGGCACTACGTGATCTTCAGGCGAAACCAATACAAGCGTCGGGCACTGAACACTGGATAAACCTTCTTTCACTTCCGCCATAAAGGTCAGCAGTTGCTTTACCGCAGCTACCGGTGTTTTCGCATACGCAAGTTCGACCACGCCAGGCTTTTTAATGTCGGAACCGATGGCATCTAAAAAGCGCGTTTCTGTGGGCAACTGCGTGACGCCCTCCATCGTTGGAACTTCAATCGCCGCATTGATGACGGAGATGGCTTTTAGGTCCGGGTGATGCTGTGCCATATAGAGCGTCAGCGTCCCGCCCATCGACAGGCCGGTCATATAGATGGTGTCACAACGCTCCGTGAGCCATGCGTAGGCTTCTTCAATGGACGCAATCCAGTCGTGATAGGTCGCGACTTCCATGTCCTCGGGATCCGTCCCGTGCCCCTTCAGTCTTGGCATCGATACGGTATACCCTGCTTCCACAAAAGCTTCTGCCAGCGGACGCATGCTCTGCGTAGTGCCCGTAAATCCATGAGAGACGAGTACTCCTTTTTTCCCTCCTTCATATGTATACGCTTCTGCCCCTTGTAATACTTGATATTCTGCCATACAATCCCCTCCGATTTTAGATTATTCATTCTATTTTTAGAATACCGTTTGTGGCGAGTGGTCACAAGCAATTAGTCGGAATCTACCTCTCTGTCTTTTCCGCTTTTTCAAGCAGCTCGGAAATGCCAACAGCAATGAAGCCGTTAAAGATAATCAACACGCACACGACAATTGACAAGCCAGCACTTGAGTCGTCTGAGAAAATGCTCATAATCAGAAAAATAAATGCACAACCGATGACGAGAAAGCCCATGGCGGCTAGGATGGATGAGAGTTTCATGTGGATACCTCGCAATTGATTAGTATATGAGAAATACAATGGAAAAGATGACTATGTATAGCACGTATATGATAACGAGAGATCTGACGAAATATCTCAGAAGAAGTTTATGCCATGCGTTGTCACCTTCTATTCGTCTCGCAATTGTGAAATGAAGCGGTAGAAGAAGGATGCTGACCATTATCGATGACAGTAATCCGGTAACGAATACTTTTTTGAAGTTCTCTATAAAAGAAACGATGTACAATGGCATACCGAACCAAATCCAAAATGTGAAAATTAAAAGGGTAACGGTAATGAGCAGGACGGGTATATGTTCTTTGCGAAATAACGCTGCGGTATACAAATCAGTTTTCATTGAGTTCACCTACTTTTAGAGAGAACAGGTCTGAACCACCTTTTAAACCTGTTTTCGTTTCATTTCGAAGTTAACTTTTTTATTGAAACAACCCCTGGGGTTCCACTACTACAAGCTGCCACGATCATGAAAAATATCTGTTTCCACGTTAAGAAAAGCATTGTAATCTCTGCCGCTCCCACTGACACTCTCATTCCAAATCGCAAGCGTTTCATTATCATTCCACTCAAGTCTCACCCTACCCACTGCATCTGCATAATAGATAGTTTTCAAATCTTGGGTTTCGAGGTTGATTACGTCCACCCACACATTCACTCCTCCGAGAGCTCCACCATATAATTCATATGTGGCAGTGGCTTCGTAGCGACCATCCGGTGAAGTGCTTGCTGGGGGACCCGGTTGCGTATTGTTCCGGTCAATGGTGTCGAATGTATAAAAGAGATGTGTACCCGCGACGATTACTGCGTATAGCATGATACCTGATAACGTGGCAATCAAAAGCTTCTTAGGAAAGTTTTTTCGTCGAACTAAAAAGACGAGCAGAAAAATGATAAATATAAATGCAATAAGAATTGTGATGATGCCTACAAAGAAGGCAAACAAGTTCGGGATGATGGTCAAGGGAGCACGTCCTTCTAGAAAGACTTACAATACTTACGCTTTTTGTCAATAGGAGGTTGCAGGTGAGAAATAACTATTCAACCCCAGGGGTTATTCCACAGAGAAGTTTACTTCTTTCTTTGACACAACCCCTGGGGTTGATAACTTGATAAACCACTCTGCTACTCCACCCCCATCCAGTTCAACAAATATCCTTCACTTCCACCTTCCACATATTCAAACGTGTACAAAATTTCACCGACGCCCAATCGAATTCGCATTCGCTCGTCCTGAGTATCAAAACCCCTCAGCTCAATCTTCGGAAAATCGAATTTCTCTATAAACTCTTGTTCTGCTGAAGGTTCTGTAAAGCGCAAAATATCCTGGTCAACGGTGACATTATTCGATGAAACGGAAGCTATATATGCTTCATCCCCCTCTACCATCGCACGAATAATCCGGAAGCTCAGATTCAATGCGGTGCGGAATTGGTCATGTGCAGCATCACCAAATTCAACTTTTATTTCAGCAGCGTCCGCCCGGTCTTTTAGCGACTCCACGAATGCTAGAAGCTCCCCGCTTCGTAGTTCGTACACATCATTCGTTTGTTCATTCCGAATCAACTTTTCCCCCACGCGCATTAATGTCTCTTCACGATTTGTTTTTAACATCAGAAAATACTCAAAGTCGTCCTCCAGCTGAATGTATTTCCGGTTCACTTGTTGTGTGGAAAGTACCTCACGCAATTCCTCGAATTCTGAATCGTCCAACACATAGGTATAGGCATCTTCTTCTGAGAAGTGCCGCGGCGACGTGACACTCGCTGATGAAATAGCATCCAGCTCGGGCATTCCTTTCGTACCAGCAAGTTCTTCATTTTGATTCATCAGTACGCCAATAATGATTATTACAAACAATCCAATTAGAGCACTTCCTACTAATTTCCTCTTCAAGACCTATGCACCCTTTCACCATACAGTTCCATTAATTCGTTAAAAGCGATTTCAGCAGATAGCCCTCTTCCGAATCAGGATCTCGAACAAACTGAAACTCATACGAGACGTTGTAAACACCCAAAATAAGGAATAGAGAATCACCTTCCACCATAAATCCTCGGTACTCAAAGTTTTCATAATCAAAACTATCGATAAAAGCTTGATAGCCCCAGTCATCATATATCAACATCTCATTTTCATAATCAATGGTCACGTCAGGCCCTACTACCGATTCAAGGTATGCAAAATCCTTGGTGAGCATAGCATCGATAAGACGCATCGTGAGATTGAACGTTTCTTGGAGTTGTTGCTGTTCACTCGGCTCTTCTACCACTATGGGTTGCTGTACCGGAGTACTTCCAGATAGCATTTCGTAAAACAGGACAGATCCTCCGATGAGCAATAGGAAGACCAGAACAGGAACGGCAAATTCTCGTCGCATCCAAACGGGTTTTCGCTTTTTCACTCGAACCTTTTGCATGATTTCTCGTTTCATACGTTCGCTATAAAGAGGTTCCTCACCGACAAATTGCTGGATACTTTTTTTCACTTCCTTATCCCTCATATTGCTCACCTACCTCGTGGACCATTTTGACCTTCAGCTGCTCCTTGGCTCTCCGAAGACGCGTTTTCACTGTATTGATCGATACACCCAATATTTCTGCAATCTGTTGCGCGCTGTATTCTTTGAAATAGAAGAACACAATCACTTCCCGGTATTTTATCGGAAGATCCATAATTTCTTGGCCAAGGGCATTGCTGAGTGAATTATAAATAACTTCGCCCTCTACGCTCAGCCCTGTCTGTCTTCCCTCCACGAATTTATCTGAGAAGAACAAATTTCGAAAGGACCAACTCCGGAAATGGTCATGGCAACGGTTCACTGTCATCCGGTACAGATACGTCTGGTAACTTGCATCCCCCCGAAAATCTTGTCGTTTTTCAAATGCTTTCACAAAGACATCTTGCACAATGTCCTCGGCCTGCTGCTTATTTTTCACATATGTATAGGCGAGCTGCATGAGTGCCTCCCCGTAAGTATCAATGATTTTTTCAAAGTCCCTTAAGGACTCGTTTTCTGATTGAAGCACACATTCCACCTCCACCAATTTCTAGTTATCCTTTAGACGGAACATAGTCCGGAATAGGTTCAGAATTCTTTTCATGAAAAATAGCCAGTAGACGACCTACTGGCGCTTACTATGTATGTCATCTATCAAAAAAACTCATCGATTCTCCTCCGTCTTCTACTTGCTCATAACGAGTAATCCAACTATCCCAATCAGCAACTTCAAGCCGAAAACACCTACTTGCCCCCATTCTTATGCTATCCTGCATTAATTCACATCTCCCAAATAAATCCGCTGATTGGACGACTCGTTCCGGACTGTTTCAACCATCGCTTTCGGATAGATACGGTACTCTGTTAATCGATCTATAGGTAACCATTCAACCCCAATTTGATCGACATCCGGTTGCGTGGGTTGTCCGTTGATGGAAGTCTCCAAAATCTCACAGTGAAAGTAAAACTCCAGTTGATGCACATCCCCGTCCACTTCCGAAAACTCATGGTTCTTACCAATGTATTCTCGGACATACGCGAGCTCATAGACATTAACCTTTGCATCGATCTCTTCTAGGCATTCGCGATGGACGGCTTCTTCAAGCGTCTCTCCTTTTTCCTGCCCACCACCCGGAAAAATATAATAGATGCCTTGATCGTCTTGCTTCTTGATGAGTAAAAGGTGTTGGTCTCTCACGATTAGAGATTTTGCGGAGTTTCTGATGGGGTTTCCCTTGGTCATGTTGGACAGCTCCTTTATACTTAAATTACGAAATCTGACGAGAAAGAGGTGCCCTTATGAAAAAGGAAAACTGTGACCTCAGTGAAAAGAAAGTTCCGGAAAAGAAGATGGACATTGTGGATGGCTTTACGATCAAATACCATGCGAACGGCAAAACGATGTGGTCGAAAGGAAAAATCATCGACGACCAACCGGAAGGCTATTGGGAATGGTACCGCACCGATGGAACCCTGAAACGATCCGGTCACTTTGAGAAAGGCGAGCCTATGGGTGAGTGGATCACATATGATGGTAAAGGTGAGGTATATAAAGTGACAAATCGAGATTCATAGGATTCCCTAGTGTATAAAAATCATGTTTATTCTGCAAACATTATTCATTCTTTCTGTTTGGTTACTTCCATCGCCCGCTCCACAAACGCCACATCTTGCTCTCGCGCGATTCGGTTCAGTTGCCTGCGTTTTTCATCAGTCATCATAGGTGAATCTGTGACCTCGATTTCTTCTCCCTGCGTGATGAACAGGTAGCGGCCTCTTTCTTCAATGCCGTATTCATAGATAATAGTGTCCATGTCGTCCATGGGGTATGTGGAAACCGTGTGAAAATTTTTAATCTGCACATATTCTGGGTGGATTTGTATGTGACTGAGGCTGGAGAAATAGGTTGCCACGATTGCTGCTATAGCCAAGAGGCTTGCCAAAAAGTACATGGCGCGAGTCCGCTTGATGGCGAGCCCAATAAATATGGCGATAATGAAAGCACTTGCTAGGGTTAGCAGATAATAGTTCACCATCGGTGGTAGCATCAGCAGGTTTTGCGGATCGTACCGAAACGTACTTAATTGCACCATGGGTATAAAGAGAATGACGAGTGGTGCACTAACTAGTAGAATGATTGCAATCACGCCGAAGATAGCACGTGGTGATTTTTCGTGTAGCATGGTGATTCCCCCCTTCTTCTCTTTTACGAGCAAAGGAGGGAATAGTTCCCACTTCAACCAATTATTTAATGAGGAGATCCTCCTCTAGTTGACTGAGTACGGGATAAGCACCTTCTGAGCGGTTGGAACAGACCGTGATGGTAACCTCTTGTCTTGGATAATACCCCGAATGAAAACTCACGCCAGGGTCATATCCCATGACATGGTATTTCGAAATCCCTTTTTCATCCTGGTCAATCCACACACCATAGCCGTAATACGTGTCTTCATCCTCTGACACATGCGGTGTAAGCAGCTTCTCGGTGAACTCTTTCGAAAGCAGTTTATTTCCAAACAATGCTTGCCAAAATCGTTTCATGTCTCCCGCTGTGACATACGCACCCCCGTCAGATCCACCTTTAGCGGGCAAGGAATAAATATTGGTCTTCCAGCTACCATCCTCGAGGTCAATATATCCGGAGGCGGTTCCTGCAGGTAGCGCATCCATTTCAAAATAACCGGAGCCGTTCATTTCGGCAGGCTTGAATACATGTTCTTCGACATAGCTTGTGAACGACAGTCCTGAAAGCTGTTCAACCACCCGACCAAGCAAAATGTAGCCCGCATTGTTATAGTGAAACTTTTCCCCTGGTGCGAATTTCATTGGTTCACCGACAAATAGCGGAAGAAAATCACGAAGCGTGCGAATATGATACATCGGTTGTTTGATCCATAGTTCTTCGAAGTCTTCCATGACCTCTTCATCAAAGTAGTCGGGAACACCCGATGTGTGCGTTAACAACTGATGAATGGTGATGCTAGGATTGAAGTGTTCGACTTCCTCCCCTAAGCAGTCGACGATGCGCGTGTCGAATGCCAACTTCCCTTGCTCCACGAGTTGGCAGATGCTCACTGCCGTATAGATTTTGCATCCAGAAGCAATCCCATAACGTGTATCCACCGTATTCGGGAGCTTGTCGGACCGATTAGCATAACTATAGCTTTCTGCAACCACTTGCTCCTCCCCTCGGTGAACAAGCACCGTTCCTGAGAACTCCGTATCGTCAATAGTCGTTCTTGCATGATCTTGAGAACTTTCCATTTCATTCATCTCCTTCTTTATAAAGAATTAAAGCAACCAGTTGAATAGCGCTGCTATGCCATAGAGCGGTGCACCTACGAGAATCGTGCCTACTAAAAAGTACGCTACGTAGTGAAAAATATCTTTCAGTGTTCCTGCCAAATCGTCAATGAAGCTCAACATATCGATTTACCTACCCTTTATTTGAATTTTCCGTGATTACTCCTGTCTCCTATTATACCAAATGTTGTCACCTGACCCCAGGGCTCTTTTCATAGTTGAGTTGAGTAGAGTTGTTTCAGTGATACAAGCCCTGGGGTTGTACCGTTAACAACTCAACTTCTTTTATTGAAATAATACCTAGGCTTCATCAAAACCATCTTCTCGTCACTTCATAGGAATGGTATCCTTTACAAAAGAAGTAAACTAGGGGTGATTGAGATGAGGAGAAAGTGGTTCGTCCTTGTCATACTTTTATTTTTCTTGGGTGGTAGCTCGGTATCCAAAAACATGACCGGCTATTTTATTCAGGAAACGCAGGTCCTCCCCGGATGGGAGTTCAGTTACTCACTTGAAATGGTAGGGCGTGACCAAGCGGAATTGCAGCTGCGATTTGTGAACACGGCCCCTGTAAAATTAGTGAAACGATTGGACCTTCAGGTTGAGGCGGAACCACGTCTTAGCATGTTTATAAGGAGTACTATGCATTCTGTACGGTTTGAGGAACTAAGCACCTACAAATCTTCTAAAGAACTTGTCCGTCTATTCCCAGTAGGCTCGAAAGAAGAGATCCATTACATTCTCGAGCAGACACGACTGATTCTCACATGGCTTTCAACTGATGGCGAACAGCAACTCACTTTTCCTATACGACAACAGAAAATGGAGGAAACTAAATGAACATCCGACGAGCTAACTTAGATGATGCACCGGCTATTGCACGCGTGCATGTGGATTCCTGGCGCACAACGTATAAAAATCTTTTACCGGCTGCATTTTTGGACAAGTTATCATATGACCAGCGCGAAAAGATCTGGATCAAGAACCTTCAACAAGACGATTTGTATATGTGGGTAGTTGAAAATGATACCGGGGAAATCGTGGGGTTTGCGACCACCAACACAAGAGAGTCCAATTCCGTCCCTAACGCAACCGACTTGACCTCTCTTTATTTACTTGAGAGCTACCAAGGTCTGGGGCTCGGTAGACGTTTGATGGATACACTTTTTGCGCATTATAAACAGCACGGTTATTCACACGTGTTTGTCGAAGTATTAAAAGACAATCCGACAAAACAATTTTATGAGGCATTTGGGGCGGAGCATGTAAAAGATGTGCCGCTCACGATTGGGGGGACTACTATTTTGGAGTCTATTTATGTGTGGAATCTACCTGTCGCCGAGAAGGAGACGACCCGTTGAATGCTAAACGAATTCTATGGATCGTACCGAACGCTTTTCTTCATGTAATGTGGATTGCCGTTGCGATTTTTGTACTCATCAACTTGCGTGGCATTCAAGAAATCGGTCTCCTTCCCTTCTGGGCGACAATCATGACGCTGCTTTTTTTTGTAAATGTATATGGAACGTACCGGATTATTGGGTGGATAAATGAAGGAAAGTTGTAACGATAATTTCTTATACAGATATAGCTGAAAATAGAGGCCCACTCTTTAAAGGGTAGGCCCTTTGTTATCGAACTTCAAATTCGACTGCAAGTGGATACGTATTCATGTCAACAGACACACTTTTTCTGATTCGGTACGTTCCCTTCTGGAACCCGCCGTCTACTCGTTCAACCGGCACATCCTGCGTTATCTCCTCACCAACTCGAAGCTCTACTAAATCATCTGTATAAGCGTAACGATTCAAAGGTATTTCAAGCCATTCTCCGTCTACTAACTTTTCAACGTATAACGCGCCTCCATATCCTATAGCCACATCCCCCCTATTGGTCAATGTGACCAGCAACTCCTCTACCGGCAAAGAAAACTCGTCCTCATTCAATGAGATGGACACATCCATCTGTTCTTGCTTCACTTCTTGTGGCAATTCTTGATTGTACGGAGACTCACTCCAACTTCCCTCTTTTGAGGATGTGTTCTGTGTACAACCGGATAACGCAATCAGAACGAATAGGCTCACAAATATATTCTTCATCACGCTCACACTTCCTTCCTCTATCCTGCAAATCACTCACGAAAACATAAATTTCTATATAATTCCATAAGAAGTAGTGGTTCTCCTTTGTTTCTCCAAATTATTTTTAAATAAATGAAAGTTTTTCTCGTTCTCAATCGTTATGTATGTAAAGAGGTGGAAATCATGGAAGAACTGGGGCAACACCCACACAAAAAAAAGCAACAGCATGAGTGGCATGATGCCCTCATGGATACATATGGTCTCGAAATGACTAAGCTTGCCTATACCTACGTGAAGAATTGGTCAACTGCGCAAGATGTGGTGCAGGACGTGTTTGTGAAAGCCTATCATCAGTATGATCAGCGAGAAAAATTACACTCCGTCAAAGGGTGGCTCATCCGACTGACCATCAATCAAGCGAAAGATTACTTGAAATCGACGTGGTTCCGCCGAGTGATCGGGCATGGTGCGCAGCAACCTTCACCAACCACTCCTACGCATGAAAAATCGTCGTTCCCATCAGAACTCAGTGACGCCGTCATGAAGTTAACGCAAGAATACCGCGAAGTCATTTTCTTGTTTTATTACGAGGACTTGACCGTACGGGAAATCAGCGAAGTGTTGAAAGTCAAAGAAGCCACGTTGCATACACGCTTGCGTCGGGCGAAGATGCTACTGCTTACGGAATTGAAAGGAGTGGATGAAGTATGGAGAACGAACTAACGAAACTGAAGTCTGCGATGGATCAATCCGTCTTTCAATCAGCTACGTTTGGAGAGAAAGAAAAGCAAGCCATTCGGGAATCGCTGCATCAGCGCAAGAAAAAGCGGATACCAGTCGCGGGCTTCGTTGCCGTTGCCGCCCTCTTCCTCCTTGCACTTATCGGTTCCAGTGTCTGGCTTCAAATGAATCAACCGGCCGCTCCTTCTGACGGGGAACCACACATTTTGGAAGGAATGATTTTTCAAGGGCAAACGAATGCTGGGGATACACTACAATTTTTAGATGGAAACTTAACTGTGTCCACTGACCCCATGATAAGTGCTATTCGACCATGGATGGATCCGGAAGATATGGCATCAGATCCTGCATCTGAACTTGTTTATCCAGAACTGGATGTTGAGCGTACCGATAGTCTCTTTTCAATTTATAGTGAAGAGGAACTCGTATTCACACTGACGCAAACAGGTCCTCTCCTATATGAAGATGAAGCAGGAAATGTGTATAGTACTCAAGTTTTCATTGAAGGGGCAGACGACTTCACAGCTCGTGTGGAAGATTTTAAAGTTGGCTATCATGTCGGTGGCGGTGTGATATTTGGGGACAACGAGAACGGTATTCACATTGGCATGCTTCAAATAATCGATTCAGAAGAATCGTACTCCACCGTAGAGGAACTATTGCTGGAAATAGATTACGACTTTGAACGTGGCTATATCGAATTCCCGGATGCGGAAATTCTGACAGAAGGATCTACCTACACGGTCATTTTAGATGAAGAGCATACGTTGATTTTCGAGAAGAAGGGCAAACGAATTATCGAGGATGAAAACGGCATTCGGTACTATAGTGTGCCTGAATAAAACCAACCCAGAGCTTATTCCATCGAGAAGTTATCTTCTTACCTGGAATGAGACCTGGGCTTGATTCATTATTATCCTTTACTTCGTCGCCACACTCAAAACACCGCATATGTTAGACTGATAGCCATTAATGCAAAAAACAGCGTGAAAATCCCACCTGGAACACTAACCACTGTCGCCCCATCAAATCTTCTTACCTTGTTTCCTTAGCAGTCAAGTCATCCTGTCAAGGAATCACTTCAATGCCCACCTTGCCGAACGCCTCGAATAATAAAGTAGACAAAGCCGCCGATGAGGAGTCCAGTACAGACAAACAACCATGGACTCGTAAAGATATCTTTCAATGATATCGGTTGATCTCCAACAAAGACAGCTTGCACCCAGTTGTTTCCTACCTGGACGGCAATGGCAACTTCTTTAGGTGTGCCTAAAATCTCATAGTATTTTGTGCCTTTTTCATAAACGTTAGATGCGTCCCCGTAATAATCACCAGTCATATCATCTGCCTGCATCTCTACTTCCCCGATGACGGCCCCAACCTCAGAAGCTTCTAAAGTTTGGTCTTCCATGACCTCATACATTTTTCCGTCCCAGGTCACAAATGGATAGGCCCAGCTAAGGGCTTGCGCATTTCCACCCGTGACCAAGAGAAAGAAAATAAGTAGTGCACTCGTCGCTCGTCTCATCTCCAGCCCCTCATTTATTTCTTTTTCTGCGTCATATCAAATACCACTGCTAAAATTACAAAAACAATCAGTGCAATCGCTAGAAAAATCATATGGTTTCACTCCTTTATTCAGGCATATATCCGGACATGGCGGTAGATAATGGATGTTCTTCTGGTCCATCTTCGTCGGCAAACCCTACTCGGCCGATTTTCCAGCCGTCTTGATAAATGTAGGAAATCAAAACAACCCGGTCATTCCATTCACCTTGGTCGTTATATTGCATGATACCATTTGCAGATGGATAGGTATCATTAAAGGAAATATTTACATCAAACACTTTTAAGACAAATGTGCCCTCTGCATAGGCATCTTTCATACGTTTCATCCACATCGCTTTTGCATCATCTCTAGAGATGGTCGGTTCCATATCGGAGGCTTCATTATAATATCCGATTGCATCAAAGGCTTGTTCAAATTCTTGTTTCGTCACATGTTCAAAGAATGTGTCCGTTATTTGCTTCACTTCAAAGTATGTTTTGATTTCCTGTCCATAGACAAGGGATCCACCAATAAAGAGGGCCATCAGCACTCCTAGTCCAATTCCCAGTCGTTTTTTCATCTAGTAAGCACCCCTTTTATTTTCTCTCGTAACTGGTCAAAAGAAATATGTCACCAGAAATACACCCCAATACAAACTACTCATGATAAAAAATACAAGAAAGAATAGCGTAATTGGCTTAGGCAACTCCCCATAGTCAAAAGCAAAGAGGATGCCAATGACTGTATGTATGAGAAAAAATGCCGCAATCGTCATTCTGTACCCTCTCTTTCATTTTGCATTATTTTAGTTTATTACGCTTTTTTCTTTAATGAGTTCCCAATATCCTTCCGAATTATCAAAAAATGGTATACTTAAGAAAATGAGAGGGGTGCTCAGTATGTATATTCTTGGATTTATTCTTGCTGTTTTGACCCTTGGTATTCTTGTTGACCTTCGACGAGGAACCTTCAAATCACGGAAAGCACATGATACGAACCCGAATAACGTAAAGTCACCTGACGCTGAACAAAACGCTTTCAATAGCACGAACGGCGAAATACCTTACCCCTAATGGTTTTTTTGTTGTCGCACTGCTATCTATCTTAGCTATGAAAGGCTTATTTGTATTTCTCGTTTATTTGCCGTTCAGATATGGCGAGAGAAAAAAACCGTTCACAGTTGGATGATTCTTGGAGAGTCCGTTTCTTTTTAGGATTAGTCGTGTAACAATTATTATCCTTATTTAATTCCATCTAGACGTAAAAACGTGATTCTCGTAAATTCGAGAATCACGTTTCTTTGTTTTGTTCTTGTTCCATTCCTTGCGAATCTGTTCTATACAAGCCGCTACTGCCGAAAACAGAATTGCAAAACTGTAAGCTTTTCTATTTATCATAGCCGCAATCGTCTCTTTCAATTGACACATCAGTTCTTGAGTTTCCGCATCTAGATACTTCTCCACTATATTTTTTCAACCAATCCTGTCAACCATAACATACTCATATCACAGACCGCAGAAAATTCTTACTGTATTTCATCTGTGCGGGTAAGGAACTGTGCACGGCAGGAATCGAAATCAAAGTAAGGAAACGTTTCCTATTTCTTATGTCGCGTTTCTTCGTAAAAGGAAAAGATGACTCCATCCACCAATTTTCAATCGCCACTTAAAAGACAAGGAGTGAATACACATGGACTTACTTAGAAGGATCATTGAAGAAACGATAGTATTCGTCATTATTTTCTGGTGATCAGTCTCTCGCCATATCTAATCCATACGTCAGCTGATTAAGAATCATCCGGGCATTTATAAAATTTCCTCTTCTTTGCGCATTGACCTCTCCCTTAACCCGCACAAAATTCGAACATTGTAGAAATTTGTCCTTTATTATTTCCCAGGAAATAATATAAATCTATACGTTTTCTCGAAAATTGTAACCAACTGTCATTTTCTATACAAAATAGTCTATTACTCGTAGTAGAATGTGCAATTAATAGTCTATGCCATTTGCTTGTAGACATTTGCCATTTCGATGGCGGTAATAGCTGCTTCCGCTCCCTTATTCCCCGCTTTTGTGCCTGCACGTTCGATGGCTTGTTCGATAGATTCTGTCGTCAAGACACCAAAGATAGTGGGAACTCCGGATTGCAAACTTACAGCCGATACACCTTTTGCGACTTCTGAACAGACATAATCAAAGTGTGGTGTCGCTCCTCGAATCACGGTTCCTAATGTGATCACTGCGTCATAGTTGCCGCTATCCGCAAGCTTTTTAGCAGCTAGTGGAATTTCAAACGCACCGGGCACCCAAAGCACGGTTACATCCTCTTCTTTCACTCCATGGCGACGAAGTACATCTTCCGCTCCGCCCAACAGTTTGCTCGTGATGAACTCATTGAAGCGCGCGACGACAATCCCTACCTTTAAATCTGTTCCTACTAAATGACCTTCGATGACTTGTTTCATGAATGATTCCTCCTAGAGTTTTAAGATATGATCTAACTTCTGTTTTTTCGTAGACAAATAGCCTGCGTTTGACTCATTTGCTGGTATTTCGAGTGGAATTCGCTCTTTGATGGTAATTCCATACTTTTCAAGCCCATCGAGCTTCCGTGGATTGTTGGTCAGCACGCGTACATCTCGTATACCCAGTGCCTTTAACATGTCCGCCGCTTCCCTGTAGTCTCGAAGATCATCCGCAAATCCTAGTTGGTGGTTGGCCTCGACTGTATCTAATCCTTGTTGTTGAAGTGCATAGGCTTCCAGTTTGTTCAGTAGACCGACTCCACGTCCTTCTTGTCGCAGATAGAGGATAATTCCTGAACCTTGCGACTCGATATGGGAGAGCGCTGCATCCAGCTGTGGTCCACAGTCACAACGTTTAGAGCCGAAAACATCTCCTGTCAGACACTCCGAGTGGACACGAATCGTGACCGGTTGTCCGTTTTCTATGTCCCCTTTGATTATGGCCATGTGTTCTTTTCCTGTAATTACGCCGCGAAAGCCGACCGCCTGGAACATTCCGACCTGTGTTGGCAAGTCCACAATCGCTCCTCTTTCGACCGTACATTCTTGTTGATGTCGATAAGCAATCAATTGCTCGATGGAGATCATCACTAGATCCAGTTTCTCGGCAATTACTTCAAGTTCAGGTAGTCTAGCCATCGTTCCATCTGGATTCATGATTTCACATATGATGCCAACAGGCGCTGCTCCGCATAAGTTGGCGAGGTCAACAGCCGCTTCCGTATGGCCTGGCCGAACGGTTACGCCTCCACGCTTCGCAATAAGCGGAAAAATATGTCCTGGACGGACAAATTCCTGAGCAGTCGCAGTAGGTTGCGCCAAGAGCTGTAACGTCTCTGCCCGCTCCTGTGCACTGATGCCTGTCGTTGCTAGGGCACTGTCTACGCTGACTGTAAAGGCCGTTCCGTAAGGGTCACGATTGTCTGCAATCATAGGCGTAAGGCCAAGTTGTTCCGCTCTTTCTTCAGATACCGGCGCGCAGACAAGCCCACGCCCCTCGGTAATCATAAAATTCACAAGCTCTGGCGTCGCATGCTCTGCCAGTGCTAAAAAATCACCTTCGTTTTCCCGGTCCTCGTCATCGACTACGATGATAGGGCGTCCGAGTTTCAGTTGTTCTAGTGCCTGTTCAATGGTGTGCATACGCGTTCCTCCTGTTTAGACATAGCCATTTTGTTGTAAAAAGTCATGTGTCAGCTTCGATTTTGGCGATCGGCTATGTTCAGCTGCACCTAAAATGTATTTTCCAAGAATGTCGAACTCAAGATTTACTGAATCCCCAACCTTTTTCGCATGCAGAATAGTCATCTCTACCGTGTGCGGAATCAGTGAAATCATCAATTCTTGATGACTGAGTCCAAACACAGTCAACGAGACGCCATCTACACTAATAGAACCTTTCTGAATGACATATGGACGAAAGGCCTCTGGAAATTGAATGGTTAGTTGAACCGCGTTCTGATTCGTTTGGATGCTGGTGATTTCTCCGACGGCATCGCAGTGACCGGTTACGAAATGGCCACCGAATCGTCCGTTTGCAGCCATGGCTCGCTCAAGGTTCACGCGACTGCCAGTTGATAGCTCTCCGATGGTCGTCGCAGCAAATGTTTCCGGCATCACGTCCACGGTGAACTGACTGCTTGAAAATGAAGTGACGGTGAGACAGATTCCGTTGATGGCAATGCTGTCCCCGAGGCTCACATCGGATAAAATCTTTTGGGCGGCAATCGTCAAGGTCATTGATTCTCGAGAACGACTGACACGGGTGACGGTTCCAAGTTCTTCAATGATTCCTGTGAACATGTCACACTCTCCTTTCGTCTTGGAGTGGCTGTGATTTTAATATCAGGCCCTAGCTGTTCGATTTGGTCGAATGTAAGGGCATAGGCATCCAGAATAGACGCTATATTTGCACTACCGAAAATCGGTTTTGCGCTACCACCAAAGATGGTTGGCGCGATATAAAGGACCAGCTGTTGAAAAGCTTCCGCCTGTAAAAATGATGCCAATACTTCCGCACCGCCTTCTACTAAGACAGACTGAATTTGACGCTCGGCCAGGTCTTGTAGCACAGCAGAAACAGAGATGGTGTCGTCATCACACATGATGACCTCAATACCAGCTTCTTGTAGTTTAGCTTGTCTTTCTTTTGGAGCGCGGCGGGTCGTATAAATCCAGGTCGGCGCTTCTTTGTCTTGTACGATTTTACTAGTGATTGGAATAGTGAGCTCAGAATCGAGCACGATGCGAATGGGATTGTGTCCACCCCGGGGTCGTCGGGTGGTGAGAGAAGGATTGTCGTGAAGAATGGTGTGTTTGCCTACTAGGATGGCATCATTCTGATGACGAAGTGTGTGCGCATCTTCGCGTGCAGCTTGTGATGTGATCCATTTGCTTTCGCCTGTAGACGTGGCGATTTTGCCGTCCAGTGTCATGCCTGCTTTAAGCGTGACGAACGGAAGCTGGTTTTGAATGGAATAAAAAAATGAAGCATTGAGTTGTTTCGCGCGCTCCTCTTCGACGCCTACGGTTACAGAAATCCCGTGTCGCTCGAGATAAGCGATCCCTTTTCCAGCGACTAGCGGGTTAGGGTCCGTCGTTGCCACAACGACTTCTTGAATACCTGCATTTATGATAGCTTCCACACATGGTGGCGTCTTCCCTGTATGCGCGCATGGCTCAAGTGTCACGTATATCGTAGCGCCTCTTGCTTCCTCACCCGCCTGCCGGAGAGCATGGACTTCTGCGTGTGGGCCGCCCGCTTTTACATGAACACCGGTCCCGAGAATACTCCCGTTTTTAACCACGATGGCAGCCACAGACGGATTGGGACTAGTTTGCCCGCGCGTTGCTTCTGCTAAAGAAAGGGCAAGCTGCATATAGGCTTGATCTGTCATAACATACCTCCTTGGTAATTGTTTTGTTTTTGTCTTGCACAAAAATACCCCCACCTTTTTGAAAGGTGAGGGAGAAAAAAGCAGCACAAAAAAGCGTTCAAAAATCACATGATTTTTAAACATTGTGGTTTCCTTCTCCCATCCAGACTTTTACTGTCGGCTTTGGAGTTTCACCAAATCCACCGCTTTCTTTTCACAGAAACCGGGTCACGGACTAAGAGGCCTTGCCTCATCACCGCCGGTTGGGAATTGCACCCGACCCCGAAGGAAATCCTATTCACGCCTTAACTATAGCAAATTCTGAATCGGCTGTACACTACGCGAATTCGTTACACGATGAGAAGTATAAGGTAAAAATATAAAACTATTTATCATTTCCTTGTATAAGTAAATTATTTACACCCTCAAACTCTTTCTTCATACTAGTTGGTAGTACATCTATTAGGAGGCTACACATGACAACGTATCTCAGACTACTCCCTGAACAGCTCCCCGAAATAGCGGAGTGGATAGCAAACCTAAACAAACAGAACACGCATCATATTGGATTTTGTGGAACCGACGCTTCCGCTCTACTGAATGACTTTCAAGAAGACTTTATTCAGGACGAATTGACGACTCTCGTCGGTCAGTTCGAGCAAGATCAACTTGTCGGGTTAATCGGGTTTGATTGCGACGACGAGACAGCGGAAGTATGGGGACCTTTCCACCTGAATCATTCCGTATCCGACAGTGTGGCTTTGTGGCAGTTTGCACGAAACGAGTTTTCGGAGCTTCAAACGTTTCTCTTCTTCTTGCATGCGGAAAATACTGCCCAGCAACAAGTTATGTCCGAAATTCATGCTGATTTCCGCGGAAAACATTTGTATTATGTACGTCCACGTGATGGTTTTGATTCCTCTCGTGACTCTCTTACCTATGTGTTTCAAGATGCCGATCAAGAAGCTTTGCTGAAGATGCATTCTACTGAATTTCCGGATACCTATTATGACACACAGACGCTCATCAACCGAAGTACCTCTCCTGACCATTTGCTTCTAATGGCGAAGCTAGACGGAGCTTCTGTCGGGTATGCATACGTGGAGAAAGCGCCGGATGAACATTCTGCTCACCTGGAATACCTCGCCATTGCTCCTGCATTTCGTGGACAAGGACTTGGCTACCGCTGGCTAAGCGCTGTACTTGCAGAAGTATTTACTGATGAACGAGTTCAACACGTTACCTTGACCGTCAGCACGGACAATGAGGCCGCAAATCCACTCTACGAGAAAGTCGGATTTCAAAAAGAAAATGAGTTATGGTTTTATAAGCTAGGTCAGTGAGTATCTGCTTCCCTCAACAGTTGCAAAGTCTCTTTCAGAAACACATCCGGTTGATTGGCTTTTATCCCCGCCTCTATCCGGTCGTAGCGAAACGCTCGAATCAGCGCTTTCAGCTGAGGAACCACGGAGGACTCTTTTTCCGTCCATGGACGTATGCGTTGATAGGCGTCACAAAATAGAGTAAATCGTTCCTCTGGTGAAAGTATTCCTTGATACGGGGCGTGCCAACTATGATAGACGGCGACCGCCAAACATTCATTGATTAACACTTCATCACCCGCTAGATTAAAATCGAATAGACCAGTCAGTTTGTCGTTTTCGAACACCATGTTGTAATAACAGAAATCACCTTGCGTTGCAGCTAGCGGCAATTCACTCCAGATATTTTGGAGGTCTTGCCGGATATGGTGGTAGGCTGCTTCTACTTCCCGGAATAGAGGGTGCTCAGAAAAGGCATCACGGCATTCCCAAAAGCTTACTTCGTTTTCGTCATAGTCGCCAAGTTCCTCACTTGCGTTGCCACCAAAGAGACTCCATGTCGTACCGCGGTTGAGTTGAAGTTGATTTTTCAGACTAAAACGGTGCATCGTTCCCAGTGCAGTGGCGATTTCTGTGAGATGAGTGTCGGACACTTCCTCAATTTCCTCGCCTATGAGCTTTCGTTCGAGCGTGTAGACCACGTGATTTCTCTCAACCGTATAGTGTGATGAATCCATCTTCTCGTAGAAGGGCGTGGGGATAACCAGATTCAGTTGGTTCGTAAACGCACAGATTCGCTCTACCTCCTGCCGATCTTGCACTTCCCCTTTTAAAAGATACGCGTTCCCTTCCGCGTCTTGGCATGGCAGAATGGTTTTTTCGGTGCGCAGTGAGTCTCCCGTTACATCAATACTTGGACTCCACTCAAATAAAATATTCTTCATGGGCATCCCCTTCCTTTTTTCAGCTTATTCAATAGAGAATTCAACTGCCGAATTGTATTTCCGTCCGCTGTCTTCAACTCCAAATGACAAGATCAATCGGTAAGTTCCTTCAGAAAGTGTTCCGTACGGATAAGTCCATGTGATCTCTTTCTCATCGGTTTGATTCGCATTTAGAATATATCCGATGGCTGGCACATTATGTCCATCCGTTCCTTGATAAGGGACAACGTACCACTTCTCATTTATCGATTCCTCCAGAGTAAAGCCTTCGCCATACCAGAGATTTTCATCGGTATAGTTCGTCATTTTGATGACGACACCACTTGGAGACAATGTGTCATCAACGATTTCGAGAACTATATTCGTATTGGTATTCACATCTGGTATTTTCGATTCGATACGTTGTTCTCCGCAGGCACTTAGAAATACAAGTAGAAACAGCAAAAGCCAAATAAACGATTTCTTTAATTTCATTTATATATTCTCCTTCATAGTAAAGTTAAGTTCAAACTTATCAACATACACTATATTTTCCAATTTCTTCATGTTATTCTAAGTATAAACGTCTGAATAGACAAAACAAAGGGGAATTTAAATGAAGACGATTCTATTAGGTGGGGTCCTGACTTTAGCCGGTGCACTGTTATCTGGACTGATCTTAGTGAGTGCTGCTATAACTTCTTCTGGTATTGGCTCATGGTCAGGAAACAAATTGATGTATGCCATTTTTCAAGAGCAGCCGCTCAGTTTTGGATCGGTAGTCATTGGTGGTATGTTCCTCATCAGCGTGTTAATGTGGTTCGTCGGCGTTGTCATTTTATTTCAAGAGTGGTATTTGGAATGGGCGGAAGCTGCTGATGCCCAAAAAGTCACCTCCCCACTTTCGGAAGACGTGAAATGAATAAGGGACGGCTCGGGTTTGCCATTGTCGTTGTGGTACTTCTATTGTCCACTCTCTATCTTCTTAGAGATACCGTCATTGCACCAAGTCACCTTGCTTTCGAAGAAGTGTCATCTAATCCTGTCACTCTAAGAGTCGATTTCGTGGATAGTGCACTTTTAAATACGCATCATAAGGTTCGCAGAGAAGGCACAAGCATGTATGTCACTGTTTATGGAAATCTATTTTCATTGGATTCTTCATCTGGACAGTTTCACCTTGATAATCCAGAAGATGTGACGCATGTTTTTGTAGAGGACAGAAAAATCCATTCAGAAAAACTGATTTGGGAAAAGAACTAAATAAACGACCACTGTTTCCTATGGATTCAGTGGTCGTTTTGTAGTGGTCGTTTTCCGGTCATAAGAAATGAGCGCCGTGACAGCGGCGCTGATTAGAAACGCTGGAACCGTTGCAATCAGAAGCATATTCAGTAAGCGCTCTGTCGTTACGTCGTTCCACATCAGCCAAATCAAGCTAACAATAAAAGTGAACGCCATAATCGATCTGAGGAGTAAACGGGAAAGCTGCCAGTTCTTCAATATGTACATCGTAAAACCGATAAAGAAGAGTATGAGCAACAAGATAAGAGAACTATTCCAGACAACACCAATCCCAAAAGCGTTCATACCGGACAGTATGAGGAACCAGCTAAGCAAAAACAAACCGGCCACACCTATACTCATAACTATCCACGTTTTTCTTTGGACGAGTTTAAATAGTAGTGGGCTACTAAGCAAAGCGAGTATCGATAAGACAACAAGAGTATCTGTGAACATGAACACCCCCCTCACATACTAGTGATCAATAACAATAACAAATAAAAACCAAGTTGCCCCATCGACATAATCGCTAGCAAAATGCTCATCTTTTTATTGGTTTTCCATTCTTTTAAAGCACAGTAAAGACCGAATCCAATTAATATTAGCCAGCTCATATCCCAGAAATAGCGAAGGATTTCCTCTGGCAGTCGAGAATAGAGGTCGGACAAAAAGAGAACCCAGTGAACCGTTGTTATTGCCAACCATATGTACGTTAAGGGGTTTGGCTTTTGTCCTGCATCTAAAACAATCATGTAGACGAGGATAGCTAATAAAATAAAAATAAGTACGAAAAACATATAAAAAAAGTATAAGACTTCCCGCCTTTCATACATTATAAGACGGAACTTTACAAATTTTGTTACTGAAAATTAAAAATTGTTTTAATCCGGCTTCAAAAACTTATACGAAACCCAAATGATTCCTATGGTCAACACGACACCGAGCGCCACTAAACCAAGCAGTAAATTACCAACCATCATGCAACTTCACCCCTTTTTATGGGGTACGTAACAAATAGGAATAAGTTCCAACAAATGTGAGTGGTGACTCCAAGGGTTGTCCCATAACTTAAGTTAACTTGTTTCTTTGATACAACCCCTGGGGTTGCATCAAATAGGTTGACGAAACGAAAACGTGTGTTACAATCAATTTCAATAAAAGCATACAAATTCGTTGATGAGAAAGAGTAACGTTTCATTCTGTTCCCCAGAGAGCTGACAACTTGGTGAAAGTCAGTGTGCAGGTGTTGCGTGAAAATCCTCTCTGAGAAGCTCGGCTGAACCTGTTTTAAGCTGAGTCGGGAGTCCTCCGTTACAAGGAACACGTATGATTGTACGTTGCTGAGTGCTATTGAGCGGATCAATAGAATTAGGGTGGTATCGCGGATAACTCCGTCCCTTCTTGGGACGGGGTTTTTTTGTGTGTTTTTAGAACAAAAAAGGAGAGATGATGATGAAAAAATCAAGCAAATCAGAAACCGTTGTGGCACGTGAACAGCGGATTCGCGACCACTGGCAATTGAATAAGACATTTGAACAATCAGTCGACAACCGAAAAGACAGTCCCCCTTTCGTATTTTACGAAGGTCCGCCGACTGCAAATGGGCTTCCGCACGTAGGTCACGCATTCGGTCGCACAGTGAAGGATGTCGTTTCTCGCTACAAAACGATGCGCGGCTACTATGTGGAGCGCAAAGCCGGATGGGACACACATGGTCTTCCGGTCGAGCTTGGTGTGGAAAAGCAACTAGGCATCTCGGGTAAACAGCCGATTGAAGAATACGGAGTGGCTCCTTTTATCGAACGTTGTAAGGAGAGTGTGTTTACGTATGAGAAAAAATGGCGCAGCTTCACGGAGGAACTAGGCTATTGGGTCGACATGGATGATCCGTACGTGACCCTCGACAATGACTACATCGAGAGTGTCTGGTCGATCTTGAGTAAGGTCCATAAAGACGGACTTCTCTATAAGGGGCACCGCGTATCGCCGTATTGTCCGAGCTGCCAGACGACACTCAGTTCCCATGAAGTGGCACAAGGCTATCAAGACGTAAAAGATTTATCCGCCACTGTGAAATTTCCTGTCATCGGAGAAGAGAACACTTTCTTCTTAGGCTGGACGACGACCCCTTGGACACTTCCTGCGAATGTGGCACTTGCGGTTCATCCGGACTTGACCTACGCCGAGGTGGAACATGAAGGTGCAGTCTATATCGTAGCGAAAGCTCTTGTTGCGAAGTTGTTTGGTGACAATGCCCACATAACTAGACAACATCAAGGAGCAGAATTCGTTGGTAAGAAGTACGTGGCTCCGTTTGATTATGTCTCCATCGAAAAAGGACATGTCGTAGTTGCTGCTAATTTTGTCACCGATGACAGCGGAACCGGAATTGTCCACTTGGCTCCGGCTTACGGAGAAGACGATTATAAAGTCATCCAGGAAAACGAGTTATCTTTCGTAAATGTCGTCGGACTCGATGGCCGTTATACGGTAGAAGTGACGGATCTACAAGGGGTCTTTGTGAAAGATGCAGACGTCTCAATTATCCAGTTGCTCGCGAGTAAAGGGCTTCTGTTTCATAAAGAGAAATATGAGCATAGCTACCCACATTGCTGGCGCTGCGACTCTCCACTTCTTTACTATGCGACTGACAGCTGGTTCATCCGCATGACGGCCATGAAAGACCAGTTGATGGCTGCGAATCAGACGGTGGATTGGTATCCTGGGCACATTAAAGACGGACGCTTCGGGAACTTCTTAGAGAATGTGCTGGACTGGAACATTGGCCGCAACCGCTACTGGGGAACTCCACTTAACGTGTGGTCCTGCACAACCTGTCACCATGAAGTCGCCCCCGGAAGCGTGAAGGAAATCCGTCAGTTGTCTGAGCACCCTCTTCCGGAAGCGTTCGATTTACACAAACCGTTTATCGACGACGTGACGTTGGCTTGTCCGGACTGTTCCGGTTCCATGCAGCGAACGCCAGAAGTGATCGATGTGTGGTTTGATAGCGGCTCCATGCCGTTTGCGCAACACCATTATCCATTCGAAAATCAGGATACATTCGCTCAACAGTTCCCGGCAGACGTGGTCATCGAAGGAATCGACCAGACACGCGGATTCTTCTATAGCCTGCTGGCAGTATCGACGCTGATGACGGGTAAGGCACCCTATAAGAATGTTCTTTCCCTCGGTCACGTGCTGGACGAACATGGCCAGAAGATGTCGAAGAGTAAAGGGAATGCACTCGACCCAACTGACCTGATGCACCGCTTCGGCGCAGATTCGCTACGCTGGTCTTTCCTCGTCGACAGTTCGCCGTGGAACCCGAAACGATTTTCGGAAAAGATTGTACAGGATGCCAAGTCAAAAGTGATTGATACGCTCGATAACACATACAAGTTTTACTCGTTGTATGCGGGAATCGATGCTTTTCAATATGACGCAGCGAACACAGGCGAGCGCACTCTGTTAGACCGCTGGATTTTGTCGCGCTTGCACAGCACAATCAAAACGGTGGTCGCTGCAATGGATGACTATCAGTTCACGGCAGCCACGAGACAGATTGCGGCACTACTGGACGAGCTTAGCAACTGGTATGTGCGTCGCTCGCGTTCCCGCTTCTGGGTAAGCGGGATGTCAGAAGACAAACGGGCTGCGTTTTCTACTCTCTATGAAGTTCTAACGACCGTCACTCGTCTACTGGCACCATTTACGCCGTATGTAGCAGATGATTTGTATGAGAAACTGACGTCCTCGAGTGTTCACCTTGCCGATTATCCGGCATGTGAAGAAGCATGGATCAACTCGTCCCTAGAATCGTCGATGGCTCGAGTTCTTCAAGTTGTCGAGCTCGGCCGCAGCCTTCGAAACGCAACAAGTCTCAAGACCAAACAACCGTTAGCTCGCCTGGTTATTGCACTCGATGAGAAAGTATCTCTTGATGATGCGGCACTACGCATCGTAAAAGACGAACTGAACGTGAAACACGTCGAACGCACGCAAGCGCTCAACGACTTCTTCACACTGCAAGCGAAGGTAAATTTCAAAACAGCTGGAGCCGTCTTTGGGAAGCACGTCAATGCACTCAAACTTATGGTAGAAGATTTGCCGTCGATGGCTGTTCACGAGTTGTTGGCATCCGGTTCACTTGTCGTTGATTTGGAAGGCACAGAGTTTACCATACTGCCTGAACACGTGTTGGTCGAAAAAATTGTTCGCGAAGGCTTCGTGCTCGCTGAGGAATCAGGGGTCTCTGTGTTGTTAGACACCACGCTGACATCTGAACTCGTAGAAGAAGGGTACGTACGGGAACTGATTCGCGCGGTTCAAGACAAACGTAAGCAGTTGGATCTGCCTGTCGAGGTCTATGTGGACTTGTGGGTGGATGGTGCTGCTCATGCGACGGCTGTTGTGGAACGATTTGAATCGCTTCTTCGCCAGAATGTCTTGGTTCGTTCCCTGCATGTCGATGCGATTCCTGAAGAAGTACCTGTTGTTGAGGTAGCTTTCGGAGATAATGTGGTCGTGGTAGGAATTCAGTAGGCGTAAACTCGAATAAAAGATCAAGAAAGATTGTTCGAGGTGTCTCATTAGTACACTAATTTGAATGATTGTGACATTATTTTTGGTGATTGCGACACTGATTTGATTCATTCGTACATTATTTTTTCTGATTAGTACATTACTCGTATTATGGAAACTTTTATTGACACTCACAATGAGTATTTACAACTCATATTTGGTTAAGTGCTTGAATGCCAAGCCCTTACTAGCAAGATCTACCCCCACTCAGCGGGAATCTGTCAGTCTGAGCGAGCGTTCATGACGCAGCGGAACGGTTTCTTGGAACAAAACCGAGATTTGTAGGTACAGAACGGAGATTTCATGGCACAGAGAATCGATTTGTAGGAACCAACTGATTTTATGGAAACTAGTTAGTCTGTTAGAATCGATACACATTACAAAAGGTAGTTTCTCACATTCGAGAAACTACCTTTTCAAGTTTTGGCCAGGCCATATATAACCAACTCATTTCATTGAAAAAAGTTGGCATTTTATGCCTACAAAGAAATCTTTTCTTTCCAGTTCCGTTTCGTTTATCTTAATGGGCAATGCCACATGGAACAAGAGGAATAAATCGGACAACCCTACTATTGAATGGATTTATCAATGAAGTACCACATCATGGCCCACGTACATTTGCGAATGATACTTTTCACGCAACGACTGTTGTGGAACGATTTGAATCTTTCTTCGCTAACATGTACTGGTGCATTCTCTGTATGTAGATACACTTCCGGAAGGGGATCAACTTCTTTAGCGAGTATTTTTTTATTTGGTGCATTTGAGTATACTAAAGAAAACCTTGGAAATGAGGAATTATCATGACTGCACCAATTACTATTTACACGCTCGAAAAGGTTTCCTCTGATTTACCTGCTTTGACGGAATTGCTGATTGATGTTGTGAACGACGGGGCTTCCATCGGCTTCTTACCTGAATTGTCTTATACAGAGGCGGCAACGTATTGGCAATCCGTCTGTAATGAACAAACGCTCCTCTTTGTGGCAAAGCAACAGAACCAAATCGCCGGGACCATCCAGCTTCATCTGATAGCAAAAGCAAATGGTCTTCACCGCGTCGAGATTGCCAAGTTGATGGTCTCCCCTGCTTTTCGGAGGAGAGGAATTGCTCGACTATTGATGGAGCATGCAGAACAAGTCGCCTTTGACCTCGGCAAGACGCTGATTGTGTTAGACTCGCGCGAAGGAGATCCCTCGAACTTCCTGTATCAGTCTTTAGGATATACAGAGGTCGGGAAAATTCCAATGTATGCGAAGTCTGGCGACGGACAGTTTGATGCTACGGTGATCTACTATAAAGTGATTACACAATGATACATCAGCATAATTTTTTCACAAATCCTGTACTTTTTGGTTCGTATCCGATGGTTCTATAAAACTGGTGGGCTGCTTGTCGCTCAGTTCGGTTGCCACTATTGAGCACCATCCCAACTGCTCCGTGAGCAGTTGCCCAGTCTTCTGCTGTCTTCATCAGCTGTTGACCTACTCCCAATTTTCTAGACTGTGGGTCGACAACGAGCGCATTCACTCGACCATACACTCCATCTTGTTCAATTCCTAACACGAGCATGACGCTCACCATACCCACTACTTGCTTTTCAGTTTCTGCTACGAAAAGAACGTAATCGGCGTGGTGAGAAATTGCTTGATAACGTGCCGCAATCTGGTGTTGAGTAGTCGGATAGCCTAGATGGGTCATGAGTTCACTTAATATGTTGATGTCGGTGTCTTGTGCTTCTCGAATTATCATCGTTCAGACTCCTTTTGGTGGGTTGATTGAAACAACCCCAGGGCTTGTTTCATCATAAAGATAACTTGTTTCATTGGAATAAGCCCTGGGGTTGTAACTAAAATCACTGAATATCCATGACCCCATAATACATGGCCTTGCCTTGCTCCCACTCCGCTGAAACTTGGATGACGGCTGGACCGATGCCTTTCAAATCCTGAAGGGAAGTAATCGGCACCATGGCATCATCATCTGTCCAAAGTGTAAGGGTATAGGTCTGCGGTTTATACACAAAAATGATGTTCGTCATCTGGTTCATGTTAACTTTTGGTGGATTGGACAATGCGAGAACCTGCTCTATTGGAGCCATGGCTGCCTCCGCTGCAATTGAAAGCACCTCTCCTGTTCCTTTCTCTATATAATTCCACTGATAACTTCCTAGCCCCATGCGAACTGTTTCAGAACCGACTTGAAGCTCGAGTGTTGGTGGAGATTGCGTGGGATACCATCCCGCACCCACAGGCTCTTGTTTTTCGATTTCTTGAAACAGCGCTTCCATCATCTCTTTGACGTCCCCGTCCGCTAAATAATAGACATTTTCTACATAGTTCGGATAAAATTCGAAGGATTTGTCCCCGTCATTTGCCGTCACTCGGTAGACCCACCCGATTCGTTCTTCTTGGTTTGGGTCAGGTGTATAGGTGACACTGGCGATTTGCTTCATAAACTCATTTATGAGAATTGGATCCGTTGTGTCCTTCTTCTCTCCCGTACTTCCACTCTGGACTTCAAGCGCATCCACGTTCTCGAGTCCTGCATCTTGAATCATTTCAGAGAGCGACTGAGGCTCTAACTTGCTTACATCTGGTCTGTTGTCATTCGCTTGACTGCTCATACATCCGCTAAGCATCAAGACCATCAATATAATATTTAGCAGCCACCATTTTTTCATCTTCTCGCCTCTTCTCAGAGTAGTTCTTGCTAAGTAGACGAGTAGATCCTCCTTTCGTTACAATTTATTGGAAATGAGGGAACTTTCCCATTCAGCAGACACTCTTAGTAAGTAGAAAGTTATTTCTTTAGAAAGCAGGTGATCTCTTGTTTAAACGACAGGCTCTCAAATTTTTGGTTTCCGCTCTATTCTCTATTTCTATCATTTCTTTATTTTTCACTGTCTCAGAAAAAGAAGGATTTATCGCGTTCTTCCCGATGATGCTTTTCGTCTCGTATTTAGCGCTGCCGTTGATGCTTTTCTATGCCCTTCCTGTTTCTTTACTCAGTGACAAATGGACAAAGTCACTTTCTGAGCGAATGCGTATGGTAGCTTCTTTTCTTCTTCACTTAGGATTTGGTGGCATATTCGTCTTTGTCATCGGTCCTCTCTTTGAGCCGGACATGTTTTTCCAGGACTTCCCCGGATTTTGGCGAATGTACGAACTATTTTTCTTTGCAGCAGTATTTTCGTCCTTTTGCTTCTGGCTAATCGGGGAAGGTATGCGTTGTTGCGAACGGAGTAGTGTTAGGGATAAGGTTGAAGTTCTGTTAGATAAGCCATGAAGTAATTGGCTATTGATTATTTTTTGATTTATAGAGTAAACGATTATAATCGATTTATAGTAACAAATTGTCTAATCAATCTAATCTCACGAGGTGACCTATGGAATTCGCACGACCGATTGAATCATTAAAGATTTATAGAGAGTATTTGCTAGGGGTATTAGAAGATGTAACGGATGAACAGGCAAACGACATCCTCCCAGGATTCCGAAACACTATCCGCTGGAATCTTGGGCACATGTATGTGGACACGTACTTGTGGATCTATAGCCTAACAGGTGAGGAAGATGCACGTATTCAAGAGTGGAACACGTGGTTTGGCTATGGCACGACTCCGGAAAATTTCACGGACGCCACACCAAGTTTTGAGGAACTTAAGCAATTACTGATTGATCAATTTTCCGATTTACAAACAAGATATGGTTCACGACTTTCTGAAGTATTCCCTCCTACAAAGTATGAAGGGTACACGACAATCCAAGATGTCTTTTTACGCATTGCCTTTCACGACGGGCTCCATTTTCAAACCATCCTTCATTTGAAACGATTTCTCTCGCATGATAAGGTGAGCGAATAAAGATTAGGGGGTGCTCTCCAATGCCAATTTGTCAAAACTGCGGATATACATGGAGCTATGCAGAGACCTTGAAACGATCGTTTACCCTAACCAGCTATATGCGTTGCCCAAATTGCGAAGCGGCCCAGTTCCAGACAGCTAAGTCACGCAGAAGCACTGCCTTACTTACAGCCACCAGCATTGTTCTTATCATGGGATTCACTATTTTATTTGACCCCACTTTGTACTCATTCGCCCTCTTTTGCATTGCCTTAGTGTTGATGATCACTACGTATCCGCGACTTATTAAACTGTCGAAAGCGGAAGAGCATTTGTTTTAGGTACTGATTTTAAAGCACAGACTTTACGAGGTCTGTGCTTTCTGTGTGTGCTTCAATTCTTTTAAAAACCGCTCCACTTCCCTCGGCTTCCGAAAATGGATCACCTGCTTTTCTTCCGGAAGATCGGCTAATCGTTTCCGGATGTGAGGCGTTTTCTGTTCGGGAAAGTTCCATATGTATTTGAAAAATTCGAGGTCAAAGCGTTCTGGACAGCCTTCCGCCATATCCGGGCGTACACGATTTCGGTAGGTAATCACCCGCTTAAAGGCCCGTGTGATACAAATGAGACGGTGAAAATCGAGAAAAAGGATTGTGTCTGCTTCTTTCATCCGTACATCGAATGTTTCCCCGTAATTCCCATCGATGATCCACTCTTCTTTAGTTACTACTTCTTGTGCTAGAGCGCGCTGCTCCTCCTTCGGCACCTCTTCCCAGCCCGGACGCCAGTTCAACTGATCGAGATGAAAAAGTGGCAACTTTAAGATGTTGGCCAGTTCTCTTGCCAATGTCGATTTTCCGGACCCACTGGATCCAATGATGATTATTTTTTTCATATGTTCCTCCTTCATTTGAAAAAATTGGGTTGTTTTTGTATACTCAGTGTATCGCACAAGAAGGGATGATGAATGGTCGATGATTTCTTAATTCTATTTTACACGTCAAAATGTATACGCATTTTCACGAAAAATAGGATGAGTCTGACCATTTATAGCCCTTTACGGTCCCGTAAAGTTTATTTATGTTCGCATACTTTTCCTTCCACCTACTTGTGGAAGGATTTTTTTGTAGAATGCGTGTGCATGCAACTCAATGACTAGGAGGTTTTTGCATGCCCATTGAACTGAAACACGTAACATTTACTTATGACTTATTAGATACACCTTTATTTCAGGGTGTGTCCCTTACGCTCGACACTTCTTGGCGACTCGGTCTTGTTGGACGAAACGGACGTGGGAAGACCACGCTATTGAAACTCTTCATGCAGCAACTTGCGTACGAAGGAGACATCTTCACGGACAATGAGTTTGTCTACTTCCCTCTTCCGATTGCGAATCCGGAGCTTCCTGTCTATTTGGCCATTGATGCGGTGTTCCCCACGGAGCAGTGGAAGCTTGAGCGAGAGTGCCAGTTACTTGGAATGGATAAAGGCATTCTGTGGCAGCCATTTTCCCAGCTCTCCGGTGGAGAACAGACGCGAGTCATGCTGGCTGCGCTATTTTGTGAAGAGAACCGATTTGCCTTGCTCGACGAACCGACCAATCATTTAGATGGTAACGGACGTTCCCAACTTGCTACGTATCTACAAAAAAAGCGCGGATACATCGTGGTGAGTCACGACCGTCACTTTTTAGACAGTGTGATTGACCATGTGCTGGCAATTGAACGAAGCCAAGTCGTCTTGTATCACGCCAATTTTTCAACGTACGAAGCACAAAAAGCGCATCAGGATCATTTTGAACTGGACCAAAACCACGCATTAAAATCGGAGATTACCCGCATTGAGAAATCCGCTCGTGAAAAATTCAATTGGGGACTTGAAAGAGAAAAGCCTTCAGGAAACGACCCATTTGGCAATGCGGTTGCGAAGCGGATGATGAAACGCGGGAAAGCCATCGAAAAGCGAAATAACGCAAAAACCGAGGAAAAGAAAAAGCTCTTGAAGAATATCGAAAAAATAGATGACTTGACCATTCAAGTTCTAACCAGTCATCGCAATCCTGTCATGCGGGTGAAAGATTTCACTGCATCTTACGGCAACACGCCTCTATTCGAACCTGTCTCCTTTGAGCTCTATCAAGGCGAGCAACTCGCATTGGTTGGCCCGAACGGTTCCGGTAAAACGACGCTCATGAATCATTTTCAAACGAAAGACGCACGAACGTATCAAACAGGTGAAATCATCATGCCGCAAGGACTTTCTATTAGTCACGTTACTCAAACGGCCACTCATTCCGGGACACTTGATGCGTTTGCGGACACGCATGGCATTGATTACACATTGTTCTTGAACAACCTGCGCATTCTCGGATTCACACGGGATGTATTTCAGGTTCCCATCGAAGCCATGAGTGAAGGACAAAAGAAGAAAGTCGAATTTGCGAAGTCTCTTGGTACATCCGCAGAGTTGTATTTGTGGGATGAACCACTCAATTATTTAGACATCTACAATCAACAGCCAATTGAGAAAATGATAGCTACGTATCATCCAACTCTGCTCTTTATCGAACATGATTTGGCTTTTGTGGAACGGGTTGCGACGCGTGTAGTTGAACTAAAACCGATACATTAAAATATCCCCATGGATGGACTTCGCTACAAAAAGTCCTTCCATGGTTTTTTATTATTCGTCGAACGTAGCAGGATACTTCACCGTGCCTCTAACGTTTGACAGTGCATCTTTTTCTAATTCTACGGCCATAAAGTATGCGTCACCTACACGAAATGGCGACTGTACCCCAAAACGGCTCGCTGGCACAAACCCAAACTTCGGATAATACGCCGGATGCCCTAGTAAGACAATGGATGAAAAACCTAAATTCTTCGCCCGCTTCATGGCTTCTTGAATCAGCGCACCCCCTATTCCTTGCTTCTGATATGCCGGTGAAATAGATACAGGTGCTAGAGCGAGCGACTCCCACTCTTCGGTGTCCCCTACAATTTGAACTTTCGATAATAAAATATGACCGACAAGGTTTCCTTCTGTCTCCGCAACGAGAGATAGCTCTGGAATAAATTCAGCAGATTGGCGAATGCGTCGAACCAAATGATGTTCTTGCTGATCACTGAATTCCTCCCCGCGGAACGCTTCTTCCACTATCGCTTCTGTGGATTCATAATCAGTTGTTCGTTCTTCACGAATGGTGTACTTCATTACCTTTTCCTACTTTCATGGTTTGATAGATGCCAAGTGTTTTTCCCGCTACTGCTTCGAATGTCACTAAGATGACGACCTATTTTAAATCCATTCCCGAACTTGCGTTGAAGTATGTTCTGCAGGAATAGGATTGTGGTTAGGAGGAAGCTGGTAAGAAAACTAACCCCTATGAAAAATTCGATTACCTTTTTATTGTGTTTTCTTTTTTCACCTTTGTTGAAACTTTTTTCTATAAACACCGGTCTATTTGAAGAGGAAGGCACGTTCTGTGAATATCCAGATGATGTTTTACAGCTTCTGAAACTGGAAGAATTCATCCATGAAATAGCACGCAACACAGAAGAGTATCAACAGTTGCCCGACTCCAGGGGATATTATGAATAACCTCATTCCATAAGCTAGCTGTTTTCTGTTTTGTTGAGACTCAAGTGCATGATATGCTGAGGTCCCTTAGGTCCCACGAATACTTCTCCATGGTCAATAAACCCTAGCTTTCGGTAGAGACTAGCGGCTACGATATTGCCCTGATTCACTCCCAGAACAATTTCATCCACATGTGGATATCTTTTTCTAACGAAGTCGGGAAGTTGATGAAGGGCTGCTTTCGCATACCCTTTTCCCTGGTGACGATAGTCAATGGAAAACGCGGTAAGTAACTTTGCATGGGTATTCGCCGAATACTTTTGCAGTTTCTTCCCTTCTTCTAGAGCAAAGTAACCGATGGGCTCTTCATTATGTAAAATGACCACATGACAAGCGGACGCCTCGACAAGTGGGCTATTTATTTTTTCCACAGGAAGACTTGTAAATTCTCGCTGTTCATCCGGGATGTCTATTTGAGTCAAGACCTCGTAGTGCATAGGTTGATAGTCAACCAGTTGAATCGTTGTACTTTCATTCATCATGGACACTCTGTTCGCCTCTCTCTCAAGTCTGTAATTGACTCTGTGTTGTTGTTTAATTTTCCAAGTGCTACCATTATAGAAAGGAGATTATCTTGTGAAAAAGTCTTTCTCGTTACTCTCTATTATCTTCCTGCTACTTGGCTTTAGCATCATCATCTCCATGTTTCAAGGAAATACGTGGTTCCGGACGCTGACATTTCAGACCACTGGCATGTCATATATAGTCCTTCATTTCATGTATAGCGTGTTTGCGACCCTATTTGCTTTCCTGAGCCCGAAGAGCCCGTATAAAGCAATTCTCATCGGATTAAGCATTCTTCTTTTGCTCATTACAGGAGTGATTGCCTTTATTGGTATTTTCGGATTCCAGTCGCCCTAAATTAGGACTTCCAGGTCTCGTCCAGATGCTCCGCGTAAAAGGACAAGGCAGGTGCATAATCTTTTACACCTTGGTCACTGGTGGTATCAATGAGTGTTTTTAGTAGTAGCTGGATGGCCTGGTTATGCTGACCGAGATTATAAAGTGTCATCGCATAGAACGTGCTTAGGGCTTGATGATTTGGAAACTTCGTGAGTGCCTCTTCAAATATTCGCTCTGAGTCTTGGTACTCACCAAGTGCACGGTACGTGCTCCCCAGCCCTAGATATGCACGTTGAAGATCATCTTCTTGAAGGCCTCCTTGAATCGCCGCTTCGTAATGGGGAACCGCCTTCGCTTCCTCCCCCAGAACGTCATAGCTCCACGCGCACTGGTACTGAATATAGGCATCTGTCAGATTCGTGTCGGCAAGGTGCTTTAGGAGTTCGTTCGATTCCTCATACTTCTTTTCCGCTCGAAGTGCTATCGCACGTTGTACTTCATTTGTTACTGTCATCTCGTTACATCCTTTTTTCGCAAATTTCCATTTATATGTTGAGCTCATGTCTTTTCATTTACTTCTTACAACAAAAAATAAATGAGTGTGATTGTTCGTCCGCCAGTTGATCTTCCCAATCCCCAAATACTTGGACTTCTGAGAAGCCAACATCTTTTAGTGAGGCAATGAGTTCTTCGTAGGTACGAAACTTAAGCTGCATTTTGTTATGTAAGAGGGTCTCTCCGGTTTCTACAAATTTTACGGTTTCATAGAACGTAAAAATACTGCCGTTCATTCCGTCGTAATCTGTCCAAATCTCAAGGTCTTCTCCGGTTTCAGGACGTTTTGCTTTATCCGGCGTGAGATCCTGTTGCCAATCTTCCCAAACTTTTCTTTCTGGGTTTCTTGTATCAAACACCAACTGACCGTTTGGCTTTAAACCCTGATAGATTGCTCGAAGCGTCTCAACCCAACTTTCTTCTGTTAAAAACACCTGCGCGACATTGGCTGTCATGACAACAAAATCATAGGACTCGTGTTTCAGCTTTTGGCTGTCTCCTACAACCCAGTCGATCTAGTGTGTGCGTGCATGGCTGCCCGTCTTCTGTTTCAACCAGGAGCTTTTTGTCCTGTATGCCTTTGATGACGACGTCTTTTCCGAGTCGGTGCTCTACACCGAACACATCGTAGGTTTCCAAGAGCAATTCAAACCCCAACTTTCTGTAAAAGTTGTTGGCTGACTCATCCCCACGTGTATAGAGTTCAATAAATTCAATAGGTGTCTGTTTTAATTCTTCTAGTGCCTTGTCATAAAGTTGTTGACCAATCCCTCTTCCCTGATAATCCGGATGGACCGCTATGACACTTAAAAAAGCACCGAGTCCTTTCGCTAAAAAGGATGTTTGTATTTCTTCGGTGTCCAGTACCATATCGAGAATTCCTACGACCATGTCATCTTCAATAGCCAGTAATTCAATTGTGGGTCTACCATCAAACATAGGCTTTGAGGTTTTGACATCTTCGTACATGGACGTATGTAAATAAGCGAGCACTCTGCAACGCAGCCACCCTTCTTCGTACTGTGGTTCATACTTTGTGATTTTCATGAGTTGTCTCCTTCAATCTTGGTGTGGTAATAAACTTCACGAGTAGTCTCTTCAGTACTTCTGGTTTACTGAGCCAGAGATAATGTCCTGCTCCTTCGACTACTGTGTAGTTCGCATGAGGGACAAGCTTGGCAAGTTGCTGAATTGGCCATGAGGGGCGGATGTCCTCCCCCGCTACTACAAAGAGCGTCGGCACATCGAGTTTTGCAAGATTGTTCAACAAGTCCGGATGTTTAATGAAGTCTCTCCACGAAGTGAGGAGGCTTCTATGTACATCTTTGTTTAGAGGGTAAAGAAATTCAGGTAATCTTTCGCCCTGTTTTTGTCTATTTGCTACGTAAGCTTCTTTCCAGTCACGATCATTTTGAATGCCTGTCCCAGCCAAGGAAAGAAAGCCGTGAAGTGCATCAGGATACTTGAGTGCGTACGCCAACCCCAAGTCCGCTCCCCATGAATGACCAACCACGGTCCATTGACTAAATCCGTAATACTTACGAATTACCTCTATATCGCATAAGCATGCTTCTATAGTAAAGGTTGTCCCGTCTTCAGTTGACCGCCCGCAACCGCGTGGATCAAACTGAATGACCTTGCAGTCATCAACTAGTAGATCTGCCACGGCGTCCATATAATCTGCCGCTCCTGGCCCGCCACTTACGAGTAAGACAGGAAAGGTTCCTGTGCCTGTTTGCTTTGTCCAAATCGTTGCCCCTTCAACTTCTATCCATGTCTCCATTTCCATGCTCCTATCTCTCCAGTGCCATGTCACGAACAATTCACTGTGCTGCTTCTAAAACATCCTTTGCGATAAAATGAGGGGAAATTCCCGTTAAAAGAACCAGCACGTTCGAGAAATACCACCTTCATCCAATCATCCTTTTTTCGTCTTGGATACAACCTCGTGTATGTACTGAATTACGGACTTCATGGTGTCGATAGAGACCATCGTATTTCCTTCTATTTCTAATCCATGATTGGCTCCTGGAATCACGCGCGACTGGACATGTTCACTTGTCAATTGGTCTAGCTTTTCTTGTTCATATACGAAATCTTGATCACCTATAATGACGAGCGAGGGTACACGGGAAGCTTGAATAGACTCGCATACGCGTTCTTCGTTCAGTAAAGGAGTCAACCAAATTCCACAAACGGTTGTATCCGTTTGAAATCCCTCTTTCCAGCCAAGTGCCATGGGAATCGTGCCAATCGACTTACTGAACCAAATCACCTGATCATATGATTGTTCTTGAAGAAATGATTGCACAATTTCGTTAACATCTTCATACATCCACTGGTCTTGCTGCGCATGGGAACTCGAGTTGAATGCTTCATTTTCTGAGTAATCGTAATTGATATGAAGAATGTCCACCCCCTGATTACGCAATGCACTGGTCGCATAGTGGAATAGCGGTCGCTGGGTGGTATAGCCTTTTCCCGGAAGCATGATACATAGCACAGACGATGGCTGTTCTTCATGTATCCATTGGGTTGGAATTGTAGACTTGCGCGCTGTCGTGTAGACATTTTTTATCATCTGATTCATTTTTGTTCTCCTTTTGATTGATTCCCTGCATAGTCAGCAGAAAATGTATTCTCTACTTCCCAATAAACAAGCGTAGCGCTATCTTTCCCATTGCTGTTGTGTACATGTTGTAGAATAGTCGAAACGACTGACTCTAAATTTACTGATGATGATTGCTGTATTAACTTATAGAGTTCACGAGAATTCTCCAATTGTCGATTTGCACACTCAATCACACCGTCTGTCACTACCAGTAACTGATTCTTTCCAGGTCGCAATTCTACTATACCGGAAGAATAACCTGGGACGTTTCGCTCGAAAGTATTGACCTTCCCAATCCATTCATAGAAATGCCGTTGGTTCACTGTATATTGCCCTAACTGATGAAGTTCGGGATGAAAAACGTAAGCTAGACAATCCCCAATCAAAAGCCACCAAAAATAATTTTCTTTCCGGATAGCTAATAAACATGCTGCTTCACCGGTTACTTGTCTGCAAGATTCTTTAAACTCCGCGGATTGAAAAATTGTTAATATGTACTCCTCCATTTTTTTCAAAGCAATTGACACAGGTTCATTTAGTATCGCTTCTATTTCGTGTTCTCGATGAGCCAGTGTTGTCACAATCAATTGAGTACTCTCGTCGGAATCGTGACCGTCCACAATGACGACCAACTCCCAATCGGGCCCATTGAATACAACACATCCGTCTTCATTTTTGTAAGCGCCCGCTCGACTATTTCCTCCATACCTGCCTATAACGATCTCATTCACTAAATCGATTTTCATGACATCAATGTACGGGTGCATACTTCCCCACCACACCAATTGATCACTTACTTGCTTTTTCATATTCTCCCCTCATTCGAGTAAACAGACAGATACTTCTCAATCACTAGCCGATCTGGAGGACTGATGGTTTCAGGCAAACTTTCTAATGAAAAGAACCGTAATTCACTGGCTTCATTTTCATCAGCTCTTAGCTTTCCTTTGTAGTCTCGACAGATGTAAGCAGTCACAACGTTATAAACTTCATCCCCATGAGGGTACTGATAATAAAAATCTTTTCCCGAGAACGTCATAAAGAGGTCGAGTTGTTCTGGAACGAGCCCTGTCTCTTCTTTCATTTCACGGATAGCCACTTCCTCCAGACTTTCCCCAAGGTCCATGGAACCTCCGGCGAGCCCCCAATTGCCATTATCTTTTCGCAACTGCAAAAATAACCGGTCGTCCTCATCAAAAATAAGTACGCATGCCCCCACCATGATGAGCGGTGCAGTCCCCACATATTTACGCAAATTTTGTATGTACCCCATGACTCATTCCCACTTTCATAATATTCCATCTTTTTATTATATCGTTAACTAAAAAGAGATGGAGAGAATTGTTGGATTCTTTCCATCTTCTCACTATTTTTATTAGTAGTCGTTGCTATTCTGTAATTCAATAGCTCGCTCTGGCGTAATCAGCATGGCTGGTGAAATCATAACAAAAAATAATCCTAAGAAAAACATAAATGTAAGCGTCAAATAGTGAACACGTTGTTTCTTATAAAAGAAAATGCCATGCAAAATTTGATTTTGCATGGC
>NZ_JBHSEF010000028.1:0-3346 GCF_042649045.1 Chryseomicrobium palamuruense | reverse complement strand
AGATTCACCAGAAGTCCGGATCAACTGGAAATTCTATTGGAAAGAGCTCTTACTATTAATATACGAGGGGGATTAGCAACTAACATATAAGCCAGGAGTACACTTCCCGCGAAAAACACCACTCCCAAATAGCTATACATTATAAGTGAAAAGCCTTTAAGCCTTGGATTCAGTAGACTTTGCGCAATATTTTCCGACTTAGAAAATAAAAATAGGATGAATAAAGTTAAGCCAATTAATAACATCCAAAAAAAGACAGAAGGAAAAAGTCCTTTAAAAATGGGAGCCATCGTGAAGAAAGCCAGCCCAAGTAGCATCACGAATGAGTGCAAAGAAAAATATCGTTTGCTGTCCTCTTTATGCTTTCGCCATAGGATGTAATTGACGACAGTCAAAACCACTGCCACCGCCGTATTAATCATAAGCCAACGCCCATAGGTTTCTTCCGGAATAAAACTCGCAGGAAGTCCTAGAATTAAAAAAAGAGTAAACGTAATAAATAGACGATTGTTTGAAAATGGCACAAATACCTTCTCATGCTTTTTATGATGAATCATCGATACACTCTCCTGACATTATGTAATTAATACACTATTTTTTACCCCACCTTTTTATCCTTAAATCCAAAGTGTATACGAATAATTTAAGGGGATGTGTTGAGGCAAGGGTATAAGGTTGAAAGAAGATAGAGAAGGCAATTCGACATGGATCCATTACTATTTGGATTGTTCGCAGTGGCGTACGTGGGGATTTTGATATGGGGATGGTAGAAGCACCGAAAGACCGCTTCTGCTATTTTATTTTTGACCGTGATCGGTCTCATCTATGACAACTTCATTTTAGCGATTGGACAGTGGATTGGTAAAGGTGTGCTTCTCGAGAATCTAAGCTATGCTCGGTTCTGGATTCATGCCCTATTGACACCGACGTTAATCCTCTTCTCTTTATTCGTATTGCGAGAAGCAGGCATCCGTGTAGCATATAAGACGTGGTTTACGGTTTCCTTCGTGATTTTGTGGATTGTGGCAACGGTTGTTGAATTTATAGTGGAATTACGTGAGCTGGAGCTTACGTTAGAAGAATCGTATGGTGTCCTTAGCTATGCTGCAGCAGAGACAACGTCCGGACCGCCTCCCATGATCTTGATTGTCCTGGTCGGGTTATTGATTGCAAGTATCTTGCTCGCGTGGAAAAAGAAATGGTGGTGGATGCTCATCGGGACTATCGCCATGACCATCGGGAGTGCGGTGCCACTCGATATTGGCAGTGACGCCGCAACCAATGCATTCGAGCTGTTTTTGATTATCACATTGGTGTGGACGGCGATTCATTTTTCGAAAAAGGAGAGATCTTAAAGAGTGGAAAAGCCAGAAGACTTGTGTCGTCTCCTGGTTTACAGTTACCACAATTCCCCTTTTAGGTACCTGTACACAAAACGATTCTGACAAAATACTACAATTTAATAAATATCTAAAGAGAACCATGTCAATTCAACATCACTGCTTCGTTTATGCAATTTGTGTTGAATAGTTCTATGCACAGATACCTTTAAAAAGAAAACAAAACAAATGGCATTTTGATAAAAACTCTCTGCTTTGCTTTATTGGATTAGAAAAATATAGTCATCCTGGATTAGATTCATACTAAACTTAGTATGATTTAAATTTCACCACCAAAAACATGAGACAAAAATAAAATTAATAATATACCTGGAATTATTGATAATAGGGAAAAGTATTTCATATAACCTGATTCTTTTCTTAAAAAAGCTTGAATACTAGCTATTAACCCTACCAAATAGATAGTTAATCCTATAGGAATTGCTAATAAAGTCCATTTCCCAAAAGTTATATTGAAAGGGGGGAAAATCATATATGCAATGGTTATCCCTATTAAACATAATATTATAGAAACTTTACTATATTTCATTTTTGGCTCTCCTTTGTAAATATAATCTTTCAAAAAATTCAAATTAGTAAAGTTATATTTAATGCTAATTTTATTTTGTTAAATAACCATAACCAGAAGAATTTTTATAAGGATATGGACTGGCTGTTAATACCAACGTGTATGTTCCTGGGACTAAATTTAAATTTTTATTTAAAGTACTCCCAGAGTTAATGTAAAAGCTTTCTATAAGCATATCGGGTCCTGACGCGTATACAAAGTATACACTAGCAATTATAGCTCCACCATAAGATTTAACATACAAATTCGTTGATCCGTCTATAATTTTAATCCACGAAGTAGATGATGAGGCTTTTCCAATCTCTAAAGATGTAGAGACTGCCCCCGCATTACCGCCATCCCCTACGGTTATACTATCTGTTCCAACAGTTTCAGCATGACCAATATTTGGTTGTGTGAAACATATCAAACATATCCCCATCACTAATAACACAAAAAATTTCTTCATTTTCTATTCCCCCTGATTATTTTTTGGAATTCTTTAAATAAATTCCATTTTTATTATACTATATTCCTTTTTATTATGTTATATTTTCTATTAAAGGGGGAATTGTATAATGAATAGGTTATCAATGGGAATAATGACTTTAGCTATCGCTCTCACATTTAGTCAGGAAAATGTTCATGCTTCAAGTGAAACTCAAATTATCGATGTACATCAAAATGAGAATGCTAAAGGAATAAAAGACACAGATGATTCTTTTATTAAAGGAAATGTAAGTAATAGTCTTGAGGAAAGCGAAGTAGGAATTTTAGAAATACCCGAGCCTGGATCTATGGGTATAGCAGGAGATATTTTATATACTGCAAGTGGGTCTAGTTCGACAGGCATGCCTATTGGTGGTCATGTCGCATTAGTCGTGGACCAATACACGACTATTGAAGCTATGGGAACAAGACAAAAATATAATGGACAAATTACTGATGGAGTAAGATATTGGTCTAATGCATCTTTTAAATCAAGATATTCTGATGCAGAAGCTTATAGAGTTAGTACCACTTCAACTAATAGAACTAAAGCTGTTAATTATGCAAAAGCTCAATTAAATGAACCATATAATTACGATTTTTATAATAAGACAATTACAAATGCATGGTACTGTTCCCAATTAGTATGGGCCGCCTACAACTCTTTAGGTATAGATTTAGATCACGATGGAGGTCTCGCAGTTTGGCCTGTGGACATAAAAAATGATGCCTCTACTTACAGAGTACAATAAATTTTAACAATAAAGGAGAGGTTCAAACCTCTCTTTTATTTTTAGACTTGAGGATAAAAAATGAAAAAAATTTTAATTTTATTTTGTATCACGCGTGTTGATTAACCAAAATCAGGAAGTCTCAATTGCGTGAATAAGCCTGTACCCATCTACGACCT
>NZ_JBHSEF010000027.1:0-909 GCF_042649045.1 Chryseomicrobium palamuruense | reverse complement strand
TCCCCCTGTGAGAGTAGGACGTCGCTGGGCAATCAAGAAAGTCATCCCGAGAGGGATGGCTTTTTTTGTGCGTTCTTTTTGAGACAAGGACTGAACCCCTGAAGTGGGGAAGGTCTTCCTAGCAAGGGCTTGGGACATCCACTTTTGAGGGAAGGTGGGTGCTCGCAAACAGGGGTATAGAAGAGAAATAGTTTCCAATAAATCAGTTTGTCACGATAAATCGAATCTCTGTTAGGACAAATCCTCATTTGGTAACGAGAAAGTGGCATCTTGTAACGACAAATCCTTTGGATGTACGCTGAACGTGCGCTCAGCAGTAAGCCCGAATTGAGATTACTCCAAGACGAAAAAAGCGCACCTTCAGGTGCGCATGATTAATAGCCTTTCATCCATTGTTTTTGAGGATGAAGGGCTATAATTTTGAACAGCTGGCCTTGATTTTTGCAGACCAGGGCAGATAATCATCCAGGATATCAGGATTTTTTCTAATATCTAAACTTGGAAGTTCTGATAGGAGCATCACAAGATATTTATAGAAATCGATTCTGTTCGCTTTCGCTGTCTCCGCGACGCTCAGACAGATCGCATTCGCCCGTGCTCCAGATTCACTGACGGAGAACAGCCAGTTCTTTCTACCAATAACGGTCGGACGGATGGCGTTCTCTGCTGGATTGTTATCGATCTCTATTCTGCCGTCGTATAAGAATGCCTTCAGTGGTTCCATTCGCTTGAGCGTATAGTCCGCTGCTGTAGCCAATGCATTCTTCCCGAAGAAAGGAGATCCTTCGATCCAACTGAAGAACTCTTCGACAATCGGTTTCGAAAATTTCTTTCTCATCTTCCGACGTTTACCTGGCGAGAGATCCTTGAACTGTCGTTCCAGGTCATAGAGACGATTACAATAGGAGA
>NZ_JBHSEF010000026.1:0-405525 GCF_042649045.1 Chryseomicrobium palamuruense | reverse complement strand
TTCAGACATGGCCAGTAAAAGCGCCTTATAGGCGCAGAGCAAACCACCAGTTCTACTGGTGGTTATGATTTAAGAAACGGGCTGTTTGTCACGCCACTCAAGATATTCGTCATAAGAAAGTTGTTTATCCAGAATAGATCCATCTGGAAGGATTTCGATGACACGGTTCGCAATCGTTTCGATGAACTGATGGTCATGAGATGTGAAGATCATCGCGCCTTTAAAGGTAATCAATCCGTTGTTTAATGCTTGGATCGATTCAAGGTCTAAGTGGTTTGTTGGTTCGTCGAATAACAACACATTTGACTCTGAAAGCATCATTTTTGATAGCATACAACGTACTTTCTCTCCACCGGAAAGAACAGAAGGTTTCTTCTTCACTTCTTCTCCTGAGAACAGCATACGTCCTAAGAATCCACGTAAGAACGTTTCACTCTCATCATCTGGTGAATATTGACGTAACCAGTCGACTAGTGATGTCTCACTACCTTCAAAATAACGCTGATTGTCTATTGGGAAATAGGCACGTGTCGTCGTTACACCCCAACGAACTGTTCCTGATGTCGGCTCTTCTTCTTCAGCTAAAATACGAAGAAGGGCAGATTTCGCAAGTTCATCTCCAAGTAAAATGATCTTGTCATCTTTGTTCAACATGAAATGAGCATCTTTTAGTAATGTATGACCTTCTTGTTCATAGGTTAGGCCTTGTACTTGAAGAACGTCATTTCCTATTTCTCGTTTCATCGAGAAGTTGACGTATGGATATTTACGAGAAGATGGACGAATATCATCCAGCTCAATCTTTTCGAGTGTCTTTTTACGTGACGTCGCTTGCTTAGATTTCGAAGCATTTGCACTAAAACGGGCTACGAAAGCTTGAAGCTCTTTAATTTTCTCTTCTTTTTTCTTGTTCTGATCTTGTGCCATCTTCAGTGCAAGTTGACTTGATTCATACCAGAAGTCATAGTTCCCGACATAAACTTGTATCTTTCCAAAGTCGAGGTCGGCAATATGTGTACATACTTTATTTAAGAAGTGACGGTCGTGAGAGACCACAATAACGGTGTTTTCAAAGTTGATTAAGAATTCTTCTAGCCACTGAATCGCTTTTAGGTCCAAGTGGTTGGTCGGCTCATCTAGTAAAAGAACATCTGGCTTACCGAACAAGGCTTGTGCAAGGAGTACTTTCACTTTGTCTGACCCGTTCAATTCACTCATTTTTTTCGTGTGGAGCTCTTCAGCAATTCCAAGACCTTGTAGGAGGATAGCTGCTTCTGACTCAGCTTCCCATCCGTTCATGTCCGCAAATTCGCCTTCAAGTTCAGCAGCACGCATGCCGTCTTCATCAGAAAAATCTTCTTTCATGTAGATAGCGTTCTTTTCATTCATCACTTCATACAATCGTTTATGACCCATCATGACTGTTTCAATGACTTGATGTTCTTCATAGGCGAAGTGATCCTGCTTCAAAACAGCAAGACGCTCGTCTGTTCCCAAAGAAACATGACCTTCTTGAGGTTCTAGATCACCTGACAATATTTTAATAAATGTTGATTTTCCGGCACCATTGGCTCCGATTAACCCGTAACAGTTACCTGCAGTAAATTTAATATTTACATCTTCAAATAGTTTACGGTCACCAAAACGTAAACTAACTTCACTTACTTGAATCATTTAATTTCCTCCTTAACACACAATCATTTCATTATACCATGAATGTGTAAAAAGTCACTTCCAGTTCGACTCAATAAATTCATCACGTCCCGATGCTTCTCGGTCTTTCTTGTAATATTCGGGCTCTTTTTTGTAAAAGTCTTGGTGATACTCTTCTGCTGTGTAGAATGTAGAGGCAGGGAGGATGCGTGTGACGATAGGTTGTGAGAACTTCCCACTGGATGCCAATTCGTTTTTTGCGGCAAGCGCTGTTTCTTCCTGTTCCTCTGTATAATAGAAAATCGCCGTACGGTACTGATCCCCACGGTCTTGGAACTGACCCTCATCATCTGTTGGGTCAATTTGCTGCCAGTAAATCTCGAGCAGCTGCTCATACGGGAAGAGAGTTGGGTCAAATTCAATTTCCACGACTTCTAGATGTCCCGTCGTTCCTGTCTTCACTTGCTCATACGTAGGGTTATCCACATGACCACCCATATATCCTGACGTCACTTTATGAATACCGTCGTACGAATCAAACGGTTTGACCATGCACCAGAAACAGCCACCAGCAAATGTTGCTTTTTCCATTTGTCTACCTCCTAAATGTTTTGCTTCAAAGATTTTATCACTTCTTGCAAAAGTATGAAACTACCAACGCTTGTTTTACGTTATGATAAGAATAGAAAGGGGTAAGTCTATGGAACAACGCACAGAATTACGAAGACGCCGAAAGAGAAGGTCACCAGTTAAAGCATTCTTCAAAGTGGGTCTCTTACTCGTCGTACTATTGATTGCTTACGGGATCTTTACGTTTTGGCAAGGTCTACAACTCGCAGATAATGAAGCGGCCAGAGAGCCTTTTAACGGAACACCATACGAATCAGGGAGAATGAATGTCTTGTTACTCGGTGTAGATAGTCGAGGCGAAGAACAGTCTCGAACGGATACAATGATGATTGCGTCATGGGATCCGGATACGAATGATGTACGACTCATCTCCTTGATGCGAGATATATATGCAACGATTCCGGGGTACCAGTCCTATAAATTAAACACTGCCTATTACCTTGGTGGTGCGGAACTGACGAAACAAACGGTTGAAGAGATGTTTGATGTCCCGATTCACCACTACGCACTTATCGATTTTACTAGTTTTGAAACGATGGTGGATGTCATCGCACCAGATGGCATTGAAGTCGATGTAGAAAAAGACATGTCTGAAAAAATTGGTGTCAGCCTTACAAAAGGCGTACACCGTCTGAATGGAAAAGAACTTCTCGGCTATGCACGATTCCGTGCCGATGAAGAAGGGGATTTCGGTCGTGTGGGCCGCCAACAGCTCGTTATTGAAGCACTCGGGAATGAACTGACAAACCCAATGAACTTCCACCGCCTCCCGAAATTTGCAGGGGCACTCAATGGATATGTCCAGACCGATGTGGGGGCATCAGAAAAAGTACGTTACTTGATCGATGCCATACTGGGTGGGAAAGTCGAGACTGAGCGTCTAACAATCCCTCAAGAAGGGGCGTACTGGTACAATTCCTATAACCATGCTGGCAGTGTGATTGAGCTCGATCAAGAAGCAGCTCGCACCGCCATTCACGACTTCTTACAGTAGGGGGAGTAGAAAGTGTTCGATGAGAAAAAACCAAGCTTTTTTGATACGCGTTTTATTCAATTTATGGGCGGAAAGAACACCATCTTTGCGCTCATTCTGATTGTGCTTGTCGGTCTTTCGATTTTTATCTTTGACCTTGTGTCTTTTGTCTTTAATCCACTGACTGTGTTTTTAGGGAATGTGGTCCTGCCGATTATTCTCGCGACAATCGTCTATTATTTACTTCGACCTGTACTCAGACTACTTGAAAGTTTGAAGATACCGCGTATATGGGGAATTCTCATTTTATTTATTGCGGTCATCGGGTTGGTTACGCTACTCGTGTTTTTAATATTCCCATTTTTGAAGACGCAGTCCATTCGTTTTGTGGAAAACTTCCCAGAAGATTTCCGTATACTTGTAAATAACATCACGGTATGGCTTCAAGGATCGATGTTCTCTGAATATTATGCGACGGTAGAAGAGGATTTTAATGAAATGATTCAAGACCTCCCAGCTCAGATTGGCGTGTTTTTCCAAGACACCTTTACACGTGTCGCTTCCGGAGTTACGTCCATCATCGGCGCGATCACAAGTTTTATTTTAGCTATTGTCACAGTTCCATTCATTGTCTTCTATCTACTGAAAGACGGGGAAAAATTGCCGCAATATGTGTTACGCCTGTTGCCACCACGCATGCGAGAAGAGACGGCAGATGTCTTTCAATCCATTGATAAACAAATCAGTTCGTATATCCAAGGGCAGCTTCTCGTGTCAGCAGCTATTGGAGTCATGGTATTTATTGGATTTAGCATCATCCAGATGCCGTATGCGCTACTTCTAGGGTCGATCGCAATGGTCACAAGCGTCGTTCCCTATCTTGGGCCGATTATCGCTATCACTCCAGCGGTTATCATCGCTCTTGTCATGTCTCCGTGGATGCTTTTGAAACTTGCTGCCGTGTGGACGGTTGTCCAGCTTGTGGAAGGGAAGTTTATCTCACCACAGATTATGGGAAAAACATTACATATCCATCCGATTACGATCATTTTTGTGTTGGTCACCTCAGGGGCCTTATTTGGAGTAGCTGGTGTTATTCTCGGAATCCCTGGATATGCTATAGTAAAAGTAATCGTTACCCACTTCTTCCATCTCTTTAAGATGCGCTATAATCGATATGAGCCGGTCGTGGATAACCATTACGAATATGTTTCCAAAACAAATAAGGTGGAGTAAGTATGAACAGTTTTGAGTCAAAAATTACCAAAGACAACATCACTATCGAAACCGTGGTCGACCATACGAATATCGAACACGGGATCAATCTCTCAGGTACTATTTATATTGAAGGGGTAGAGAGTGATGATGTATTAGAAACTCTTCGTCTTGTAGTTTGTAAGAAAAACACGAAAGAAATTTTGACGAAACAATCTTTTGAACTCGTTGGAACCGTTGCCTCAAAAGGGACACAGATGATTCCATTTGAAATTATTCCGGATGAACGTTGGCTACCGGCGGAAGGAGAAGAGGAAACTCATTTAACACTTCAAACCGTTGCCCTCTTTTTTGACGGAAGCAGCGAAGAAGATGAAAGCGAACTAATTTTTGATATTGAAGAATAGCTTGTCAGCTGTATTGTGAAGTGCTAAAATGACAGCAACATCTAAACTAAATACTTATTATCAAGAGAAGCTGAGGGACATGGCCCGAGGACGCTTCAGCAACCTCTGCCTAGCAGAAAGGTGCTCCCTCCATCAAGTGCTGACTTGGAAGATAATGCTTACCGACACTCTGCCCTTGTATGGGTCGAGTGTTTTTTATTTCAAAGGAGTGAAGAAGAATGCCCATCAATCTACCGAAAGATCTACCTGTTATTGAAAAATTAAAAGAAGAGAACATCTTTGTGATGGACTCGGACCGTGCCCATACCCAAGATATTCGTCCACTGGAAGTCTTGATTGTCAATTTAATGCCCGAAAAAGAAAAGACCGAGCACCAGTTGCTTCGTCTGCTCGGGAATACACCTTTACAGACCAATGTGACTTTTCTACGTATGACAAGCTACCAGCCGAAAAATGTAAGTAGCAGTCACCTGGAGCAGTTTTATGCTGTATTTGAGGAAATCCAGGACCGTCGTTTTGACGGCATGATCATCACCGGGGCGCCAGTCGAGCAGATGTCTTTTGAAGAAGTAGACTACTGGCCGGAAATCGTCACCTTGTTATTTTGGGCAAAAACACATGTAACGTCTACATTATCGATTTGCTGGGGTGCTCAGGCAGTTCTTTATCATGAGTTCGGTATTGATAAAGAGGCACTTCCTCAGAAATGTTCAGGTGTTTACCCGCATCAATTATTGACACCACATAGTCCACTCGTAAGAGGGTTTAACGATACGTTTTTAGCTCCACATTCACGTCATACAACAGTCGGGTATGACAAGATTTTGAAGCAGCCAGAACTTGAAACTGTGGCGGTTTCAGATGAAGCGGGTGTGTTTTTGATCCAGTCGAAGGATCAGCGTCATATAATGGCGACAGGTCACTTGGAATATGATGCGACGACACTTCGAGATGAATATGAGCGAGATGTGGCAAAAGGAATTCCTTGTTCCGTACCGGAGAACTATTTCCCTGAAGATAACCCGAAGAATGTTCCACAAAACACATGGAGGGCGCATACGCATCTGTTGTTTTCGAACTGGTTAAACTACTATGTATACCAGCAGACCCCATTTGAATGGAGCAGTACTAAATGAATTTTAACGAGAGAATTAAAGCGGCTTTTGGAGAACGAGGGGAGAGGTGGCTCGAAACTTTACCGGAACGCATTCAAAAGATAACAGCAGTTGAAGGAATAAGCTCTGTCCAGCCTTTCACTAATTTGTCCTATAATTACGTAGCAAGAGCTTTAAGAAGCGATGAATCTGTCGTCTTAAAAATCGGACTTCCTGGATATGATTTCAACAATGAGATACTCGCGCTACAAACATTCCCTAAAGACGCAATTGCATCTTTAGTATCTGCCAACTCGATTGAAGGCTACTATATTATGGAGAGTATTTCACCTGGAGAGCCTTTGAATGTCAAATTCTCCGACACGAGAACAAACGTTCGAATATTTGTAGAACAGTGGGGGAGGTTGCATCAAACGTCTTCACTACAAGAGAAACAGACTACTCATGAATTGCCACACATTAATGTATGGTTTGAGGTGTTAATGAATAAAACTGATCACGTTCCTACAAATTGGTTGGATACAGCACGTGCCGCACAGCAAAGATTAAACCAACTAAATCAAGACACGATTTTACATGGTGATATGCATCATGAAAATATATTATGGGATGAAACGCGGGGATTTACTATCATTGATCCAAAAGGCGTCATAGGTCATGCATATTATGATTGTGTTCAGTTTTTATTTAACAAAAATGAATCCGTTGAAGAATTTGCTGAAAAAGTGAAGTTACTCTCTGACGAGTATAATTTTGATCAGCAAGAACTACTGGATGCGATAAAAGCTTTAGGAATGGTGTATCTGCTATGGGCTTATGAAGATAAAGATCCAGAAGCGAAAGAAAGGTATAACATGATGAAGTGGGTTATGGGTAACTAACACACCTGATGAAGGAAGGGACAAGAGATTTAAAAATTTGTTCGATTTATCCATATTAACCGTATACCAAGATATAATATCCTACGAAACAATGCCAAAAAAATACACCCTAATTGTTAGATACAAACAACAATTAGGGTGTATTTTTTTGGATTAATTTACGAATGAAGAATTATCAACGATTAAGACAAAATTAATTAAGATACGTTAGATACAATGACAGCCGTATACACGAACAGACTTTCAATCTATTCATCTCTTTAATATTCTATAAAAGTTTTGACAAACTAAATAATAGAGAGGAATACATCTACATATAGTAATAAAGTGCAATATTTGAAAGTGTGTGATTAAAATGATTTACGTTTCATTCAAGTTTGAATAGACAACATCGTAAAAAATTTTAAGAGAGTGAGGATTTCACAATTGCAATATAGTCAGAATCGGTCCAATAATTTCATCCTGATATTTCTGCTACTTTTCGCCATCAGCTTCGTTACTGTAAGTCCCGCTTTTGGTTCTAATGAATTTAGCTTTTCTACTTTTCAACAATTAAATACGATTTTTCTTAGTATATTGATTGAGGCAATTCCTTTTGTATTAATAGGTGTTTTAATTGCAGGTTTTATTCAAATCTTTATTACAGAAGAACACATTCGGGCAAGACTACCAAAAAATAAAGTGCAGGCTGTTTTCATGAGTTGTGTGGTCGGTGCATTATTCCCTGCCTGTGAATGCGGAATTGTACCAATTGTTCGTCGATTAATAGAGAAAGGCGTGCCTTTATATGCAGGAGTTGGATTTCTATTAACGGGACCTCTTATCAATCCAATAGTTATTTTATCAACCTATATGGCATTTGGAAACGATATGAAGATGGCTTTATTACGAATGGGTGTTGGATTTGTCGCAGCTTTAACCATTGCGTTAGTAATCAGCTATTTATTCAAATCAAATCAACTCAAACAAAAAGAACGCTCATTATCTCAAGTGAAAACAAAACAACTACCTCTTTTTCAAAGAGTGAAAGGGATGCTTGAGCATTCCATCGATGAATTTTTTGATATGAGTAAATATCTTATTATAGGTGCATTTGTAGCAGCTGCTTTGCAAACATATGTATCTGCACAAACCCTTTTACTGTTTGGGGATGGTGTGTATCAATCGATGATTGTAATGATGGCGATGGCATTCTTCTTATCCTTATGTTCAGAAGCAGATGCTTTCATTGGAGCTTCATTTAAAAATATTTTTCCTTCGTCTTCCATTCTTGCGTTTTTAGTTTATGGCCCAATGATTGACTTGAAAAATACAATTATGTTGTTAAATGTCTTCAAAGCAAAGTTCGTTTTTATATTATTTATTCTCATCACATTGATTGTATTTTTATTTGTTAGTCTTGTTAGTGGCATATAAGAAATGTAGTTATTGGCAATTAAAGTTATGCAATATCTTGTGAATAAAACTAGCTTTATACTGAGAGTGGTCATGATAGGCTAGCTATGCCAAGCAAGCATATTGGTTGCTCTCTTGCCTGGTTTCATGACCAAGGAGGCTCAGTGTAAAGCGTCAACAGGAATGTATAAAAATACGATTAGGAGAGTTTTCTTAATTGCCATTTCATGCAAAAGTTAACTGCCAAATACAGTTAGTCTGACTAACTTCATAGAGGGAGTATAAAATGCAGTTTCACTTACATCAATTCTTAAAAGCGTTGATCTTAGGCTTATTTGCTTTGTTTTTTATTATGTTGCATACCACGGGGGATATCACTAAATATATCAACCCTAAATATGATTATATTAGTAAAATTGCGGCAAGTATTTTTATCATCTTGTTTCTAATACAACTTTTCCGTATATTGCAGAAGAAACAGCGTCATCACCATATTTGTTCGTCAGGATGCGACCACGACCATAATCATGGGAATGGACATTTAAATTTAGCTAGAATTATTGGGTTATGTGTTATGGTATTTCCATTAGTCACAGGGTTTGCTTTTGGTCCAGCTACACTTAATTCGAGCATTGCAGCTAATAAAGGGGCTTTTTTTTCAAAAGTTGACCAAAGTAATGACAATACAAATGATAACCAGTCTTTAACGGAAAATGCAGAATCATTAGCTGAAAAGGAGAATATCGATATTTACGCTGATGAAAACATTCCATTGCCTAATAACAATATTCTGACGGACGATGAATACAAGGAAAAGCTAAAGACGTTAGAGTCAGGTACGATTCAAATGAGTGAGGATATGTTTAGCTCTTTTTATGGAGCCATTAACGAAACTCCAGCTAACTACAATGGAAGATCAATCAAGATAAGTGGCTTTGTTTTTAGAGATGAAGGGTTCAATTCCAATCAGCTTGTTGTATCTCGTTTTATGATAACCCATTGTATAGCAGACGCGAGCATTCTAGGATTTCTTACGGAGTTCGAAGAAACAAACATGTTTCCAGAAGATACGTGGCTTGAAATCGAAGGGGTTTTAGACACTACAAATTTCGATGGCTTTGAAATGCCAATCATAAAAGCAACCAATTGGAAAGTAATTAATGAACCTGACGAACCATATGTATATCCAGTTTTAACATTAATTCAGTAGTAATATTTTCATCAATGGACATGAAGGAGACCAATAGAGGTCTCTTTTTGTTTTCTAAAAATTAGTTTCCATAATATATATTATCTAAAGTTGTATTTCATACTAGAGTATACTTGATATATTGAAAAATAAGAATGAAAAAAGCCCAAATCATTGATTTGAGCTTAAGGTTATAATTATCTTCTTTATTTATAATATTTTTTGCAAATGATTTAAGTTCTCTCAGAGTTTTTACATCTATTTGCTCAATTTGATTTTCGATATAGCCACTGCTGCTTCTGCTCCAGTAATCATTAACGAACCTCATATATTCGATTTGTTTTATGGTTTTATCAGTTTGAACCCCATAATTTTACCCTCTTTTTCTGGATCCATTAAGAAACTTCCATTTGAATACCGATCGACTGATTTTAAATCCTTCACAAGAAGTCCTTCGCCTAAACCAACATCAAGTATCGGTACTAAGACATCTTCTGGTGCAGCGTATTCAACGTCAACAATTCGATGTGGATTCGATTTCAGCTCACGTAACACGACCACTCCCCGTTTTGCACGGGCACTAGGTTCCAGTTCTTTCCGGGCAAGCTTTTTAACAGCCCCTCGGTGTGTGACAAGCACATAATGATAATTGGTATCTTTCTCCATCATAGTGAGTGATACGACAGTATCATTGTCTTTTAGATTAATTGCTTTTACGCCGCCTGTCTTCACTCCAGTGATAGGCACTTCATCAAGTGAATAACTAAGTCCGTAAGCTCCTACTGTAAAGAGCGCTAAATCATCAGACGGTTTAGCAAGCTTGACAGCAATCATTACATCGCCTTTTTTCAGTTTCATCGCTTTTAATGTGCGGTTGTAGCGCTGAACATAAAATTCGGCTAATAAGGAGCGTTTGATCATCCCTTGCGCAGAAACCGTAATGACAGTGTAGTCGAGATCAAAGGATTCAATCGCTTCTGCATGGATAATTTGTTCAGTTGGCTCAAGCTGTACAATACTTGAAATATGCTGTCCTAGGTCTTTCCAGCGAATTTCAGGAAGCTCATGGACCGGCTGATAAATATAATTGCCGAGCGATGTAAACAGAAGCAAATGATGCTGCGTGTTTGATGTCAGGTCTAGTAATAAGTGATCTGATTCTTTCATCGCAAAATCTTTCCCGTTAGAAGCCTGATACGAACGTAAACTTGTCCGCTTGATGTACCCTTCCCGCGTCACTGTCACACGTACGTCTTCACTTGGAATCAAAACGTCGAGCGTTAATTTAATTTCTTCAATGTCATCTTCAATCACGGAACGACGAGATTCGGCATACGTTTTACGAAGGTCTTGGAGTTCTTTCTTGATGACACGCATCAATTTTTTCTCGTCTCCAAGAATCCCTTCTAATTGACTAACCGTTTTATGAAGTTCCGCTTCTTCTTGTTGAAGCGCGGTAATATCGGTGTTGGTTAAACGATAAAGCTGCAACGATACAATAGCTTCCGCTTGCTCTTCCGTAAATGCATACTTTGTTTTTAGATTCTCTTTTGCGTCACGCTTGTCTTTAGAAGCACGGATGGTCGCAATGACTTCGTCTAAAATGGATAAAGCCTTCATTAAACCTTCTACAATGTGCAAACGCGCTTTTGCACGTTTTAGATCGTAATCGGAACGTCTGCGGATCACATTTTTTTGGTGCTCTAAATACGCATCTAGCATAAGTGGGAGCGTCATCATCATCGGACGGCGATTATGAATCGCAATCATATTGAAGTTATACGACACTTGTAAATCTGTGTTCTTCAGTAAATACTGCAGAATCCCATGCGCATCCACATCTTTTTTCATTTCAATCACAATTCGTAAACCTGTTCGATCCGATTCATCACGGATATCCGCGATGCCATCGAGACGCTTGTCAGAACGTTGTTCGTCCATTCGTTTCACAAGGTTCGCTTTGTTCACTTCAAAAGGAAGCTCTGTGATGACAATCTGTTGCTTATTCCCTTTGATAGCTTCGATTTCGGTTTTGGAACGAACAATAATCTTTCCTTTACCCGTTTCGTACGCTTTCTTTATCCCTTCGACACCTTGAATAATGCCACCCGTAGGGAAATCAGGACCTTTTAGGACGGTCATCAGTTCGTCGACAGTGACTGCTGAGTTTTCCATATACATGAAAAGTGCATCAATCACTTCGTGCAGTGCATGTGGCGGGATATCTGTAGCATATCCTGCAGAGATCCCTGTCGAACCGTTCACAAGTAAGTTCGGGAAACGAGCTGGGAGCACAGTAGGCTCTTTATCGGAATCATCGAAGTTCGGAATAAAATCAACGGTTTCTTTTTGGATATCTCGTAAAAGTTCAGAAGATATCGCGGAGAGACGAGCTTCTGTATAACGCATCGCTGCCGGCGGATCGCCGTCAACAGATCCATTATTCCCGTGCATCTCGACAAGTACGTTACGAAGCTTCCAGTCTTGACTCATTCGGACCATTGCCTCATAAACAGAGCTATCTCCGTGCGGATGATAATTCCCGATGACGTTACCGACAGTCTTTGCTGACTTCCGGAACGCTTTGTCGTGTGTGTTACCTTCATGGTGCATCGCATAAAGAATACGACGTTGCACTGGTTTTAATCCGTCCCGAGCATCAGGTAATGCTCGGTCTTGAATGATGTATTTACTATAGCGTCCAAAGCGGTCACCAATAACCTCTTCTAGGGGTAAATCTTGAAAACGTTCAGCTTGGGTCATTGAATCTCACTCTCCATATGAATACGTTCATTTTCTAATATTGTGCCCTCTTCTTCTAGACTGAAGTCAACATGACTCTCAATCCACTTACGGCGTGGTTCTACTTTATCGCCCATCAGTGTCGTCACACGACGTTCGGCGCGGCTACCGTCTTCAATCGTGACACGGATGAGAGTGCGTGTCTCAGGATTCATGGTCGTCTCCCATAATTGATCGGCATTCATCTCACCTAGACCTTTGTAGCGCTGGAGACCATAACCTTTTCCAATCTTTTCGATGGATGCTTGAAGCTCCTTCTCTGTCCAAGCATACGTACTCACTTCTTTCTTTCCAGCTCCTTTGAACACTTTATAAAGCGGAGGAAGTGCAATGTAAACCTTCCCAGCTTCAATTAGTGGTTTCATATAGCGGTAGAAGAACGTGAGAAGCAGGACTTGTATATGAGCCCCATCGGTATCGGCATCCGTCATAATGACGATTTTGTCGTAGGCGATATCATCTACTGTAAAGTCGGCACCAACACCTCCGCCAATCGCATGAATGATTGTTGAGATCTCTTCATTTTTCATGATGTCGACGAGCTTTGCTTTTTCCGTATTTATAACTTTCCCTCGTAATGGCAAGATGGCCTGAAACGAACGGTCACGCCCTTGTTTCGCGGAACCACCGGCAGAATCTCCCTCCACCAGGTACAGTTCATTACGTTTTGCGTTTCGTGACTGTGCAGGTGTTAGTTTACCGGAAAGTATTGTATTATTTTTCTTGTTCTTCTTCCCTGTACGGGCTTCTTCACGAGCTTTACGTGCCGCTTCACGTGCTTGTTGGGCACGGATCGCTTTACGGATCAGAGACGCTGTTAAGTCTGCATTTTCTTCTAAAATGTACTGAAGTTTCTCAGACACAACCGTATCGACCGCGCTACGCGCTTCGTTCGTTCCGAGCTTCCCTTTCGTTTGGCCTTCGAATTGCAAGAGGTTCTCAGGGATACGCACAGAGATAATCGCAGCAACTCCTTCACGAATGTCGGCACCGTCGAGGTTTTTATCTTTCTCTTTGAGTAACCCTGTTTTTCGTGCGTAATCATTAAACACGCGAGTGAGTGCTGCTTTCGCACCTGTCTCATGTGTGCCGCCATCACGCGTCCGGACATTGTTTACAAACGATAAAATGGTTTCTGAGTACCCGTCATTGTACTGGAAGGCAAACTCAACTTCAATCTCTGATTGCGTCCCTTCCATATAAAAGACAGGGTGAAGCGTGTCTTTCTCTTCATTTAAATAAGAAACAAATGCTTCGATCCCTGTTTCATAGAAGTAGACTTCCGTAGTGTCTGTCCGTACATCTTTCAATGTGATGCGTAGACCTTTTAAAAGGAACGCGGATTCTCGAAGTCGTTCGCTTAGTGTTTCAAAATTGTATTTGGTCACCGAAAAAATGGACGGGTCAGGTAAGAAATGAACCAATGTCCCTGTCTCTTTTGTTTTCCCTGTCTCATGAAGGGCCACTTCGACTTTTCCACCGTGACTAAAGCGCTGGAAAAACTTTTTGCCATCTCTATGAATCTCCACATTGACGTAACTCGACAAGGCATTAACTACTGAGGCACCTACCCCATGTAGTCCTCCACTGGTTTTGTATCCTCCCTGACCAAACTTTCCTCCTGCATGAAGGACGGTAAAAATCACCTCTGCAGTTGGTTTCCCGGTCTTATGTGTTCCGGTTGGCATTCCGCGCCCGTAATCACGAACGGAAATACTGTTGTCTTCATGAATGGTCACATCGATCTGGTTTCCGAATCCAGCTAAGCTTTCATCGACAGCGTTATCGACAATTTCATAAACGAGGTGATGAAGCCCGCGTGTGTCTGTTGATCCGATATACATTCCAGGTCGTTTGCGGACAGCCTCTAAACCCTCTAATACTTGAATATCATCATCCGTGTAGGATGTTAATGTCTGTTTCGCCAAAATATTCTCCCCTATCAAACGTGTGTTCTATTTTTAACGATACGCTTGTCCTCGTGTTGTGTCAACCGCTGGACCGTCATTCTCTAAGTGTAATGAAACAGTGAAAAGAATGCAATGCAGTCTGTCCAATCAAAATTAGGTTATGGTAAACTGAATATACGGAGTAATGACTAAAAGGAGAGTCCTATGACAATTGTATTGATGATTATACTAGCCTACCTGCTGGGATCAATTCCGACAGGTCTAATTATTGGAAAAGCATTCTTTAAAACCGATATTCGTGAGCACGGCTCAGGGAACTTAGGAGGAACGAATACATTCCGCGTACTCGGAAAGCCAGCCGGTATCATTGTGTCGCTGATCGACATTTTAAAAGGAACAGCAGCAGTACTCTTACCTCTTCTGCCTTTCTTTGCAGAAACAGCTATTCACCCACTCATTCTTGGTGCTGTGGCGGTGATTGGACATATGTATCCGATATTTGCCGGGTTCCGCGGTGGGAAAGCGGTCGCGACATCGGCAGGTGTATTGCTCGGGTATAACTGGGTGTTTTTCGTCATCTTACTTGGATTGTTCTTCTTGTTATTGAAATTGACGAAAATGGTCTCGTTAACATCCATCTTATTAGCCATTATCGCTTTTCTGATGGCCGTCGGTTCGCATTTCTTGATTGAGCCAGACATAGCCCTTATCCTATTAATAACGGTACTGATGATATTTATTGTGTATCGTCACCGTGCAAACATTTCGCGGATTCGACAAGGTACAGAACCAAAAATCACGTGGATCTAGGATGTGAGAAGATGAAAATTACAGTCACAGAAGATGCGATGAATTGGTTTCAAACAGAAATGGAAGCCATATCTGGAGAGTCTATTCAATTTTATGCCCGCTACGGTGGAAGCAGCAAACTGCATGAAGGCTTCACTCTCGGCTTGACGAAGTCAGAACCAGATGAAGTGGGTGTTTCACTCGAACAACAGGGCATTCGTTTCTTTATTGAAGAACAAGATCTATGGTATTTTGATAATCACGACCTCATCGTTAATTTAAATGAGGATCGCCATGAAATTGAATTTGATTATATAAAAAGATCGTAGCCACTTTGGTTACGATCTTTTTGTTTTAAGAAAACGATCATATTGTTCGTTCATCCCCTCTTCACGAAGAACACGCTCCTGGATCTCCCCAAACAAATCGTAATGTGGATAGCCCTCTTTACGATCGATCCATTCCTTTTTAAGATTGTATTCCCTTCCCCATTCCGCCAGTTTAGAAAGGTCCGAACACCCTACTTTCGTTACGGATGTGGATTCTGGAAAGCGTGAATCTAGCCAGTAGTGCGTCAATATCGCAATCTCTCCTGCTTCAATCTTTCTTTTCCAGTTGATGAGCTCTTGTCGGTTAATGCCAAAAGCCATTAGACATTCACGCACGCTTTCGCATAAGCTTCGTGCCACTCAACATCCACTTTTTGTAAGGAGACGGGTCGGAATGTTTCCTTATGTACAAGTGTATGGATGGTTTTCGCAGTGGCAGCCACCGAGCCATCTTCTTTGATTACTTCATATCCGTAGATGGTTTTCAATCGACTATAGCTGTCAATCCATGTTTTCACGGTCACTGTTTCCCCATATCGTACACTCTGCTTGTACTGAATGGAGACATCAAGGACCGGCGAGAGATATCCTTTTTGTTCAAGACCTGCATAATCAAATCCTAGATCTTTAATCAGTTGGGTTCTTCCCATTTCAAGCCACACTAAATAATTGGCATGATAGACAACGCCCATCTGGTCGGTTTCTGCATAGCGTACTTCCACTGATTTTATACTCTTCATCATTTTCACCTCTCCTAGTAGTATACCTTATCCGGACTTCGGACGGGCTACCCCTTATATTATTCTAATATATAAATATAATATACTGCTATTATATTAAAATAATATTGATTTTACACTTCTCCTATTGGATATAAGTACAATTTATAATTGGGTTTTGGAACAAAAAAACTTGCCTTCCCCATAGTGGAGAAGACAAGTTTAGGAATGAATTATGCTTCTAACATTTTGTTACGAAGTACCATTTGAAGGATTCCGCCATGGCGGTAGTAATCTACTTCTACTTCTGAATCGAAGCGAGCAAGTACTTGGAATGTTTTTTCAGAGCCGTTTTTCGCTTTTGCAGTTACAGTTAGGATATCACGTGGTTTTACGCCTTCAGCAATGTTCACGCTGATTTCTTCTGTTCCTTTTAAGCCTAAAGATTCTGCACTCTCACCTGGCATGAATTGAAGTGGAAGTACACCCATCATCACAAGGTTTGAACGGTGAATACGCTCGTAGCTCTCTGCGATAACTGTTTTGATTCCAAGAAGGTTCGTACCCTTCGCAGCCCAGTCACGTGAAGATCCCATCCCGTAATCTTTACCAGCAAGTACAACAAGTCCTGTACCGTCTTGTTGGTATTTCATCGCTGCATCATAGATCGCCATGATTTCACCAGTTGGCCAGTAAGTCGTATAACCACCCTCTGTACCTGGTGCGACTTGGTTACGGATACGAATGTTTGCGAATGTACCACGCATCATCACTTCATGGTTCCCGCGGCGAGAACCGTATGAGTTGAAGTCACGGATCTCTACACCGTTTTCACGAAGGTAGCGACCTGCTGGTGTATCTTTCCCAATCGCTCCCGCTGGAGAGATGTGGTCCGTTGTAATAGAATCGCCAAATTTCGCCACGACGCGAAGTCCAGCTAGAGTTTGAATGGCTTGTGGCTCTTTCGATAGACCTTCGAAGAACGGTGGGTTCTGGATGTATGTTGAGTTCTCATCAAATGCATACAGGTCATCGTCTGGAGTTTCAATGGCATTCCACTTTTCGTTCTCTGTGAATACGCGTGCATACTCTTTACGGAACAATTCTGGAGTTACAGTTGAGCGAACCGCTTCTTTCACTTCTTCCGTAGTTGGCCAGATGTCTTTGAAGAACACGTCGTTGCCATCTTTGTCTTGACCGATTGGGTCGTTTTGAAGATCGATATCGACGGTACCAGCAAGTGCATATGCCACAACTAGTGGTGGAGAAGCTAAGTAGTTTGCTCTTACTAATGGGTGAACACGGCCTTCGAAGTTACGGTTACCAGATAACACAGAAGTTACTAGTAGATCGTTGTCAATGATGCCTTGCTCGATTTCAGGAAGAAGTGGTCCTGAGTTTCCGATACATGTTGTACAACCGTATCCTACTAAGTTGAAACCGATTTGCTCAAGAGATGAAAGCAAGCCTGAATCTTGTAGGTAGCCTGTTACAACTTTTGAACCTGGTGCTAAAGAAGTCTTTACGTAAGCAGGTGGAGTTAATCCTTTTTCAACTGCTTTTTTCGCAACTAGACCTGCACCAAGCATTACGTATGGGTTAGATGTATTCGTACAAGATGTGATAGCAGCGATGGCTACAGCACCTGTAGGAATCGTAACTTCTTTGCCATCTAGCTCGATTGTCGCTGTTTTTGCGAACTCTTTTTTCGACAAACCAAATCCTTGGTTTCCTTGTGGAGCCACAACTGCTTTGTTGAATTCTTCTTTCATTGCTGAAAGTGGAATTAAGTCTTGTGGACGTTTAGGACCTGATAGGTTTGGTTCAATTGCAGATAGATCAAGCTCGATGATGTCTGTATACGTTGGTTCTACTGAATCTGCAGTGAAGAACATATCGTTCGCTTGTAAGTAAGCTTTTACCACTTCAATGTTCTCGTCTTCACGACCCGTTAAACGCATGTAATCAAGTGCTTCTTCGTCTACTGGGAAGAAACCACATGTTGCACCGTATTCAGGAGCCATGTTAGCGATTGTCGCACGGTCAGCTAGTGGCAGCTGAACTACGCCAGGTCCGAAGAACTCGACGAATTTCCCTACAACACCATGTTTACGTAAAACTTCAGTCACTTTAAGTGCTAAGTCAGTTGCTGTCGTTCCGTTTGGAAGGTCGCCAACTAAACGTACACCGATAACTTCAGGGATTGGGAAGTAGGAAGGTTGACCAAGCATTCCAGCCTCAGCCTCGATACCACCAACACCCCATCCAAGTACACCGATACCGTTAATCATCGTTGTATGAGAATCTGTACCAACAAGTGTATCTGGGAATGTTTCGAATGTACCATCTTCGTTTTCAACAGCATGGACAACGTTCGCTAAGTACTCTAAGTTAACTTGGTGAACGATCCCTGTTGCTGGTGGAACTGCGCGGTAGTTGTCGTATGCTTTTTGAGCCCAGCTAAGGAACTGGTAACGCTCCGCATTACGTTCAAACTCAAGCTCCATGTTCAGGCGAAGCGCGTCGTTTGTACCGTATTTGTCAACTTGTACAGAGTGGTCAATGACAAGGTCAACAGGAATTTCAGGATTGATCTTTGAAGGGTCCCCCCCCATTTTAGCCATTGCTGAACGTAGTGCAGCAAGGTCAACGACTACAGGAACTCCTGTGAAGTCTTGTAGGATAACGCGTGAAGGTTTGAATGGTACCTCTGCTTCTGGGTCGTTTTCTTTGCCCCAGTTTGCAAGCTTACCAACGTGATCTTCTTTAATCACATATCCGTCATATTGACGAAGTACAGATTCTAGAAGGACTTTGATGGAATATGGCAGACGTGAGACGTTTGCGATTCCTGCTTCTTCTAAAGCTTTTAGTCGGTAATAGTTGTACGTTTTGCCATTCACTTCGAAAGAAGCGCGGCTTTCATGTAGATTGCTTTTTGCCATCGTGTTTCCTCCTTTACATTCTTGAAAGAGACATGGTGTCGCTTTTCTCCACTATTAATCATACGCTAGACGACTTGATAAGTAAATTACATTAAAATTATTAATCTTAATAAGTAATTCTTATGAGTTCAGCTGTTGACGAATCCGTTTTAATTGTTCAGTATGGCGTTTTTCGTGATAACCAATATAATCGTACCACTGCTTTACTTTTAGTCTCATAAATACAGGATGTTTTGCAGAATCCTTTAATCGTCCGGCGGATTTATGCTTTTTATATTGTTCGATCAGCTGCATGCGACGGGAGAACAGATGGTTTAAGATCTCATCTTTTGATATATCCCCAAGTTCTGGTTGCAACATGCCCGGTGCTTCTACTTTAATCTGACGCATCGTCGTAAGTCGGACGGGTTTGTAGACGGCACCTTTTGCTTCTATTTTCTCGTCTGCTAATTGCTCCATTACATACCCTTCCATTTTCCATAAGTGTTCACATAATTCTTTCGCGCTCCACGTATCGGCATCGGGTTTTTGATTGATTTCTTCATCGGAAAACTGATGGAACTCTTTTACTAATTCTTCTCTTGCTTCATTTAGCAACTCTAGTGTACGCATCTTCTTCCTCCTCACAGACAAAAAGAGTGGAAAGCTCATCCACTCTTTTAGTAAAATTGAATAAAATCAAAAGCGAGTGTTACAACAAATGCGGTGTGTAAGATGGCGAACCAAGTTCCATGCTTAGTCCACTTGACATGCATGTCACGATCCATAATTGTTGCCTCCTTTATTTTTTAGTATACAATTTTTCAGAACATTTTTAAAATAATATGGCCGAAAGGTGGATAAAAATGAAAGAAGCATTACTAGTGGTCGATTATACATTTGATTTTGTAGCGGATGAGGGATCCCTCACGTGCGGAAAGCCAGGTCAAGTCATTGAAAAAAGGATTGTAGAACTTTGTGAGATATTTTTAAAAGAGCAACATGAAATCGTCTTTCCAGTCGATCTTCACTTTAAATATGACCCATTCCATCCCGAAACCAAGCTCTTTCCCCCGCATAATATTGAAGGAACGTCTGGTCGAGATTTATATGGGAGTTTGAATACCTTTTATCAAAACCATAAAGAAAGCATTTATTGGATGGATAAACGCAGATACAGCTCGTTTAGTGGAACCAACTTAGATCAATACTTGAGAGAACGCGGTGTCACTCATGTTCATATAGTTGGTGTATGCACCGACATCTGTGTCCTCCACACGGCGGTCGATGCCTATAATCTAGGATATCAAATCACGGTACATCGAGATGCGGTCGCTTCGTTTGATCCGGAAGGTCATGCGTGGGCACTTCGCCACTTTGAAACAACTTTAGGTGCCATTGTAAAATAATTTTTAATAAAAGGTTTATGATTCTTTGTCGACGGTTATATAGAGAGTGTACTCATACACTAACATTAGACAAGGAGTGAAAGACATGGGATTCATTTTATACTTAATAATTGGTGGTATCATCGGATGGTTGGCTGGACTTATTCTTGGTAAAGATATTCCTGGTGGTATTGTCGGAAACATCATTGCAGGTATTATCGGTGCTTGGGTCGGTGGACTTCTATTCTCTGACTTTGGTCCAACAGTTTGGGGAATGGCCATCATTCCAGCATTGATCGGTGCGATCTTAGTGGTCTTCATCGTATCATTCATCTTAAAATCGATGCGTAAAGCAGCATAACCAGAAAAAAGCCTCCGCTTGGAGGCTTTTTTATTGGCTTCGTGTGACTCGTTCGGGGTACTTTTCTTCGTACTGCGCAAAAAAGTACAAGATGTCTTTGACATATGCGTCGCTTCGATTGTAATTGAAGATGGCTCGTTCCAATTCTCCATCCGCTGCTCCATTCGCCCCTAAATAGTTCGCAGCACTGAAAACAGCATCATAAATATTATAAGGGTCTGCGATTCCGTCTCCGTCCCCGTCCACCCCGTATCCCCCATATACAGCAATCACTTTCGGATTGGTTTTGTCTTCAACTGGAATCTCTCCCTGTCCGAGACCGCTACATGTCGGGTGTGACCACCCAACAAATGTGCAAGGCATAAACTGCATATGTCCTTCCGCTCCTACTGGAGACAGAAGTGGGTCCATCGTAGAAAAGCGTGTTTCAATTCGGTGATGAGCAGCGAGTAATTGCCAAGGCACCCCGTACTCCGCCTCAGCCGATTGATAGACATCTATGTATTCTTCCGGAATCTCAGGGTCTCTGAATTCGATAGCTTTCGATGAAATGAACTGATTCACTTCGTGTGCCCACGGTATGTTTTGCAGTTCATGCCATCCAATGACACTGATAAAATAACCGACCACTAAAATAGGCGCAAGGAGCGCTGCAGCCCATAGCCGTATCGTAATTTGTTTGGAGACTTTCTTTTTCATTCGGTCCGCTTCCCCCTATATATGCTTCTTCTATCATACACCGTTCTACCCAATGAAAAAACTGTCCGCCCGGGACAGTTAGTTTTCTTCTGATAAAGCTTTCATATCTTGGGTGATTTCCTCGACCGGAACATTGCTGACACCGCTGTAGCTCTTCACCACAATTCCTTCTTGATCAACTAAGTAAAAACTTGTCCCGTGAATCACTTGATCCGAGTTCGGATCGTTCTGGACTGCTGTTTTAAATGAATTACGTGCAAATTGGGAGATGAACGTCTGGTCGTACCCAGTCAGTAGTTCCCACTTTGATTCATCCGTTAATTCATACATTCCCAAGTACTCTGTCAGCACTTCCGGTGTATCCACGTCAGGGTCAACGCTAAATGCAACGATTTTATAGCCTTCTACCCCTTCTGCTTCCAATGACTCTTGGATATCCGTCATATTAGCCGTCATCGGCGGACAAACGGTGGCACAGTTCGTGAAAATAAATGTTGCGAGCCAAATCTCGCCTTTTAGATCTTCTAGGGCCAGTGTTTCATTTCGGTGGGTCGTGAATGAGAAATCTTCTACTTCCCAGTTTGTCTGTGCTTCAAAGCCACCACCGCACCCTGTTAGGACCAGTAGAGAGGCTATAAGCATCAGCATCCATCGTTTCATGTGATCACTCCTCATCACTATTCATCATAGACTGAAACGAAGTGGCATTCAATCCGTAAGTTCTTACACTTTTGTGACAGGAGCAATGGTCACGAGGACGTCGCGTATCGCTTCTAAGCGAGATTCGATGCGATGGAGTAAATAAAACGACACCACGACCGGAAACCCGATTTCTTGGATGAGTTGAATCCACTGTTCCATGCTGTTCCCTCCTTTCTATAAAAAAAGTCTCCTCGGGATAGAGGAGACTTATCGATTAGATCAGTTCTTGGACTTGTCGTTCCACGATTTGGGCACCGTGAATGGTCGTGACTGGTGATCCATCCACAAAGAACAGGGACGAGGCAATGATGGCATTCATTGCTTGTGTCACTTCTACACCCGTCAGCGTCTCGGTCGGCTCATCGACCGATAGCAGCATCGTCTTGCCCGCTGCATTCGCAAATTCCAGTTGTAAGGTTTTCGCCATGTCTGTATTCCTCCTTTACGAATTAGTAGATGTCGCTGATTTGCTGTTTTTCTGCACCGATCAATGCTTTAGATGATAAGCTGCTAAATGCGTCTGCTGCTTGCACCATCTGGTCGGCGGTTGCACTTTCAAGCATTCCTGAATACGTTTTGACTTTACGTTTCGGTTTGCCGTCGATTGTGAGTCCGTCATCATACACTAAACGAAGGACTGCACTTTTAAAGTTATACGCTGCCATGTTCTCACCCCCTTCACACACTAAATAGAAAAGTTCTGTGAAAAGGGACACCTCTGGATGAAATTCTGTTCGGAAACTTGTATACTTATCTCGAGGTGAACGACTGTGCTTGAAGGTTGGTTTTTGTGGTTTATATTATTTTGGGTCGTCGTGCTGATTTCATTGATGGCCATCGGTGGCTATTTCATGTTCCGCAAGTTTTTAAAAGCGCTCCCGAAAGAAGATGGAAAATCGGATCTCGATTGGGAATCCTATTATGTCGACCAAACGATTCATCTATGGTCGGATGAACAAAAAGCATTGCTGAATGAACTGGTCGAGCCTGTTCCAGAACTGTTCCGTCCTGTAGCCAAGCAAAAGATCGCAGGACGTATTGGTCAGCTCGCACTAGAGGAAAAGGCAGATGCCATCACTCAGGAGCTATTAATCCGTGGGTATATATTAGCTACGCCTAAACGGGACCATAAGTTTTTACGTAAAAAGATGGATGAATTAAAAATCGATCTTACTTCGTATGAATCCTATTTTCACTAAAAAGAGACCGCTCACATCACCTGTGAACGGTCTCTTTTTGTATGTCTTTGTATTTTTTATACATCATCAGGCGCCACGGAACTATCATGCCAAAAGCGAGTAACCAGAACATGCCGCTGAGTTCTCCTACATGGATTTCACTGCTAAGGAGCAACTTGAGTAGAATCCGAACGATCAAGAGTCCAACAAGGATAAATAAAAATGCCTTAGATGGCTTCAAATAGATGTCCCCGGCCCGGTGCTCAAAATTGGAAGTTTTGATGAGCAGGATAGAAAACAACATCCCGACAGCGATGGCTTCGAGTACGTTGATCCAAGGTACTCGAAAGAACGGAAACATGAACATCAGCGCTCCCGTGGACATGAAGAGTGGCGGTAGCAAAATCTTTTTTGTACTTGCTGGTCGTTTCGCAGCTTTACTGCGGAGGATGGTAAGAAGAGTACCCATCACAACCGCACTGACGAGAGAAAACGTGACAAGCAGTTCTTGCGAGATCCAGTTAGGCATCTTCTCCACACCACTCTTCTAGCTCCTGCAAACGTAGCTTTAGCTCTTCCATCGGAACAAATCGTGCGAAGCGCTGCATCTCGCGTCCTTCTTTCCACAACAGTACAACCGGTGCTGTAAAGAGACCAAGTTGCCCCGCCACTTCCGGAACATTTGCGATATTCACTTTATAGAATGGAATGTGATAATCTTCCTCAATCGCTTCGACTTGCGGGAGTAACCCGTCACATACCGAACAGCCTGTTGTCTTCACAAATAAGAGACCGATACGTTCGTCTTCCCAGGCGTGAAGCCACTGATCATATGAAGTGATTTCTTTCATGACTCATTGCCTCCCTAAAAGCCTGTAAAGTCGCCAAATATCGGACTAAGTAAACGGATGATCCATGTCAAGCCATCAAAGAACAATAACACCCCGATGGCAATCATGATATAGCCCCCTACTTTCATAAACTTCCCGCTGTTTTTGCGCATCCACTGCGTACGTGTCACAAAGAACGATAGCAAGAAGAACGGAATGGCAAATCCAAGGACATACGCGACCATATACCAGACGCCAAGCTCCGGATTGGATCCTGCCATGACAAGGACCGCTGCAAGGATTGGCCCTGTACATGGTTGCCATCCTGCAGCAAATGCCATACCGATCAAGCTGCTTCCGAAATAACCAGACGGACGATTCTTAAATTGAAGACGTTTTTCAGACATCAGCATCTCCGGTTTGAAAACACCAACGACAAGAAGTCCGAAAACGATAATCAAGATAGCCCCGATTTGGCGAATCAAATCACCATATTGGATAAAGACTGTACCGAGCCACGACGTAGCGAAGCCCAGTGCAATAAAGATGGCCGAAAAGCCGAGTAAGAAGAAGAGCGTGTGGAACATCCCTCTAGTCTGCATTTTCTTTTTATCTGTTTTGATCTCTTCGATCGACATTCCAGTTATATACGACAAAAATGCCGGATACAGAGGAAGCGTACAAGGCGAGATAAAACTCAAAAACCCTGCCCCAAAAGCAAGCCAGATGGTTACATCGGTTGCCAAAATCAATCACCCTCTCGTATTCACTGTGTTTATCGTATCAGAATTCGAGCGAAAAGACCCTACTGTTGCTTATGACATTTCTATGACAGTTGTTCTTGGACAATACCGTTTTGAAGCTGATACATCTTATGGTATAAGCCTTTTTGACGAATCAGTTCTTGGTGCGTACCACGCTCGACGATCTCTCCTTGGTGCAAGACGAGAATCAGTTCGGCATCTTGGATGGTGCTCAGGCGGTGAGCGATTGCAATCGTCGTCCGTCCTTTTCGCATTTTTTCAAGGCTTGTCTGAATCGCGACTTCGGTTTCCGTATCGATATTCGCTGTCGCTTCGTCGAGGATGAGTACTTTCGGATCTGTGGCCATGGTGCGGGCAAACGCCACGAGCTGACGCTGACCACTGGAGAAGGTCGAGCCGCGCTCGGTCACTTTTTGTTGATACCCGTCCGGTAGTTCCCGAATGAACGAATCGGCTTGAACGAATTCGGCTGCCGCTCGTACTTGCGCACTTGTCATCTCGGAGTCATGGAGACGGATATTGCTCTCGATGTCTCCATAGAAAAGGAACGGATCCTGGAGCACGAGCCCCATTTTTTTCCGCAGTTCATTCATCGGAAAGTCTTTTAAGGAATGACCGTCAATCAGGATGTCGCCGTTTTCATATTCATAAAAACGCATGAGCAAATTGATGATCGAGCTCTTTCCACTCCCTGTATGACCGACGAGGGCGACGGTTTGACCGGGTTCTGCAGTAAATGAAATGTTTTTTAGAACATCTTGGCGTCCGTCATAAGAAAACGTCAAATTGCGAAACTCGATCTTGCCTTGCTCGATTTTTGCCTTTGGCTGTTCACTTTGTGCAGGAGCCATGTCTTCCTCATCCATGAGTTTAAATACGCGGGAAGCAGCCACGATGGCTTGCTGGAAGATCGATAAACGTTGCATTACTTGATTAATCGGCTCAAAGAATCGGTCGATATACGTAACAAAAACATAGATGACTCCGATTTCTACAGGACTTGTGAACGATGTGATCCCGAAGTAGCTAAGTACAAGGATGATGGCCAGTGCATAGACAAGGTCGATGGCTGGTCGAAGCAATAAGCTATCCAGTTTGATGTTGCGTCTGCCTGCTCGAAAATGTGCATCATTGATTTCACTAAACTCGTCGCGAAGCCGTTTTTCTTGGCGAAACGCTTGAATCATCCCCATTCCGGCAAGTGATTCGGCAAGTTTCGCATTTAATTGTGACAAGCGCTCGCGTAGGTCTTGATAGACGACCGAGCTATGTTTTCTGTACGTGTAGATAATCAAACCAAGGATTGGTAGAAGCAGAGTCGCCATCAGGGCAAGCTGCGGATTAATCAAGAACATCGCAATATACACCCCGATGATCAAGAAACCGGCTTGCACGAATCCGACTAAGACACTGACAAACATGTCTTTAATAGCTTCCGTATCATTTGTGACGCGGGACACGATGCTTCCAGCAGGCGTCCGGTCAAAATAGCGCATGCCAAGACCCTGGACCTTGGTGAACACATCGATTCGCATCGTCTGAATGATTTTCAGTGCAAGCTTTTGGAAGGTCATCAGCTGGAAGTAACTGATAATCACGTTACTGATTTGAATGAAGATGTATCCTCCGGCAAGTCCAATGATAGCTGCTTGCGGAAAGGAACCGACCGTTAAGTATTCATCGATGTAGACCTTGATGAGATATGGGCCTACCAGATCCCCGATGACCGTCAGCGTTAATAACACAAGCGCAATCGCCATCATCTTTTTATGAGGAATCAAATAGCGCAGAAGGCGTTTCAACACTTGCCACTGCATTTTACCGGTCAGTTTGGGCATTTTCTCATCCATTCAGATCCCCTCCTTGCTCTACGAGTGACTCGAGCTGCTGGAGCTGATACATCTCGAAATACGTACCTTCTAGAGCCATAAGCTCCTCATGCGTGCCTTTTTCTTTGATTGTCCCGTTCTCCATGACGATGATCTGGTGTGCATGCTGGATTGCACTCAGACGGTGCGACGTAATGATGGTCGTTTCGTCCGTTCGCTCACCTTTCAGTGATTCCAAGATCGCTTCCTCTGTCTTTGCATCGACTGCAGACAGAGAGTCATCCAAAATGAGAAGCTCTGGCTTCATCATCAGAGCCCGCGCAATCGAAATCCGCTGCTTCTGACCACCTGAGAGCGAAACCCCTCGCTCACCCACAATGGTGTTGTAGCCATCGGTAAAACGTAAAATGTCTTCGTGAATCGCTGCGAGCTTGGTTGCCCGTTCGATTTCTTGTTGTGAGGCTTTGACATTTGTGAACGCGACATTGAGTCCCACTGTTGTCGAGAACAAGAAATGATCTTGCGGAACATACCCAATCGCTTCGAGTAGACTTTCTTTTTTGTAATCGCGAATGTCATGCTGACCATAGGTGATGTGACCTTGATACCCTTCGAACTCTCGCATCAATAGCTTCAGTATGGCGGTCTTTCCGGAACCGGTCCGTCCGACAATACCGAGTGTTTCCCCTCGGTCAAGCGTGAAGTGAACATTGTGTAAAGCAACACGTTCATCTCCTGGGAAGGAGAACGAATCAATCGCAAATGTCACTTTTCCTTCTGGTTTCATCTCCAGTGCACCGACACGATCATCGATGTCCACAGGCTCAGATAGGAGCTGTCGGATTCGGTCATATGAAGCACGGCCACGTTCCACAATGTTGAACAGCCAGCCAAAAGCAAGCATGGGCCACACAAGCAAACCAAGATACGTATTGAATGCCACGAGTTGTCCGATTGTCATTTCTTCAGCCAAGATAAATTGTGTCCCGAAGCTGATGGCTAAGAAGAAACAGGCGCCGACAATCAGAGAAATGGTCGGGTCGAATAAGGAATCGACTTTTGCTACGTGGACATTTTTATCAACGACATCTTGAGACAGTCGTTTGAAATCTTCAGTGTCTTCTTTTTCTTGGCCAAACGTCTTGATTACCTTGATTCCGCTGATGCTTTCTTGCGATTTGTCATTCAAATCGGAGAAGGCTTCTTGGGCGAAGCGGAAGCGCTGATGCAACAATCGACCGTAATAGCTAGTCGATAAAACCATAAGTGGCATCGGAAGAAGTGCGATCAGCGTCAGCTTCCAGTTGATGGTGATGGCCATCGCGGCAATTACGAAACCGCCTGTAGCAAGAGAGTCGACAAGTGTCAAAACTCCCGCACCCGCTGTTTGTTGGACAGCCGATAAATCGTTCGTTGCATGTGCCATCAAGTCCCCGACGCGGCGTTTCTGATAAAACGCAGGTGACATTCGGCTAAAATGTGTAAATAATGTTTGTCGCATGCGTCGTGCCAATAAGATGGCCGAACCAAAAATCATCATTCGCCAGTAATAGCGAAGGATATACATAAGGACGGCGGCTCCAGCAAGTAGGCCCAGCCACTGCGTAAGAAGCTGTGATGTGAGTCGCTCTTCATTGATGGCATCGACGACTTCCCCGATGATGCGTGGGGGAATCAGTGTCAAAAATGCAACAAACAGCAACATGACGATGCCAAGTCCGTAATGCCATTTTCTCTCTTTAAAGAACCAGGCAAGGTCTAAAAATACCCTCATGTGTCGTTCCCCTTTTCTCGTACAAATTGAAAACCTTATTTAGTTTAGCAAATGTTCACACATTTCGGAAGATGAACGACTAAAATAGTTTCGAAAACTGAAATAGTTGCACTTACAACTTATTATGTCCACCAAGGAGCGTTGCCCGGTATCGCGCCGTCCCATCTGCAGTATAGGATACCGCCCGGAGTACTGCGGTCGATCCATATTTCCGACGAAGGGCATCAACGGTTTTTCCGAGTCGTTCTTCGCGCAACTGCTCCCGGTGAGAAAAGAGATTGAGTTGGAGGCTTTCGTCTTCTTCCAGGTTCGAAACTGACAGGGCGATCCGTCGCACGGGAGAGCCGTCATAAAATGTGTCCATCAGAAGGTCAAAAGCTTCATAGATGACGGATGTACGGTTGGTTGCTTCGTCAATGGACATGGAGCGGCTGAAGCCCCCGAACTTGCTGTAGCCGATGCTCATGTGCATCGTCCGGCCCACTTTCTTCGCTTCACGTAGACGCCGCCCAACGTCTTCTGTCATCTCAAGGACGACCGCCATTACTTCTTTTTTGGAATTGTAGTCGCGGAACAGGATCTGTCCTTTGCCGTAGCTCACTTGTCCTTCCATGAGTGGAGCGCCGATGTCCGAAAGATCAATGCCCCACGCATGATGGTAGAGTTGATTCCCCATGACGCCGAACTTGTCTTCGAGTCGTTCAAGCGGTGTATGGGCCAGGTCCCCCATCGTATAGATACCCATACTGTGCAGTGTGCGCTCGAGACGCGGGCCAATGCCCCAGACATCCCGCAGTGGAGATACTGGCCATAATTTCGTGGGTACGTCTTCATACGTCCATTCGGCAAACGTTGTCTTTTTGGCTTCGAGATCAAGCGCGAGTTTCGCAAGCAGCATGTTCGGCCCGATGCCGATGGTGCACGGCACTTGGAATTGTCGCAGCAAGTCGCTGCGAATCTTACGGGCTACATCCCAAGCGTCTCCCCACAAATGTTCCGTACCTTTAATATCGATAAAGCTTTCATCAATGCTGTAGACATGGATGTCTTCCATCGGGACGATCTGATTCAGATAGCGTGTGATTTCTGCCGAGATTTTGACGTAGAGCTCCATCTGTGGCTGGATGATGCGAATGTCGGGGTGATTTGGAATTTCAAACAGACGTGTACCTGTCTTGACGCCGAAGCGTTTTTTCATCGGTGACGATGCGGCGAGCACCACACTTCCTTTTTGTTCAAGGTTGCCGACGATGGCAATGGCTTCTTGTTGAATATCGAGGCCGTGTACAGCAGCAGAACAGCTTGCAAAGAAACTTTGCATATCGATGCAAAGGATCTTCCGCGGTTCAAGCAGTTCATACATGTAAATCCCGCCTTTCTATTTTTTCTTAGTATACATCGAACAAGTGTTCTTATACAATATAGAATACTTGTTCAAGCAGAAGAGCGTGCCTGTTACCCACACCATTCTAGCTTTTGATCAGACACAGTTCGAGATAACGTCGAAGAAGTGTGTCTGATCAAAAGTTGCTCCAGAATTGTGAGGGTGACAGGTCCGATGACCAATCCTTCAATGAACGCCAGATGTGTGTTCTTTTGAAGGATGAAAGAAGAGCCTTTAATCATCCTAAATTCTTAATCAAGTCTGATTTTCTTGTGCAAAAGAGAAGAAAGCAAAAGCAGCGCTCCATGACGAACAATCTTGTCATGGAGCGCTGCTCTTCTTATTATCATTTCTTTAGAAAATCGTCTTTAATCAAATATAGGGACATCTCAGACCTTTTTGCGGGAAGGGTGCATTCTCCCCACAGCCATTGGAAGACCTAAATGTATGACAGCAGACAAGCGTGCCTGTGACGGGCTAAAGATCTGAAGAAGTTAAAAAATTCCTACTTACCTTCAAGGCGACACTTCTAAAATTATATTAAGTCAATAGTGGTCTAAATCTTCTCTAAGCTCAGCTCTTATATCCTCCTGTTGTGCCTCCCTGCTGTAGCAGTCAGCGATAGAACGGAGTAATGCACTTGTACGTGGCCAGCGTGCATCAGAGATATTTGCATAACCATTATACCTGTCGGCAAGTATTCTCTCCTGCGCCCCTCCCTCAGTTATACTTTTGGTTACAACTCCCCTACTGTTATACACGCCTGTAGTAAATCCTTTTTCGAGGTTTGTATTACTGAACTGCTCGATAACATCTCGAACAGCTTCATGTGGCCATCCACCATCGCTCCCAACAATAGATGCACTTAATAATTTACCAACATAGTTAGCCCCTATTGTACCTCTATACAAATCAAGAGTGTACTTTAGAGTGTTGCTAACCCACTCAATTAACTCCTGCTTATCAACACTGTTATCTTTCTTAAAACCTGGTAAAGTGCGCCATGATTTCAAAAGGTCATCACCTTGGGAGGCACGCTGACGTTCCTCGTAGGTAGATTCTTTCAATTCCTCATTCTCCGCATTATAAACAAGCGATATTACTTCTGCAAAAAACTTTGGGTTACGTCCCAATTCATCATGCAGAAGCTTAGGAGCATGGCCACAACGATCTAGAATAGGGAGGTATGCCCATTCCAAAGATGCTATTTTCTCTTCTTCAATATCATTAGAAGCTTCAAGTTTCTGAAACAAGATAGAAATATCGTAAGAAAATGAATCAGAGTTCAAATTATCTATTGATGATACATCAAGTGCTTTTCTTAGGGCTTCTACTATTTTGGAGGGTTCGGCAATTTTTATGTGTAATGATAATAACTCTATTGCTGAATAAGGTAGATTGTATTGTGAATACTTGTCAAACGCCCTTTCTAAACCTTTGTCATTTATTAGGTATGGAGAAATCAATGACCAGTACCTTCTCTCGACCTCATCACCTGATTGCTGTACCAAATCCCATGTAGTTTCATTAGAAGGTAAACATAATAATATTTCTGCTTTTTTATTTGCCTCCCATTCCATAGCTACTTCTAACTTTTTTAGTGCCCAGTCATTCCCAAAGCTTTCAATACTACCTAAGGTATATCCACGAGCGAACTGTGAAAATTTTATATCAGGCGAGTCCAAGTAATCTATAAGAATCTTATTCTCTTCGATTTCCGATAATTGGTTTTTACCAAGTGCTGAACCCACCTGAAGTGGATCTTCGACATTAATAATCAGATCAATTACTCCCTCAATCCCAAATCTATTATATATATGATTTAGTACACTTACCCTTTCTTCATTAAGTTTTTCCTTATGCGCTTTCCAATCCGCTTCACGCCCTTCTAGTAGTTCAGGTCTGGAACTAAATAACCAACTATAGCGTGAAACTGGCTCTTGAATTTCAAATTTATGATAAGTTTCCTCTAATCGATTTACTATTTCCATAGGAAGAGCCCAATCTGCATCAGGGAAAGAGCGATGCCTTGAAATTTCTTTTCTGATCGCGTTCCAAATCAGTGCCTTTTCTTCTGACCCAATGTCGATATTACTTATTCTCTTAAGCTCATTTAAAACTATTTCAAAGTCCTCTAAAGGTAACCTTGGTATGGCATTAATGATTTTAACCCAATGTCTACCCGAAACTCCTACCTCCTTTAATAAGAGTTTCACAATTTCATGAGTTGCTTTTTTATATTCTGCTTCTGAAATATATCTTTTAGAATCTGGAGCCCAGTTCCTCCATTTTGGCTTAGACGTGCTGTGCCCTATGGGATGATTCTTTGGAAGTAATTCGCATAACAAATCCAAACCAATATTTGGTTCCCTTTTTAATAGAACTTCAAGGGTTTGAAGACGTTGTTCAGTAGAAGCAGAGGTTTGAGGATTCCATGTCAAAAATATTTCACGAAGACTATTCTTAGGTCGATTAGATATTTTACCACCAGGGTCGATTTTACTTAACTTAGCTAACAATATGGAAGTTCGACCAAGATATTCAGGATTCCATGCGAGTGTTTCAAGTGCCCAAAGTAGTCCTGTATGAGGAGAAGATCCAAATAGAGAGTCTTTTTGATCATTAAAAAGCTCTAAAATCGTCTCCTCATTTAATATTTCGTCTTCAAGCGCTTGAAGAAATTGGACTGGCGCCGCCTCTGCAAGCAATGGGAGAACAGAGGATAATGAAGACCATACTTGCCAGCTTCCTTTTGAATCATTAAATAACTCATAAATAATTTTTGAAGAATAAGTTCTTAACGATAAAGTAGCATGAAAAGAATCTTCCTTAGCTCCCAAAAACGCTAATGTATCAGCTAGATCTCTTATAAAAAGTTCGGAATAATTAGATGAATAACCAATCACCTTTGCCAACAAACGCTTTTCGACGGGCAAATTAAATTTAGGATTAATTGTACCAAGAACTTTGAGAGCTACTAATCTAAATTTTTCAATATCTGCAGGGGTAACGTAACGAATTAAGAGTGACCATGCATCTTCCTTTGAAATTATGTACCAGGCGCCTCCTATGCGACGGATAGGAGGGTCAGATTCATTAGCCCATCTAATTATCACTTCAGTAAGACTATCGTAAGAAGTTTCTGCCAATTCAACGAGTGCTTGTTTATCTCCTTCTGTATTGTCATTCCAAGCACCTGCAAATAATAATGGAATAAGAGATCGTGCCTCACTTGGTCTTGCCCATAAAGGCTGCCTGATTTCTGGACTAAGTGCTGTTTGTCGACGATATGTAGTAAGTCCTCTTCGAGCTAATAGTCCAAGTTCTCGTGAATGGCTCTCATTAATCCCCATTTCAATTAGGATTTCTGTTACTCTATTACGAGAAAGACGCGGAATTTGTATAGCACTTGACGTTGAACTATCGGAACGCATCAAAGGTATAATAATCTGGTGACCATTTCTAATTGCACGACTCAAACCTTCTAATTCAAAAGTAGGAATTAATATAAGATTATTTTGGGATGATGATAAATAAGTCCATGCTTCTGAATTATTTACCACTATTGCTTTTGATAGAAAGAAATCCTTCTCTGTTGAAGGAAGTAAATTAATAGCAGCAGCAAATACTGCTATAGCCTCATCACGAGTTTCTGCTTGTAACCTCAGCGGAGAAGTTGAACTTTTTAGCCAATGATATATTTCTGCTGTGATATTTTCACGCCCTGCTAATACCATTTCTGAAGAGATTATAGGCTGAGTCTCCTCCGACCAATCAGTCCAATAACTCCACAAATCAGTACAGTTTTGAGGGTGCTTTCCTGAAAGTATAGACAACCAGACATGAACAGTTGGACTTTGGCTTAGCCACGTTTCAAGATCATCGGCATCATAAACCCGAACTTCCTTCCAAATGCCTTCTTTTTGCCTTTCTTCAGTCCATTCATCTTTATTCCCCCATCTCCTAGGTGTGATAAAAACATATGTGGTTTCTGAGGGAATCATAATTAATGGATTTTCACTTCGTTTCTTGTAATCATCATCAGCTTTCTTTTTAACGCTTCTGTTTACCCCCATTTCCCACACTGTAATGCCACTTGGTACAAAACTACTACTTTCTTCAACTATAGTAATACCATCCCATCCACCTAGACTTACTCCTTCCCCTGCAGCAAAGCTAATTTTTTCAATATGTTCACTACTTGACAGTATCAAGCTTCGAATAAGTTGAGGAAGTATAGATTGAGAGTCACGTCTATCTGCCCACTGGACTATATCAGTTGCATCAACTAGTAATTTAGAATGCATAAAGTATTCCTCCAATTTTTCCGAAAATTCCAATTAAGACCATTATACTTAATCAAAAAAAGTTTAACCACTTGATGCATATGAATGCGCAGTAAGTACAATGAGACATATATACAACAAATATCTGGAGAATCAGTCCCTCACCCTTCCCCAAAAAATCAGAGCGTGCCTGTGTAACCCACAACACCATTCTAGCTAGTTTGAAACAGCATTGAACAAGTATCGCCGAGTAAAAGCTGCTTTAGAAATGTGAGGGTGACAGGCTCCTGTGACAAATCATGCAATGAGCGCCATCTGTGGGTTCTTTTGAAGTATGAAAAAAGAGTCTTTGATAACTCTATATTCTTAATCAAGCTTGATTTTTTTTTGCAAAACATATTAAAGCAAAAGCAGCGCCCTATGACGGACAAAACTGTCATGGGCACTGCTCTTCTTATGATCATTTCTCTAAAAAATCGTCTTTAATCGAATACAGGGACATCTCAGATCTTTTTTCAGGCAGTTTGCAAACGCTGTTTGTCTTTTCTCGCTAATGCGCTGTAGGGTTTCAAATCAATCATTATTGAAAGTAGGCTACGGACCTGATAACTAACTATAGTTTTTGGCCGTCGTAAGGTTTCCCGTTTTCTATGAATTCTTTTATAATCCCTAAAGCTTTATCTAAATCATGAATCGTATAGTTTTCTTGCACTTGAGAGCGGTCAGCAGGTACATGATGATGGTGATGTGGATCAGTCTCCATACCATCTGGAAATTGATGATGAGGAACTTCATGGAATTCATTTTCCCACGCGCTGATATGTCCAGGTTTAGTTCTATTCTTTTCCCACGAATATCGATACTGCAATTTTTCATCATCAGAGTTGAACCATTCTTTAACACGCAATCTTGTTTCACCATAATAACAAGACTTAAAATACAAGGTGATTTTTACAATAGTTTGTTCCCCCATGTTTTCTAGAGTTAAATCTGGAGCTTCTCGAAATAGATGACTATATTTTTGTATGAGTGTTCTGTAATCAGTAGACTTAGGCATCTGTATCTCTTTGAACTTTTAGCCGTTTGATTAAATTACTCTTTTTAATTAAGTAATCTCTCCAATCATAGAGATCAAGAGCCTCATCTAGCTGATCTATTTCACGGTCATTTAAATCCCCATATAAGGTGTTGAATTCGCCACCAAATTCCATTTCGAATTCTGTTATTTTTTGTTGCACTTCTGCAATTTTCTCTTCTGTCGTTTGCCATCTTTTTTTATTTTGTTGATACATCCACTGAATTTCGAATGCTGTTGTAGCATCTTGCCAAAGGTCCAAAGCGACTTTAGGAATTTTCTTCACATTATTTACTTCTTGGACCTCTAATCCTTTAGTTACATATTTATAGACAGTGGGTCTTGAAACTCCAAGATATTGTGCAGCATCTTCTACAGACATTAATTCATTCACATTATAGTCGTAATCAATATATCCGTCTTCAGTGACTTCCGAAAATAGTTTATCAAATGAAAATTTAATTGTTTTAAATTCCGGTCCATCCATTTTTTGTTGCTCTAACATTTCAATGATTTCGTGCAGGACATCACTATTTGTTTGAGTCATCAATTGGTTTGTAGATTTGATTTTCATTTTTCGGAGACTAATAAATCGAACCGAATTGGAAAACATATCGGAGATAAAGTCAGAAAATGCATATAGTAAAAATTGAATTTCTTTTTCTAACAATACTGGATCTTTTGATTGAAATGCCACATTAATTGTGTCTTTCGTTCTTTCCAACACTTGAATTGACATCGTCATCACCTCTTACCTCCATTGTAACTAAATTTAACAATAAGTCAATTTTGTAAACACACAAAAATTTATTTTTGTAAATATTGTATGTGGTGGTGTCGGAAATATAACATGAGAAGTATAAAAATATTTGTAATCCTAATTTATGATCAAGCCTGATTTTCTAGTGGAAAATAAAATAAAGCAAAAGCAGCGCCCCATGACGAACAATAATGTCATGGGGCGCCGCTATTCTTATTATCATTTCTCTAGAGAGTCTTTTATCCAATATAGGGACATCTCAGACCTTTTTTCAAGAAGTGTACATTCTCCCTTCAACCTTTGAAAGGCCTGAATATATTACAGGCTCCGGACTTAGATTATTCAGGTTGAGAATATATCAAAACTTTATTAATGGCAGATTTTAAATCACCTGCAAAAATCAAATAATCTTCAAGAATTTGAACATAATAGATTATATTATTACTTTCAAATGACTTCCAGAGTTCAGGTCGATACTTAGTGAATTTCGGGAAAGATATTCTCGAAGAATCTTCATCAATAGAAATCTTATTTTTAAGTTGTTCAGAAAACGAATTTAAAATATACTCAATTTCTTCTTCATTGAAGGTAGACATAACACTATACGGCTGCTTTCTTTTCATTATCAAATCCTCCTATCCACAAAGCTTCTACTGGTTAACCTCTCCATACACTTCATACATCATATCCTCCATGATATACGCTTTAAATTCTGGGTTCTTAAGGATTTTCATGAAGAAGTCTTGGTTGGTGTTCATACGATCGTAACGAAGTCCATGAAGGTCCGTTCAAATGCAAACTTGAAGTTCTCTTTCGTGTTGTTTTTAGCTTTTTGACGAATATCGTCACTATTTAAGATATCTTCTTTCACTTGTTCACGTGATAGATAGTCAGTCTCTGAGAATTCGGCACCAAACCGGTCATTTAGTTTTTCTAAAATTGAGGACAAACGGACTTTTTCGTCTTCTACTGCCCCACCTGCGCCGTATTTTTGAGGATCAAGTTCAGAGCCTCCAGTTTTTTCGAGTTCGATGCTGCCTTCGAAGACTTTTTGATTGCGGTAGTATTCGAGTGCAACGTCGTCAGCAAGATAGATGTCTTTATCTATAGAGCTTCTTGGCAAATTACGCAGCAAATAGTTTAAGTAGATATAGTGCTTATGAAGACCCAAATCGATAAATGTCACGACTTGAAGCACAAATCTATACGTGCGTGTGAATTTTAAAGCAACGTCTTTAAACGCAAGTTGTTCTTCTGAAAGACGTTTGAAGCGTTCTACGCCTTGGTCAATTAGAAGGAGTAGTTTTTCGAAGCCACTCCACCGAACCACCTTCTCCTAAGGGAGCACTCGGAAGCCTCCTCGTCGGTACTCAAAGCTTGCACTTTGCGCCCGCCTGTGGGGTCTTTCAAGCACTCTGATCCCTGGGAGAAGGTGGCTCGGCTCCGTGACTTCTCACTAAAGAGAATGATACTGAATAAAGTAAATTTGAATTTTAAAATGCGCAGTAGAGGATGGTGAGAAGCACGGTTCAAAAAGTTGGATTTAGTTTAAACCGCCGTTTTTTTCAATGGTCTGATTCCCAATACAATACAAATAAGAACAGGGCTGCATGACAGATAATCATGTCACATAGCCCTGTTTATTTATAATCATTTAGATAGAAATTTGTCTTCTTAAGTTTATAGTGTTGTCAGTGGACAGATCAGAAATTAAACAATTTAATGATGGGTGCGCAGGCTCGATATCTAAAATTAAAATATTTATTGTTAAACTGTTGATAGGGTACACTAATAACAAAATTAAATTTAAATGGGAGGTGTTTTAATGATTAAAGTTTACAATGTACACTATAGAGTTATGGAATATGCAAATGAAAAATTAGCGAACTTTATAGATTTCTATTACGATTTACTATTTGATTGCGGAGAGGATGAAGAACTGTTATTTATTTTCTTTCCGGATTTAACTGTTCTTGAAAGAAAAGAAAAGTGTTTTCAAACAATAAGAGATTTATATTATTGGTCACGAGATAAGCATATTCATGAGTTGACACCTTTACATGAATACGCAATTTACCACATTTTATTGGCTCATGAGGATCTACATTCTGACTCCGAAGAAAATATTTACGACATGAAAGATATTGATGAGATTCCTTTTAGGGACTCTGAAGAAATGAGCGATGGAGAGTTAATTGAAATGGATTTAATGTACGCAGATACGTTCGATTTTTATTATGAAAACTTATTTCAAGATCATGACTTCAAATATATTGATTTATTATTAAATAGATATATTTTGGGAGATACTAAAGTATTCGAAAATTATGGAATTGATATAAAACTATATGAAGACTTAATACCAATCGATATTTCTCGAAAGTATAGTCATTTATTTGATGAAATAAATGGAGAAAAAATAGAAGTAGCAGATGAGACATTCGTAAGTTCAAGTGATTTGAGTATATTCTTAAAAAGTTTAATAGGACATGTTAATCATGCCCTAGTTAATGAAAACTTAAATCTACTCTTATGGAATGATGATAAAACACCAAAAAATGAAAAGAGTGTTCAAAGTTTGTTTTATAATACTATAGCACCTTTCTGTATACGTAAAAGAGTTAATGTTTCAAGAGAAGTTAATAATGGCCGTGGTCCAATTGATTTTAAATTTGTTTATAATCATGATTATAAGGTTTTAATGGAAATTAAATTGCTGAGTAACACAAATATTTATAAGGGGTTAGAAGCGCAACTTTTGCAATATATGATACAAGAAGACATAAAAAGAGCAATATATCTGGTAGTTGTTTTTTATGATAATGATTTTAAAAAAATTGATAAATTGAAATCTATTGCCGAACAATTAAATCATGATTATGACATAAAAACTGATGTGCAAATCCTTGATGCTAGAAAAACCGCTTTATCCGCTAGTAAGATTAGTAGAGAAGAAATTAGCATGTTCAAAAATATTGAAGAGTAATGTTTAAATTGACTATCAAATGTTAAAGAAACATAACTCGATTAATCCCGTTTCAGAATTACGAGGGTGACCAGCCGAAGACTTAAAAGAAAAAATCCCTCGAACATAAAAGTTCAAGGGATTCAAATTAAACTAGATCAGCAATATCATTGAAATCTACAGTATGAGGTATCTCATCTGCATACATCAGGTTTCGAACCATTGTCAAAAGATCCACGACATCCAAATCATGATAATCTTGATATTCGGCATTCATCTCATAGGTAGGGACATTTCGAATTGTATAGACAGTACCTGAGATTGTCCAGGTTAAATCTTTTTCAACTGGCAAATCATGTGCCAACGTATGTTCCTCCCCAGAAATAGCATCTCTAGATATTGTAATTGTACGCATCATGTCACACCCCTAACATTAGTTAATTTAGGTAATTATACTACAGACTATACCCATAATCCTAGAAATTAATCTGAACCTAGGCGTCTTGTTGGCTCTTCCAATTTTGACAGCACTTCAGAATCCTCAGTATGATATAGAAGACGATTTTCTAGAGAAATGATAATAAGAAAAGCAGCGCCCCATGACAGATGATTCATCAAGGGGCGCTGCTTTTCATTTATTATCTTTTGAATTTAGAAAATAAACCTTACTATAGGTTAAAGGTTATTCAGACAAGCAATTCCTTCGCCTTCTGGATCTGCAGCTTCACTTGCTCAAAACCAGTTCCACCGTACGAGTTACGTCGGTTGACGGCTTCATATGGGGCAAGGACTGTATAAATATCCTCTTCAATAAGTTCAGAGAACGTCTTGTAATCTTCAAGCTTGAGGTCTCGTAAGAAGCAACCTTTCTGGATGCAGTGGAACACCGCACGACCCGTGACATCATGTGCCTCGCGGAACGGCATGCCTTTGGCTGCAAGATAATCGGCAAGTTCTGTGGCATTCGAGAAATCTTGACTCACTGCCTTTTCCAGACGATCTGTATGTACGGTCATCGTGCGTATCATGCCTTCGAAAATCTTCAGTGACCCTGTTACCGTAAGAACGGTGTCAAACATACCTTCTTTATCTTCTTGCATGTCCTTGTTGTACGCAAGCGGAAGTCCTTTCAAAACGGTCAACAAACCGAACAAGTTTCCAAACACACGGCCTGTTTTCCCGCGGATAAGTTCTGCCATATCCGGGTTCTTTTTCTGCGGCATAATGCTGGAGCCAGTTGAAAACGCATCATCCAGTTCAATGAAAGAGAATTCCTGACTTGACCACAGAATGACTTCTTCCGCAAGACGTGAAAGATGCGTCATCAGAAGCGACGAACTGCTTAAAAACTCGACGATAAAATCACGGTCACTCACCGCATCTAAGCTGTTCTCGTATACACCAGAGAACCCGAGGAGCTCTGCAGTACGCGCACGATCGATCGGAAACGTCGTACCGGCAAGTGCACCTGCGCCGAGCGGAGACAAGTCCGTTCGCTTAAGACCGTCTACAAAGCGCGCTTTGTCTCGCTCGAGCATCCAGAAATACGTCATCAAATGGTGACCAAATGAGATCGGCTGGGCACGTTGAAGATGTGTATAGCCAGGAGCGATTGTATCCACATGGGCTTCCGCCTGGTGGACAAGAGTTTGTTGAAAGCTAGAGATCAACTCAATAATTTCATTTGTACGTGTCTTTAAATACAGATGCATATCAGTCGCGACTTGGTCATTTCGACTGCGTCCCGTGTGCAGCTTCCCGCCTACGGGTCCAATCAAATCAATTAAATGTTTTTCTAGATTCAAATGAATGTCTTCTTGCGCAACAGAGAATTCAAGTTCGCCGGCAGAAGCTTTTGATTGGAGTTGGTGTAAACCTTCTGAAATCAGCCGAGCTTCCTCATCTGAAAGAATTCCACTTTCCCCAAGCATCTGGACATGTGCAAGACTTCCTGTGATGTCTTCCATCACGAGTGCCTGATCGAATCCAATGGAAGCGCCAAATTCATCGACCCATTCTTCTGCCGTCTTTTGAAATCGGCCGCCCCATAGTTTCGTCATACCGTCACCTTCTCCTCTATCCCTTTGTTCACCACTGCATGGACTTTTGTTGGTAAGCCCCAAAGTTCGATAAATCCAACTGCTGAAGCATGATTGAACGCATCGTCCGTTGAGTACGTTGCCAGTTTTTCATCATATAGAGAATTTGGCGACTTACGTCCTTCCACAATGGCATGTCCTTTAAAGAGTTTTACACGGACTGTACCGTTCACGTACTGTTGCGTTTCTTTTAAGAACGCTTGAAGAGCTGTACGTAGAGGCGAGAACCATAACCCTTCATAGATGAGTTCCGTCAATTTCTTCTCCATGACCGGCTTAAAATGAGCCAGTTCTTTTACCAGCGTGATATCTTCTAATTCTTTATGAGCTACTAATAACGTGTGTGCACCCGGAATTTCATACACTTCACGTGATTTAATTCCAACAAGACGATTTTCCACGTGGTCGATACGCCCCACTCCATGTTTACCTGCGACTTTATTGAGTTCTTGAATCAAGTCACTGAGTAAATAACTTACTCCATTTAAAGCCACGGGAACGCCTTGTTTAAATTCAATTTCAATAATGTCTGGCGTATCGGGCGTATTTTCAAGTGCATTTGTCAGGTCATATGCATCTTCTGGTGGGGCAGCCCATGGATCTTCTAAAATACCGCACTCATTCGCACGACCCCATAAGTTCTGATCAATTGAAAAAGGACTGTCTAAATTGATAGGGATCGGAATGTTCTTTTCTTTGGCATACGCTATTTCTTCATCACGGCTCCATGACCACTCACGCACAGGAGCAATCACTTCAAGATGTGGTGCAAGTGCTTGGAACGATACTTCAAAGCGCACTTGGTCATTTCCTTTACCTGTGCATCCATGAGCAACCGCTGTAGCACCGACTTGTTCGGCTACTTCAACTAACTTTTTCGCAATCAGCGGACGTGACAAGGCAGAGACTAGTGGATATTTTTGTTCATACCATGTATGACCTTGCATAGAGATGAGTGCATATTCATTCGCAAACTCTTCTTTTGCATCGATGACATAGCTTTCAGATGCTCCGATCTTTAATGCTTTCTCTTTGATGAAATCAAGATCTTTTCCTTCACCAACATCAAGACAAACCGCAACTACTTCATATCCTTGATCCTTTAACCACGTAATGGCAACTGACGTATCCAATCCACCTGAATAAGCTAAAACAACCTTTTTCATAAAAAACCCTCCATGTATGTTTATGCATTTTAATTTATCAATATGCACATATTATCACGGATTGTATATTGATACAACTTTTTATTTAATTATTCATATAAAAAGTTGTGTCAGATTATTGTCCCATATGGGGTAGCGTCAGGAAAATGCGGATTTACAACGTTAAGCAAATTACAGTATAAAAAAACGATTCCTTTACAACGTTAGGAACCGATTTTTTTAAATTTGCTTCTTGAGCTAATGCTCCCATTACTTTAAGTATAATTCTTCAATGTGAATTTCAGCTGTAATTAATGAATGGGTATTTTAATCCTCCATTTAATTCTCAAAACTCTTTTTATATCAGTACAAAGCACGACTATTTATTTTCTAAAACTAGCTAAAACGACGCCTATGATTGTAATTACTCCACCAACCAAAGTAATCGGTGTGATGCCTTCATTTAAAACTAAAACCCCTAGAATTACGGTCCAAATCGGTAGTAAATTTATAAATGGAGCAGCAGTTCCTGGTCCTAGTATCTTAACGCCGGCATTCCAAGCTAAGTATGCGACTACTGAGGCAAAGGTACTCACATAAAGTAGGGATACCCAAGCCATTCCATTCATCTGGACAGCATTCATATCAACTGTACCTATACAACTTATTAGACTTAACATCGTTCCATATACCGCCGCCCCTGCTGTAAGTGTTAAAGGATCAGTAACTTTTCCATATATTCTGCCTAAAACCGTGTAAAGCCCCCAAGCGACACAAGATAGTATGATTAATATCTCTCCCAATATCGCATTACCCAATGATTCTACATGTGCTTTTCCTTGTATTAGTATAACGACACCGATTATTGAAATGATGGTACCAATCCAAGCCCTTCCTTTTATTTCTTCTTTTAGTAGGATAAAAGAGAAAATTAATATTGTTGCAGGTATTCCGGCTACAATCATTCCCGCCTGTGAAGAGCTAATTTCTCTTAGACCCATATACGTAGATGTTGAAAAGATAAAGATACCGAAAAAACCAAGAACAAGGAACTCTCTCCATCTTGAAAAGATCGGAAATGGCTTTTTATTAATAACTAGTAATCCCCACAATAGTATGGAAGAAATCCCCCATCTAACGGTATTCAATAAAGTTGGAGGTAGAGCGTCGCTTAAATAACGTCCAGCTATGTAATTACCTGCCCAAAATAATGTAGCTATTAGTAACAAAAGAAATCCTTTTTTCATATTTCAAGTCCTTCTTTCTACACATCTAAAAATTATAAAAAGGGACATTACAATCCCATTTAAGTTGATGTGAAGTTCCGCAGTTGAATAGAATACTTCTGAATCATTTATTTTTACAACCTCTTGTACTGCTATGGAATATAAAGCAGCCTTTCCCTTTAATTTTGTACGTCTTCCCTCATAATCACAATTTAAGACTCCACCACGAGGTAATGCCTGAGAAGCAACTACTATCTATCAGATTACGAGTAATTAATTTTCATCTTACTACACAAAGATCTTTCAGACTAATTCAAGGGATGCGATTCACGTTTTGGACGGTTTATTGCATCATGAAACTGATTTGAGCATTTTACAGACACTACCAACTATCCATATCAAATCTTTGGATTGACCCACCTATTAGGAGTATAGGTTAACAATAAGAATAGAATTAACAGAATATTTTGCACGAATCATAATGTGACAATATTTTCTTTTTTTCGTCCATCTTCGTGTCATTTATGTCGAACCATTTTCCTACTTCGTTTATTTCAGAGTAGGCTATTTCATTATTTTTATACTATTCGTTGAATTCTGATTACTTATTCATTATACTGAATCATTATGAGTAAGGAGGAACTTTATGGACCCAATTAAAGAAAGCGGTTACACCAGAGATTATCCGTATGAAGAGATCGCGAATCGGGATGATTTCAAATCTCTGAAGAGAAAGAAAAACAACTTTATCTTGTATAGCTCTATCTTTTTCTTAATGGCGTATATCGCGCTACCTATCCTCACTTCGTATACGACCCTACTCAACACGCCCGTGATTGGAGACATATCACTCGTATGGATCTATTCACTTCTCTTGTTCGTGATGACGTGGACACTTTGCATGATCTATGTAAAACGTGCAAATGGGTTTGATAAAGAAGCAGAAAAGATTAAAAACGAAGCGATGAATGGGGTGACGAAATGAGTGGAATTGGAATTGCTTTTTTCGTTGCTATTGTGGGGCTTACCTTGTACGTTACATATCTTGCATCAAAACGCACGAACTCAGCAAGCGAATTTTATACAGCAGGAGGCGGGCTAACGGGTTGGCAGAACGGAATTGCCATTGCCGGGGATTATTTATCCGCAGCTTCTTTCCTCGGTATAGCAGGCGCGATTGCCCTTTTTGGATTTGATGGATTCTTCTTCTCTATTGGTTACTTAGTAGCCTATCTCGTTGTTCTCTTTATTGTGGCAGAACCGTTACGAAATCTTGGCCGCTACACGTTGGCGGATATGATTGCCGCACGATTTAACCAAAAGAAAGTACGCGGAGCTGCTGCGGTCAGTACAATCACCATTGTTCTCTTTTATATGATTGCGCAACTGGTCGGTGCAGGTGCACTTATACAATTATTACTTGGAATTGATTACTGGATCGCTGTTTTAATTGTCGGAACGATGATGACAATTTATGTTTTATTCGGTGGAATGGCTGCAACGAGTTGGGTACAAATCATTAAAGCAGTTCTTTTAATGGTTGGAACCGTTCTGATTTCCTTCCTCGTTCTGTGGAAATTCAACTTTAACATTCTGGGAATGTTCTCTGAAATGAAAACGGTAACTACGCACGGAGAAGCTTATTTACATCCAGGTGTCCGCTATACAAATGGTATTGATACCATCTCTATGATGATTGCACTCGTTCTAGGTACTGCAGGATTACCGCATATTTTAATGCGATTCTTTACAGTAAAAGATGCGAAAACAGCACGTAGTTCTGTTGTTTATGCGACTTGGATCGTGGGAATCTTCTATATCTTAACGATTTTCTTAGGTTTCGGAGCTGCTGCTTTTGTAGGTTCAGAAAAAATTGTCGCTGCGAATGCAGCTGGAAACATGGCAGCCCCATTACTGGCTGAAGCACTTGGTGGAGATCTACTCCTCTCCTTTGTTTCTGCTGTAGCGTTTGCTACGATCTTAGCAGTTGTAGCCGGCTTGGTATTATCAGGTGCGTCCGCATTCGCTCATGATTTATATGGTCAAATCATAAAAAAAGGGAAAGCAACTGAAAAAGAGCAAATGATTGCTGCTCGTAGTGCTTCCATTGCCGTTGCTGTTATTTCGATCTTTTTAGCGTTAGGCGCACAAAATATGAACGTTGCGTTTCTTGTGTCGCTCGCTTTCTGTATTGCAGCCTCTGCGAATCTTCCAGTCATTATCTACACCATCTACTGGAGGAAATTCAATACGACGGGTGCACTCACAGCTATCGTATCAGGTCTTGTTTCAGCTTTAGTCCTTGTTATCTTGAGTCCAAACTTATGGGCAGCAGATGGATCGATGCTGTTTACGGGAGAAGCACTGTTCCCACTCACGAACCCAGCCCTTGTATCTGTGCCTGCTGGTTTCCTAGGAGGATTTATTGGGACTCTAATAGGCCAGCGCGCTGACGCAAAGAAGTATGCAGAAGTAGATGTCAAAGCGACGATTGGATTAAAATAAACCGCCTCGGCGGTTTATTTTTTTGCGTAAAAACGCCGTCCCCACTTCTCAACAGTCAGTGGAAATACTTTTGTCAGTTTCGCAAGTACTCCCAGATACCCAGGAATCAGCACTTCCCCTTTTGGTTTCTCCAAAACATCCAGCACTTTCTCTGCCACTTCTTCAATCGACAACAAATGACTGCCAAGTGCTTTTTTATAGTTACCTGTCGTATCCGCCTTGTCGATAAACGGTGTATCTATCGGACCTGGGTGAATGATGGATATTTGTACCGATGAGTCTTGCAGTTCCATGCGCAGTCCTTGGACATAGCCATCTAGCGCGTGTTTCGTCGCTGCATAAACGGAAGCTTTCGGGGTTGCCATCTTGCCTGCGAGTGAGCCAATAAACACAAGATGTCCTTCGCCACGCTGCTGAAAGTGCCTTGAATGGATTGTGGCCAATTGGATAGGAATGGTCATATTCACTAAAATCATATTGTCGATTTCTAGTTTAGAAAGTTCGTGATGATTTTTGAAGTACCCTATTCCTGCATTCAAGATGATGACATCAAACTGATCGAAAGTGATAGCGGCTGGAATGTCTTCCCCACTAGCCATATCCCAATAAATCGTTTGAATGCCTTGCTGTTTCATTGTCTCTAAAATTTTGATATTGCGGCCGGTCACGGTTACTTTATGGCCAGCCTTTAGGAGGGATGATGCTATGTATGAACCTAATCCTCCTGTCCCTCCAGTAATCAACACATGCTTAGACGCTTTGATAGTACATCACTCCGCCTCTATTTTCTGCTAAAACCATACCCTTATCTTCTAAATAATCCACTTGTCCAATCGTTTCAGACAATGTAAGTCCTAGTTCTTTTTCATACACTTTAGGGAAGAGTGTCTGCGTCAATTCAAAAATGGTTTTTGCTTCACCATTTATAAATTCCCGTACTTGTAAAGCCCGTCCGTGCTGTTTAGCAAGTCTCTCACGAACGAGCACATGTACGTTGTCGACGACGTCGCCATGTCCACTATATATTCGTGAAATAGGGAAATCATTTAATCGTTTGAGCGATGCATTGTATTGTAAGAGTGCTTTCGGCCGTTTAGATGCTGGATTGAGTGGTGGTTCAATCAAGGGATTGGAAGAAATATGTTTAATTAAATGGTCACCGCCAATCATCCATTCGTCGTCCCGGTGGTAAAACGACAATTGACTCTGCGCATGTCCGAGCGTCTCAATGACAAGCAATTTCTCATGTCCTGGCACGTGATCGCCTTCCTTTAAAATGAAATCGAGCGGACGATTCCCCATCAGTTTTATGGGCCGTCTCATCTTCTCTATCCAATGATGATAGCTTTCCGGTACCCCTTCTTCTATTAATTGATCCAAATAAAAGGCATCGTGATAGGAAAAAAATGCATCACTCCGCGTGAACCAGACATTGTTATATGCGTGTCCGGAAAGAGGTGCATTTGGAAACAGTTCTGTCCAACCGGAATGGTCGGGATGATGATGTGTGAGAACGACTTGTTCAATATCTTCTGGGCGATAGCCGATTTCTTTTAATTGATATTCGATGGCTTCTCGCGCTTGTTCGGTATTGGGTCCCACATCAACCAAGGTTAGTTGATCTCCCTTTACTAGGTAACTATGTACATCTCCTACAGCAAACGGAGTGGGAATCGTCAATTGGTGAATCATAAGCCGCCTCCTAAAAATGAATGGTTATTCATAGTGTACCTTGTTTCGTACAATACGTCACCTTGTGTCGTTGACATTCTGCTAAGACAATCATATAATTCGAAACAATAAGCAGGAGGAGGCATGACGGATGAATATTGTATTTTTTGGTGCAGGATCCATGGCAGAAGCCATTATCAGTGGGTGGACGGCCTCTCCCACACTTCCTCCTCTATCCATCTGTGTCACCAATAAAAGTGACCATGAGGCGCTCATTCGATTAAAGGAAACCTATGGCGTATCGCTAGTTAGCGATTCTCCAGAAATTCTCGAACAAGCAGACTATATCGTACTCGCCATGAAACCAAAGGATGCTGCGGAGGCATTTCCACTCATCAAAAATCGCATTCCAAAGAACAGTACCATCATTTCTGTACTGGCAGGTATTGATATCGATACGTTAAGCGATTTTTTTACTAATCAGCCGATTATCCGTGTCATGCCAAATACAAGTGCCACTATTGGAAAGAGTGCAACAGCTATCAGTCACAATGCGCTTGTCACAGATACGTCCATACAGCTGATTTCCGAATTGTTCCGGACAATTGGTTCTGTTGAAGTGGTAAAAGACCAAATGATGCATGCCGTCACGGCGTTATCCGGTAGTGGCCCAGCATATATTTACTATGTGACAGAACTACTTGAACGAGCAGCGATGGAGCATGGTTTTACTGCGGAAGAAGCGCGTGCTCTTGTGCTTCAGACGCTAGACGGGGCAGTCTCCATGATGAAAGAAACCAAACAAGAGCCCGCTACACTTAGAAAACGTGTAACGAGCCCTGGTGGGACGACAGAAGCTGGTTTAAAAGCGATGGCCGAATGTGGAATGGAACATGCGATCCTTACCGGTATTGACGCCGCCACAAAACAATCGAAAGTACTCGGTCAGAATGTGAAAGATTCGATTTCTCGCTGACGCGTCAATCTAAACCCTATAAGATCGTCCGCAATGTAACTTGGGCGATCACTAACTTTTAATTCTTCAAGAAGTCGTTGTTCGTCTAATTTTGTGAACCGTGCACTAATATGGTTCACGATGACATGGCGTACACCGGCTTTTTTTGCGACTTCGCCTGCTTCACGAAACGTAGAGTGACCATAACTAGCCGCCAGTTGTTGGCTATCATCATCAAAGGTTGCTTCGTGCACGAGTACATCTGCATGTCTAGCAAGTTGAATCGATGCATCACATTTTTTGGTGTCTCCGAGGATTGTGACGATGAACCCGTCTTGAGGAGGTGATGTTACATCTGCACTCTTGACGAGAGCTCCGTCTTCAAGAACGACATCTGACCCACTTTTTAGCTTTGCAAGAAGAGGACCTTTTGGAACACCAAAAGCCAAGGCTTTTTCGATATCAAGTTTCCCCTCAAGAGGTTTTTGTTCAATGCGATATCCGTAACTTGGAATGACGTGTGCGAGCAGATCCGCAGTGACCACAAATAAGTCGTCTTCAAATACTACGCCTCGCTCGATCTCTATAATCTCAAGAGGATAGGTCAAATGCGTCCGAGAAAGTGAGAGAGCCGTCTGGACAAACTCACGTATCCCAGATGGACCGTAAATCGTTAGTTTCTCTGTGCCGCCTAAAAACGATCGAGAACCAAGAAAACCAGGAAGACCAAAAATGTGGTCACCATGCATATGCGTGATAAATATTTTTTCGATTTTTCGCGGTTTCAACGGTGTTTTCATGAATTGATGCTGCATCGCTTCTCCACAATCAACTAGCCAATAAGTTCCCCGTTCTTCTGATAAATTGACGACGAGAGAGGATGTCGTTCGAAATTTCGATGGCATTCCTGCACTTGTTCCTAAAAATACGAGTTCCATACTTAGTCCTCCTTCCGTTTGTGATCATTTAAAAAGTCTTTACTAAAGCTTGAGGTCGACCCTTCATTTTTAGACAATCTAACTCCCTTACGGATACTCGTCTCACCAAATTTCTTCTGGAGGTCTTGAATCAGTGCGCGCACAGGCTCTTCTTTTGCCACTTGCTGATACGAATCGAAGGTGAGTTGTTCGGTGATTTCACCTGGCTCTTTCAATTGTTGAACCGTCACTCCAACAAGACGTACAGGTTCGCCGTTCCAAAGTTCTGAAAAAAGTTTCTTTGCATATCGCTCGATATCTTCTAAGCGGTAGATAGGTTCTTTAAACGACCGACTTTTTGATCGGTTCTGCCAATCGTAGTAACGGATTTGAACGTGTACAGTATAGCCTACGTATCCTTTTTCCTTTAAGCGGGATGCGACTTTCTTTGAAAGCTTCTCGATATGTTTCATGAGTTCTTTTTTAGAGGTCTCGTCATAAGATAGCGTCATGGAATTTCCGACACTTTTTCGTTCAAATACGGAATCGGGATCCACAGGACGTGCATCCATGCCATGTGCTCTTTTCCATAGCTTTTCACCGTGTTTTCCGAGCGTTTCAATGGCTTGATTCTCGGTCATTTTCGCAAGGTCTCTTATTTTAAGAATTCCCGCTTCTTTTAATTTCTCTGCCGTCTTATCCCCTACCCCGTGCATTTCGCCTACTTCAAGAGGCCAAAGAACATGCGGAACATCTCGTCTTCTTAAAATCGTGATACCCATTGGCTTCTTCATCCTACTCGCCATCTTTGCCAAAAATTTATTCGGGGCAATACCTATTGAACAAGGGAGATCGAGTTCCCGAAGAATGCGCTTTTGAATCGTCTCAGCTAAGGTCACTGCATCACTACCAGTGACGATGTCACTGACATCAACATACCCTTCATCAATCGAAACCGGCTCGACAAGGTTCGTGTACTCTCGCAAGATGGCAAACATCGCTTGAGAGGCAATACGATACCGTTCAAACGTCGGTTGAATCAAAAGAAGCGAAGGGCATTTGCGCTTCGCTTCCCAAACGGGCATCGTGGTATAGACGCCGTACGCACGAGCTTCGTACGAACAGGTGATGATAATCCCTTTGCGTTCTTTTGGATTTCCTGCAACGGCAACCGGTTTGCCTTTTAGTTCCGGGTTATAGGCCTGTTCGACAGATGCAAAGAAGCTATTCATATCTAAATGAAATAGAATGCGTGATTTCTCTGCCATCTGTCTTCCTCCTTTACCCTTTTATAATCAAGTGTTCTACAACGTCTGCAAGTTTCTCGAGCTGTGAGATTGGCATCGTTTCATTGGTTGTATGGATATCTTCATATCCGACAGCTAAGATGACGGTCGGGATGCCGAGGCCATTTAAAATGTTTGCGTCACTGCCTCCGCCACTGCGTTTTAATTCAAGCGGGAGACCAAGCGCTTCGATGACTTCTTGAGCATATACTACGACCTGATCGGATTCCCCGAATGAGAATCCTGGGTACATCAATTCTGTCTTCGTGTCAGCTGAAGCACCTAATGAACGTGCCGTCTCTTCAAAGGTCTTCACCATATGCTCGACTTGCGCATTCAATTTGTCTTCTTGAAGAGATCTTGCTTCCGATAAGATGTTCACTTCCGGACAGACAATATTTGTCGCCTTTCCACCTTCGAATCGACCGATGTTCGCTGTCGTCTCGTCATCAATACGTCCAAGAGACATCGCGGCAATCGATTTTGCGGCTACTGTGATGGCTGAGATGCCTTTTTCCGGAGCCACACCTGCATGAGCCGGTTTTCCTGTAATGGTCGTCCAAAGCTTGGCTTGGTAAGGCGCACCAATGACGATGCCTCCGACTTCGCCGTCGCTATCTAGTGCATATCCGAAATCACTGTCTAAATGAGCAGCGTCAAGTGCTTTTGCCCCTACGAGCCCACTTTCTTCACCTACTGAAATCACAATTTGAAGTTGACCGTGATCTTTTTCTTGCGTGCGACGAACTGCTTCAAACAAAGCCGCAATACCTGCTTTGTCATCCGCACCTAAGATGGTTTCACCTTTAGAAGAAATGATATCTCCTGAGATGACAGCAATTACATTCTCACCTGGTGTGACCGTATCCATGTGAACGGAAAAGAGAAGTTTCGGTTTACTCGGGTTTCCTGCTTTTGTCGCAATCAAGTTCCCCGCACCAAAACCTGTTTTTTCTTTCGCATCGTCTTCCACTACACTAAAGCCGAGCTCTTCTAATTTTTTTAAGAGTAGTTTTGCTATTTGTCCTTCATTTCCAGTCTCAGAGGACGTTTCAACAAGTTCAATGAATTCTTCGATTAGTAGTGACATAGGTCTCTCCTTTATAACGGGATGTTTCCGTGTTTTTTCGTTGGACGTGTCTCTTGTTTGGTACGCATCATTTCAAGCGCTTGAATCAGTTTGATGCGTGTTTCCCGTGGGTCGATGACATCATCCACCATTCCCATGGAGGCCGCAACATATGGATTTGCGAATTTCTCACGGTATTCTTCAATTTTTTCAGCACGAACAGCTTCCGGATCGTCACTTGCCGCAATTTCACGTGCAAAGATGATGTTGGCTGCTCCGTTTGGCCCCATAACCGCAATTTCTGCATTCGGCCACGCAAATACAACGTCCGCACCAATTGATTTAGAATTTAGTGCAACATAAGCTCCTCCGTATGCTTTACGTAAGATGACCGTTAATTTAGGAACAGTCGCTTCTGAATACGCATAGAGAATTTTTGCTCCGTGACGGATGATGCCGCCGTGCTCTTGTTTAATACCTGGGAAAAAGCCCGTTACATCTTCAAATGTGATCAACGGAATGTTGAAAGAATCACAGAAACGAATGAATCGTGCAGCTTTATCCGATGAATCGATGTCGAGTCCGCCGGCCATGACTTTTGGTTGATTACAAATGAGACCCACTGTCTCTCCTTTGATTCGTGAAAAACCAACGACGATATTCCGAGCGAATTCTGCTTGGACTTCCATGAACGAGCCTTTATCAACGACTTGTTCCACGACTTTACGAATATCATACGGGCGAATCGCTTCGAACGGGACAATATCGGCCAAGTCCGGACGCTCATCTGACTCTTCTTCTACTGCTTCAACTGCAGGGCGTTCCGTATTATTCTGTGGAAGGTAGGCAAGTAAACGACGAACATCTGCTAACACTTGCCCTTCTGTCGCTCCTCGGAAATGGGCGTTACCACTGATGGCATTATGTACTTTTGATCCGCCTAAATCTTCAGAAGAAATCTTCTCACCCGTAACCGTCTCAATTACTTTTGGTCCTGTGATGAACATCTGGCTTGTCTCATCCGTCATGAAAACAAAATCGGTGATGGCTGGAGAATATACCGCACCACCAGCACAAGGCCCTAGGATAACGGATATTTGTGGAATCACACCTGAATAGATGGCATTGCGATAAAAAATCTGTCCGTACCCATCAAGTGAAACGACACCTTCTTGAATACGAGCGCCGCCCGAGTCATTGAGACCAATAAATGGAGCTCCATTTTTTGCGGCAAGATCCATCACATTGGCAATTTTTAAAGCGTGCATCTCACCAAGAGCGCCTCCAAATACCGTGAAATCTTGAGAGAACAAATACACGGGTTTACCATGTACTTTCCCATAACCAGTCACCACACCGTCACCTGGCCCCTCAAGGTTGGCCATACCAAAATCTGTCGTTCGGTGTTTGATGAATGGGTTTAATTCCACAAATGTACCTTCATCTAACAATAGTTCAATACGTTCACGAGCTGTCAATTTTCCTTTTTCGTGCTGTTTCTCGATCCGCTCATCCCCACCACCTAGTTCGATGATCCGTTTACGGTCGTAGAGTTCATTTATTTTATCGTACATATCCATTATTTCGTTTCCCCCTTTTGTTTCTCACAGAGCTCGTAAAGCACACCATGTGAAGACTTCGGGTGCAAAAAGGCAACTTGGGCACCACCCGCTCCTTGTTTCGGTTGTTCGTTGATCAAGCGGACGCCATTCACCTTCAATTCATTCAATCGATCTTGAATGGAGGTGACACCAAATGCGACATGATGGATTCCCTGCCCTTTCTTATCGATGAACTGATGGATGGCGCTTTTTTCTGAGAGCGGTTCCAATAGTTCGAGTTTTACATTGCCTCCATCAAGAAAAGCGACTTTCACTTGTTCTGATTCGACTTCTTCGATCGCTAAAAGTGTTAATCCGAGAGTATCCGTATAATAAGGTAGCGTCTCCTCTAGAGAAGCAACTGCGATGCCGATATGATCTACGCGATTCATTCCATCCCACTCCTTTACACAATCTATCTTCTATTGTAGCGATTTCAAAAATAGTTGGCTACCTCTTTTGTCTCTGATAGAATAAGGGGAGAGAATTAGAGGAGCGATGTTAAGATGCGTAATGAAAACTTCCGTAAATTTGTCATTTATATGATGATTGCCGTTATGGTATTATCGAGCTTTGTATTTGGACTTAGCTTCTTGCTATAACAGGCAAAAAAGACTGACGAGTGCACCTCGTCAGTCTTTTTGTTTGGATTAATATTCTTCACAGTGTTCTTCAAATAAGGCTTGGAGGTGTGTGATGACGCTCATTGGATCATGTCCTTCAATTTCATGACGGCCGACTTCTGCAACCATCTGACCGTCTTTGACAAGTACGAAGGATGGAGAGGACGGTAAGTGCTCATCCCCAAATTTGTCACGTGCATAGAATGTAGCTTCTTTATCTTGACCGGCAAATACAGTCACTAGGTGGTCTGGGCGACGATCGTAATGCACCGCGTTTGTTGCTGCTGGACGGGCGATTCCTCCAGCACATCCACAAACAGAGTTGACCATAAACAAAGTCGTTCCTGGACGATCAAGAGCCATATCTACGTCTTCCGGTGTACGCAGTTGCTCGTAGCCTGCTGCGTCCATTTCTTTACGTGCAGTTGTTACGATTTCATTCATATATAGATTAAAATCCATACTCATGTGTAAACACTCCTTTATTGCTCTATTGTAGCAGACTTTCGCTCATTTGAAGAAGAAAAAAGCTTAGTCAGCGCTTGATCGACCGTCAACTCAGAATGAGCCACTTGTTTTTCAAGTTGCTTCATTAGTACCTTTTTTTCACTGTCTGAAAAGAAGCGTCTCTCCAATGTATCGATGACAGACGCACGGAACCATTCCATTTGCTGTTGATTTCGCCGACTAGTGAAGACACCTGAAGATTTTGTCGCCTTCTCAAACTTCTCAATATGTTGCCATGTATCTTCGAGCCCCATTTTTGTATAAGAAGAAACTGGAAGTGCTACAGGCGTCCAACCTTCTGTCGCTGGTTGTATGAAATGCAAAATTTGTTTGTATTCCGCTACGGTTTTTTTTGCAGTTGTTTCATTCGCGCCATCCGCTTTATGAACGATGATAGCATCGGCTAGTTCCATAATCCCTTTCTTCATACCCTGAAGTTCGTCCCCAGCTCCTGTTAATGTAAGTAATAGAAAAAAGTCTGTCATCCCGCGTACAGTCGTCTCCGACTGTCCCACACCAACCGTTTCAATCAAGACCACGTCGTATCCCGCAGCTTCACAGAGCAGCATCGTTTCACGACTCTTTTTATGCACCCCACCTAGTGTACCTGATGTAGGCGAAGGTCGTACAAACGCATTCGGTTCTTTCACAAGCTGCTCCATTCGGGTCTTGTCCCCTAAAATGCTTCCTCCTGAACGAGATGACGTAGGATCAATCGCAAGGACTGCCACATGAAAACCTTTGTCACATAGCATTTTACCAAACGTTTCAATGAATGTACTTTTTCCTGCACCGGGTACACCTGTAATTCCTATGCGAGTTGAGTTTCCGGTGTGTGGAAGGAGTATTTGTAATAGATCTTTTGCCTGTTGTTGGTGAGATCCGTGCTGACTTTCGATTAATGTGATAGCACGTGATAAAGCAATTCTTGAACCGTCACGAACATCGGCTGCTAGTTTTTGAATATCGACATCAGAGGACGTTTTCTTCGTAAACTTTTTCACAGGTGTCATGACGATACTCCGTCTTCTTCATACCCAAGTTGCTTGTAAATCTCTTCAATCACTTTCTGAGCAGCGACTGGGATTACTGTTCCCGGTCCAAAAATGGCTGTTGCTCCGTTTTCAAGTAAGAAGGAGTAATCCTGGCTTGGGATAACGCCACCTACGACTAATAAAATATCCCCGCGACCTAGCTTTTCAAGCTCTGCTTTGAGTTCTGGTACAAGTGTTAAGTGACCTGCAGCTAGCGAACTGACGCCAATCACGTGCACGTCATTTTCCACAGCTTGCTGGGCAGTTTCTTCTGGTGTTTGAAAAAGAGGTCCCATATCCACATCAAAACCAAGGTCCGCAAATGCCGTGGCAATCACTTTGGCTCCGCGGTCGTGGCCGTCTTGGCCCATTTTCGCAATCATAATACGAGGTCGACGTCCCTCGTTTTCTAGGAAGTCTTCCGCCATCTCTTTCACCACATCTACTTCTTGGGATGCTGAATAGTTGGAACTGTAGACGCCACTAATCGAGCGAATGATTGCTTTATGACGGCCGGACACTTCTTCAATCGCATCCGATATTTCACCAAGAGTGGCGCGGACACGCGCAGCATTCACTGCTGCTTCTAGTAGATTTCCACCGGCTTTACGCGCGACTTCCGTCAGTTCTTTGAGCGCTTGCAAAACAGCTGCTTCGTCTCGTGTTTCTTTCAATTGGTTCAATCGTGCTATTTGACTTGTACGAACAGCCGTGTTGTCAATCGATAAAATATCAATTGGATCTTCTGTATCAAGTCGACGATAATTCACACCGACTATTTTTTCACTCTTTGAATCAATCTGTGCTTGGCGGATTGCGGCGGCTTCTTCAATTTTCATTTTCGGAAGCCCTGTTTCAATCGCTTTTGCCATGCCGCCGAGAGATTCAATTTCTTTTAAATGTTCCCAAGCTTTTTTCATCAGTTCATCCGTCAACGTCTCTACATAATACGAGCCGCCCCACGGGTCAATCATTTTTGTCATTTTCGTTTCTTCTTGCAAGAACAGTTGCGTATTACGAGCAATACGAGCAGAGAAATCTGTTGGAAGCGCAATGGCTTCATCCAGTGCATTGGTATGCAGGGACTGTGTATGACCCATAGCAGCTGCGTTCGCCTCTAGCAATGTCCGTGTCACATTGTTGAAAGGATCTTGTTCAGTCAGACTCCACCCAGACGTCTGGGAATGTGTACGTAGGGCAAGTGACTTTGGATTTTTGGGCATAAATTGTTGAATGAGCTCTGCCCATATCTTGCGAGCCGCACGCATTTTCGCCACTTCCATAAAATAGTTCATGCCGATGGCCCAGAAGAAAGATAACCGCGGCGCGAATGTATCGATGTCCATCCCAGCAGCGAGTCCGGTGCGAACGTACTCTAAACCATCTGCGAGTGTATAGGCAAGTTCTATATCAGCCGTCGCCCCTGCCTCTTGCATGTGGTACCCAGAAATCGAAATAGAATTGAACTTTGGCATGTTTTTTGATGTATAGGCAAAAATATCCGCAATGATCTTCATCGACATGTCTGGTGGGTAGATGTATGTGTTACGAACCATGTATTCTTTTAAAATGTCGTTTTGAATCGTTCCTGTCAGTTGCTCTGGACGAACACCTTGTTCTTCCGCTGTAACGATATAAAATGCTAAGATGGGCAGCACAGCTCCATTCATTGTCATCGACACAGACATCTTGTCCAGTGGTATACCGTCAAATAGAATCTTCATATCTTCAACAGAATCGATGGCAACCCCAGCTTTTCCGACATCTCCCTTCACACGTTCATGATCAGAGTCATACCCTCGGTGAGTCGCAAGGTCAAACGCGACGGATAACCCTTTTTGTCCCATCGCAAGATTCCGACGATAGAAGGCATTGCTCTCTTCCGCCGTGGAGAATCCTGCATACTGACGCACCGTCCAAGGTTTCGTTACGTACATGGATGGATAAGGACCTCGTGTAAATGGTGCGATTCCAGGTAAATCTTGAAGGTGCTTAAATGATTTTATATCTTCAACTGAATAATGTGACTTGAGTGTGATGCCTTCATTAGTCATACGTGTTTCCATATTTCTGTTCGACTCATTCGCTAAGACTTGGAATGAATGGTTTGAATAACGGTTCATTCGAATGCCCCCTTGATTTGCAGTGCATCTACTAACTCCTGCCCTTTTTCAATTAATGATTGTCCTAAGAAAATAGATCCGTTTAGCCCTTGGTCTTGCCAGTCACTCGTTTTTGAGTGTTTTCCAGCTACATCTAGGATTAAGCCATTGTTAAGCCATTTCGGAACGACTTCTTCAATTGACTCATCTGGACCAACAAGCACCGCATAGGTTACGCCCTGCTGGAGCAAGGTTTCGGGAGTTGTCGTCATCGAATCAAAGACAGGTGCGTCCCACCCAAAGGTAGATAAAAATCCTTTCACAAAATCCACCCGAGGTTTTGATTCTTTTAAGGATCCTGTTTGAACGATTGCCACTCGCTGAGCCAAAGGTTGAAGCTTCGCACGTAACGTTTCGTAAGGTTCAGCCAGACGAACGTAGCCGAAATCTTGAATGATTTCTGCCACGGCACCTTTTGGATTGGCATAAATCGTGGTGCCGATAAGAGAATGCGCGCGTATCGCGGTTTGATTTGCTAAGAAAATATATGCCTTTGTTATTTTTTCTTCGAGTTGTTTCGTACGCTCGTCACTAGGTAAATCCATAATATTTTGGAATTGTTCCCAGACACTTTTAGCAAGATTCTCCGTGAGCGCCTCTATGCTATAGCTGCCCCCGGCAGGGTCTAACACCTCTGTTACCAGACTCTCGTGACGTATAATTTCAAGGACGTTCTCCGCAAGACGTTGGCCAAGACCTGTTCCCCCTGTTAAACAATCAAACGGATAGACATGTACCGCCTCCGCTCCGCCCAAAACGGCTGCAAATGCGCTATTTGCACTTCGAAGTAAATTTACATGTGGATCATATAGTGAATAGGAACGAAGGGATGTTTCCGCTACCAGTTGAAGAGGTGCATCTTTCTGTGCGTGGACATCGCTAAAGTTTGCCCAAAGTAAGCGGGCCGCACGAAGTTTTGCAATTTCCATAAAGAAATGTGTATCGACAGCGAAAGCAGCTGTTTTCGGCAATTGCTGATGTTGCGTCATATACGCATCACAATCGATTAAAAAAGATAGCAATTCAGTAGCCGCATCTGCCCCTCGTTTATGTGCTTCTCGCACATCAACGTGCACTGAAGTCAGCGCTTTCAAAAATGCAACCTCTGATTGTGTTCGACTCGCAATCACACGACTCGATTGGTTTTGTTGTTGCGTAGTTAATGTTGTATAAAGTGGTTCTAACGTAATTCCTTCTGCTGTCCCCGTTTGGAGTGCATTCCACTCTTTTCCTTTGAGGGATGCTTTGACGAGATCTTTCCAGTTGTCGAATGTCGATTCTGTCATATCGTTTCCTCCCCAAGCTTATGTACCTTCTTAGTGTACTCCAAATTCTTTACCTAGACAAAAAGCCGCCCATGAAGGACGACTTTTATGATTAATACACTGATGTAGTGTCTTTAGAAATATGTTCTAAGATTTCTTTCACACGAGCAAGGAATCGGCCACATACTAAACCATCCAATACACGGTGGTCGAGAGATAGACATAGGTTGACCATGTCACGAGGGGCAATCATGCCGCCTTCCATGATGACTGGACGCTTCACAATAGATTCCACTTGTAAGATGGCAGCTTGAGGATAATTAATGATACCCATCGACTGGACAGAACCAAATGATCCAGTGTTGTTAACGGTAAATGTACCGCCTTGCATATCTTCTGATTTCAATTTACCTGCACGGACTTTTCCGGCTAGCTCGTTAATTTCTTTTGCGATGCCTTTGATTGTTTTCTCGTCGGCGTCTTTGATAACTGGTACATATAGGGCATCTTCAGTTGCAACTGCTATGGAGATGTTGATTGCCTTCTTCTGAATGATCTTGTCTCCAGCCCACATGGAGTTCATCATCGGGAATTCTTTTAATGCTTGGGCAACTGCTTTAACGAAGAAAGCAAAATACGTCACATTAAAGCCCTCTTTTTGTTTAAACTCATTCTTGATCGAGTCGCGGTATGATACAAGGTTCGTTACATCTACTTCAATCATTGTCCATGCATGTGGAGCCTCATGCTTACTACGCAGCATGTTGGCCGCAATCGCTTTACGAATTCCTGTTACCGGGATTTCAACATCACCTGGTAATGACGGGATATCTTGTTTAGGTGCAGCAGGTGTAGAAGCTGGAGCTTCCGTTTGAGTCATTGATTCAGGGTGTGATTCTTTCGGACGTTGGGCTGCAGTTGGAATCGAACCAGAGTCAATTAACTTTTGCAGATCTTTACGGGTGATGCGCCCTTCGCGACCAGAGCCTTCGACTTGTTCTAGGTCGATGCCGTGCTCACTAGCCATCGTGAGAACAGCTGGAGAGTATCGGGCATTCTTATTTTTAGGACGGTCCACTTTAGGTGCACTCGCTGGAGTCTCCTGTTGTTTGGGTTCTTCTTTGACTTCTGGAGCGGCAGGTGTTTTTTGAGATTCTTCTGCACTGCCCCCTTCTGTCTCAATCGTACAGACGACTTCCCCGACAGCCAGTGTCTCGCCTTCACCGGCAATGAGTTCTTTAATGACACCAGTAAACGATGAAGGAATTTCTGCAGTTACTTTATCGGTATTCACTTCAGCAAGAGGGTCGTATTTGTTGACGTGGTCACCAGGAGAGACCAACCATTTTTCAATGGTACCTTCCGTGACACTTTCCCCGAGCTGAGGCATTTTGATTTGTTCAAGAGCCATTTTCATTCCTCCTTCTTAGAATTCAGCAAGATCACGCATAGCTTTTTCTACTTTATCCGGATTGATCATAAAGAATTTTTCCATTGTTGGCGCGTAAGGCATAGCAGGTACGTCTGGTCCTGCGAGGCGCTGGATAGGTGCGTCCAAGTCAAATAGGCAGTGCTCAGCAATAATGGCCGCCACTTCCGACATGATACTACCTTCTTTATTATCTTCAGTAACGAGAAGTACTTTTCCGGTCTTTTTCGCAGCTTCAATAATTCCATCTTTATCTAATGGATAGACGGTACGAAGATCTAAAACGTGAGTAGAAATCCCGTCTTTTTCTAAGCGCTCAGCTGCTTGGAGAGCAAAGTGAACAGCTAAGCCGTAGGTGATGACAGTAATGTCTTCTCCTTCACGTTTCACGTCTGCTTTTCCAATTTCAATCGTGTAATCGTCCTCAGGAACTTCTCCTTTGATTAGACGATACGCACGCTTGTGCTCGAAGAATAAGACTGGATCTTCATCGCGAATCGCTGCTTTTAATAATCCTTTTGCGTCATACGGAGTCGAAGGAATGACGATTTTAAGACCAGGCTGATTAGCGAAGATCGCTTCGACGGATTGTGAGTGATAGAGCGCCCCATGAATTCCCCCACCGAATGGGGCACGAACCACGATTGGACATGTCCAGTCATTGTTAGAACGGTAACGGATCCGTGCAGCTTCTGAGATGATTTGATTCACTGCAGGCATGATAAAATCGGCAAACTGCATTTCTGCAATTGGACGAAGACCATACATGGCAGCTCCAATTCCGACACCTGCAATCGCTGATTCAGCTAGTGGTGTATCGAGTACGCGGTATTCTCCGAACTGGTCGTACAAACCATTTGTTGCTTTAAATACGCCGCCTTTACGGCCAACGTCTTCTCCAAGAACAAAGACGCGCTCATCGCGTTCCATTTCTTCTTTCATTGCCAGTGTGATGGCATCGATATAAGACATGATTGGCATTAGTTGTCGCCTCCTTGCTCAGCATACACATGTAGTAACGCATCCTCTGGTTTAGCATAAGGTGCATTTTCTGCATAATCGGTTGCTTCATTCACTTCTTTCATGACACGTTCATTTATTTCTTTTTCCGACTCATCGGTTAAAATACCGTGTTCTTTCAGGTAAGCAGCAAATGATAAAATCGGATCTAGTTTCTTACCTTCTTCGATTTCTTCTGCTGACTTGTATTGACGATCATCATCATCCGAAGAGTGCGCAGTTAAACGGAATGTTACGGCTTCAATAAGAGATGGGCCTTCCCCTTTACGTGCACGCTCAACAGCTTCTTTCATAACACGGTACACTTCGATTGGATCTTTTCCATCGACTTCATACCCTGGCATGCCATAAGCAATCGCTCGGTCTGCGATATTTTTACTCGCAACTTGACGATCAAAGGGAACAGAAATCGCATATTTATTGTTCTCAACCATCGTGATACATGGCAATTTGTGAACACCTGCGAAGTTTAATCCTTCGTGGAAATCTCCTTGGTTCGAAGAGCCTTCTCCAAGAGTCGCAAATGAAACGAAATCTTTTTTCTCGATTTTGGCTGCAAGTGCTACACCTACTGCATGAGGAACTTGTGTTGTAACGGGAGAAGAACCTGTTAAGATACGATTCTTCTTTTGACCAAAGTGACCTGGCATTTGACGTCCACCAGAGTTTGGATCTTCTGCTTTAGCAAAAGCAGAAAGCATGAGGTCGCGAGCAGTCATTCCAAAGTGCAAAACAACGCCCATATCACGGTAGTATGGTGCAATATAATCTTTTTCTGTATCAAGTGCGTATGCAGCCCCTACTTGCGCTGCTTCTTGCCCTTGACATGAGATTACAAATGGAATTTTTCCTGCGCGATTGAGTAACCACATACGCTCATCGATACGGCGGGCAAGAAGCATTGTTTCGTAGATTTTTAGTACATCATCATTAGTTAAACCAACTTCTTCATGACGAGTTGTCATTTCATTTCCTCCCTTAACTGTGAATAGCGTTTCCGTCGACTGCTAAAGCTGCTTCACCCATAATTTCTGATAGGGTTGGATGTGGGTGCACAGTTGAAGCAATTTCCCACGGTGTAGCATCAAGTACCATGGCAAGACCTGCTTCGGAAATCAGATCCGTTGCGTGTGGTCCAATCATATGAACACCTAAAATATCGTTTGTTTCCGAGTCGGCGACGATTTTGACAAAACCATCGGATTCCCCGTAAACGAGTGCTTTCCCAATCGCTTTAAAGGAAAACTTGCCTGTTTTCACTTTGAAGCCACGTTCTTTTGCTTGAGCTTCCGTAATCCCCACGCTCGAAGCTTCTGGACTTGAATAGATACAGCGTGAAACTTTTTCCGTATCGAGTGCGTGAACGGAACGACCTGCAATATGCTCTACAGCTGTGACCCCCTCGTGACTTGCTACGTGAGCTAGTTGAAGTCCACCAATCACATCGCCTATTGCATAGATATGAGATTCTTTAGTTTGATACGTATCCGACACTTGAACAAAACCATTTTCTACAATGATATCTGTATTCTCAATTCCGATGTTTTCAACATTCGCTTGACGTCCGACGGATACAAGCATCTTATCTGCTGTAAATAAGTTCGTCTCTGAACCCATTTCTGCTTCAATGCTGACACCGTTTTCTGTTTTTAACGTTTCTGGAAGAACCTTAGCACTTGTCGCAAATGTAATTCCTTTTTTCTCAAGGAGTTTTTTCATCTCACGAGAAATGGCTTCATCCTCTGTCGGAATGATGCGGTCTGCATATTCAATAACGGTGACTTCAACACCAAAATCATTCAACATCGAAGCCCATTCGATTCCGATGACACCGCCACCGACGATTAAGATAGATTTAGGTAATTCCGTCATTTCGAGCGCTTCATCCGATGTCATGACAAATTCACCGTCAATCGTCAACCCAGGTAATGTTCGTGGGCGAGACCCTGTTGCAAGAACGACATTTTTCGGGATGATCATTTCATTTTCTTCCCCATTGTTCATTTCTACAGAAACGGTTCCGCCTGGAGAAGGACTGAAAATCGATGGTCCAAGCATGCGAGCTGTTCCTTCATATATATCGATTTTTCCTTTTTTCATGAGACCTTGAACACCTTGATGTAGTTGATTGACAATCGATTGTTTACGTTTTTGCACTGCTGAAAAATCAAGTGAAACTTCTCCAGTCACTACACCATAATCTGCTGCTTTTTCTTTTGCTGTATGATAAACCTCTGCAGAACGTAAAAGTGCTTTGCTCGGAATACATCCTTTATGAAGGCATGTTCCACCTAATTTTTCTTTTTCAACAACGGCAGTTTTAAGGCCCAGTTGCGCTGCGCGAATGGCGGCAACGTATCCACCTGTTCCTCCACCGATAATGACTAGATCATATTCTTTAGCCATCGTATCCCTCCTTTAATTCGGGTAATGCTTCGGCTGTTCTTCTCCACTCAATACGCGATATGCGCCTTCCGCAAGAGCTTGTAGTTCATCTTCTCCTGGATAGATCACAACATCAGATATCCAGCTCACACGGTTAGCAATTTCTTTCACAAAGTCTTTCCCGTACGCTAGACCACCGGTAAGTAAGATGGCATCGACTTTACCAGAAAGCACGGCACTCTGGGAACCGATTTCTTTGGCTATCTGGTAGGCCATGGCATCATAAATACGTTTCGCTTCTGCATCACCATTTGCAATTCGCTTTTCTACAGTGATTGCATCATTCGTTCCGAGGTAGCTGACAAGACCACCTTGTCCAACAATCATTTTCATAATCTCGTGTTGATAGTAATTTCCAGAATAACACATAGCCACCAAGTCTCCGATTGGCACACTTCCTGCACGTTCCGGACTAAACGGACCATCTCCATGCAATCCATTGTTCACATCAATCACTCGTCCATTGGAATGGGTACCAACTGTGACACCACCACCCATGTGGGCGACGATTAAAGATAATGTATCATATGGCTTCCCTTGTTCTTTTGCGTAACGACGGGCAACTGCTTTTTGATTGAGTGCATGGAAAATTGATCTTCTTTCCAGTTTTTTCGTGCCAGAAATGCGTGCCAATTCGTGTAATTCATCTACAACAACGGGATCTACAATGTATGCAGGAATATGCAACCCTTTCGCGATTTCATTGGCAATGATTCCACCAAGATTCGATGCATGTTGCCCCGAATAGCCTTTTCTTAAATCTTCAAGCATCTGTTCATTTACTTCGTACGTTCCGCCTTCAATCGGGCGAAGGAGTCCCCCGCGTCCACAGACAGCGGACAAGCGGGAAATGTTCATTTGTTCCTCATCAAGTGCTTGAAGAATCATGTCCTTCCGAAATTCATATTGAGCAATAATCGTAGGGAAGCCTTCAATTTCTTCCGTTTTATGGCGAATGGTTTTTTCAAACAGCAATTGTTCGTTTTCATAAACACCAATCTTTGTGGAGGTTGAACCCGGATTTAGAACAAGTATACGAAAAGGTTCCATCATGTTTCCTCCTTATCTCAGCTTAGCGGTTTGTAAGTGAGTGTTTTCCATTCTGTAAGAACTGACGACGTGATTTCGCCATACGCGCAATACGTTCTTCAGCTAGACGGTCAGCCGCCATATAAGATGCCACACCATCACGTTTAGATATTTCAAAGATGCGTGTGATTGTGTCATAAATTCCTTCAACACGTTTCAATGCGCGCTCATGGTTGTATCCATTGAGCTCATCTGCAACGTTTATTACGCCACCTGAATTGATCACGTAGTCTGGTGCATAAACAATACCCATCTCATGTAATTTATCTCCGTGACGTGGTTCTTTTAGTTGGTTGTTTGCAGCTCCAGCAACCACTTTTACTTTTAATTGCGAAATCGTGTCATCATTGATAATCGCACCTAACGCACACGGTGCAAAAATATCCGCTTCTTGAGAGTAGATCTCAGAGACATCCACTTGAGTCGCCCCAAATTCTTTCACCGCGCGGTCTACAGAAGCTTGGTTAATATCTGCAACTATTAGCTTTGCACTTTCTTGATGTAAGAAGTCACATAGTTTGTAAGCTACATTTCCAACTCCTTGGACAGCGATTGTTTTCCCTTCAAGTGAATCAGAACCATATGCTTCCATAGCTGCAGCCTTCATTCCCATATACACACCATAAGCTGTGACAGGAGAAGGATTCCCTGACGAACCGAAAGCTGGAGAAATACCTGTTACATAATTCGTCTCTTCATGAATCAAGTCCATGTCTGCTACTGTTGTACCCACATCTTCTGCTGTGATGTAGCGACCGTTCAACCCCTGGATGAATCGACCAAATGCACGGAACATTTCTTCGTTTTTATCTGTTAAGGGATCTCCGATAATGACCGTTTTCCCACCGCCAAGGTTAAGACCGGCTGCAGCATTTTTGTATGTCATTCCTTTTGCTAACCGAAGTGCATCTTCAATCGCTTCTTCTTCTGTGGCATAGTTCCACATACGTGTTCCACCAAGTGCAGGTCCTAACGTAGTATCGTGAATGGCGATGATGGCTTTCAAACCTGATGTTTTATCTTGACAAAAAATAAGTTGCTCGTAATCGTACGTTTCCATATATTTAAAGATTTCCATTGTTCATTCCTCCAATTAATAAGATCGAACCGCTAAGGCGATCGAGTATAATTTGCTTTCAGCGCTATCGGCGCGAGAAGTTAATACAATCGGAACTTTCGCCCCTTCGATGACAGCACCAACTTTGGCTCGTCCGAAATACATAAATGATTTATACAAAATGTTCCCAGCTTCAATTGTTGGCACAACTAATATGTCAGCTTTCCCTGCAGTGGATGACGTAATTCCTTTTGCTTTTGCTGAATCAATTGAAATCGCATTATCAAATGCAAGGGGCCCATCAATGATACAGCCTTGAATTTGCCCACGCAGATTCATCATAGTAAGGAGTGCCGCATCTGTACTAGAGGTCATCGCCTGATTAACGACTTCCACTGCACTTAGTGGCGCCACGACCGGCATTTCAATTCCGATCCGCCTTGCAACTCCTACCGCATTTTTGATGATATCCACTTTTTGTTTTAGGTCAGGAGCGATATTCATTGCTGCATCTGTTACAAAGAGAAGACGGTCGAATTCAGGAAATTCAAACACCGCAACATGTGAGATGGTCGCTCCTGTTTTCAAGCCATTTTCATCTCGCAACACTTCACGTAACAGCGTCGCAGTATCCACATGACCTTTCATTAAGGCGTCTGCTTCACCAGAAGAGGCTGCTTGTACAGCTTGTTTTACTGCATCTTGTGCTGAATCCGTGTAGCGTACTTGAACGGAAGGAAGTTCGACTAACAACTTATCAAAATGTGCTTCTGTGTCAAACAAGATAAAATCTGCGATATTGGCTTCTGCTGCCAAACGAACAGCTTCCATCACTTCCGGATCTGCTGCGCATGCAACCGCCACCCGTTTTTTTGTTCCACTCGTAGCAGGTTGCATCAGTTGATCAAAAGATTTCACTTGAACACCTCCCTATTCTTCAATACCAAGTTTCTCAATTTTATAATACAGCGTTCGAAGTGATACATTGAGCTTTTTGGCAGTCGCTGCTTTATTGCCTTTATAAGCGGTCAACGTCTGTTGAATCAATTGTCTCTCATACGACTCTACTAAATCAGAAAGGGAGCCATCCGGTAGTTCCGGTTGCTTTCCTCGAATCGTAGTGAGTGGCAAATGCTTCTCTTCGACTTTGAGTTCTGATGCATTCATAAAAATCATCGTGCGACTGACCACATTTTCAAGTTCCCGAACATTTCCAGGCCAATCATATTGTTTTAAAGCTTGAATGGCTTTGTCAGAGAACCCCGCAATTTGTCGTCCATATTCTTTGTTTAATTTCACCAGAAGATGGTCAAGAATGATTGGAATATCTTCTGTCCTCTCTCGTAAGGGAGGGATAAAAATTGGCATCTTATTAATCTGGAAATACAGTTCTTCTAGAAACAACCCGTCTCTCATATTTTTCTCAAGAGGTTCACTCGTAGATGCGATGATGCGTAAATCAACTAACTCGTTCCTAGAAGGAAGCTTCTGGTAACTCAATAGATCCAATAGATGTTGTTGCTGACTTAGAGTCAATTCCCCTATCTCGTCTAGAAACAACGTTCCATTTATCGCTTGTTCCGCAAGGCTGAGCTTATCACTACTCGTAAAGAGCTGGTCTCTCGCTTCTTCGGAACTACAGTTGACCCGAATGAACTTGTTATGTTTTCTTTCGCTCTTTCGATGAATGGCATGTGCAAACAAGTCTTTACCTACACCCGTCTCTCCTCGAAGAAAAACAGTGACCGGTACACCGGCTGCAAGTTTTGCTTGATCTTTTGCGAATTGAATCTTTTCAGAGACGCCGACGATGTCGTCAAACGATAAATTTGATTCTAAGGACCGGATTAACAGTCTCGCTCTATCCAGTTCTTTCATCATCGATCGGATTTCAGTGACATCATGAATAACACCGACGCTACCTTTTAAACGGTTATTGACGATGACCGGTGCAACGTTGACGATGACATCTTTCCGGTCCTTGCCCACTTGTAATTGCTTGCCGCGGACTGGTTTTCTCGTATCTAGAACCTGTCTATGAATACTTTCCCCATCCGCAATGTCAGCTTCTGCTGGCCGACCAATGATGTCTTCTTCCTTTAAACCTGTGATACGGGTGTATGCCGGATTGATGAGTAAACCAATTCCCTTTTCATCGACAACGGAGATGGCATCGTCACTCGATTGAATGATGGCTTCGAGCATCATTTGGACTTCTCTAAGATTCGTGATTTCTTCGGCCATCTGTTGTAACTCGGAAATATCCTGAAACACAGCAAACGCACCTATTCGTTCCCCTGCTTCCGTAATGATAGGATGCCTAGAGGTAACTATTTTGGTACCGCTTTCAAGAGTAAGTTGCTGATTGATTTCTGAACGTCCGAAAGAGGCAACTTGAGGAAGTCGGCTATCTGGAATAATTTCATGCACTGGTCTCCCGATGACTTGTTTTCGATCGACTTGTGTGATGCGTGCAGCACTTTCGTTAAATGACGTAATGTAGCCATTTTGATCAATACTAATGATTCCTTCTTCCATCGAATCAAAAATTAGACGTTGAATGGAGCGCGCCGCATCGATTTGTTGATAGGTCTCTTTGTTATCTTCAATTAGCTGAACAAGAATCGAAGCAATTTCACCTGGTATGACGACTGTAGAACGATCTCTCGCATCTAAGAGTTCTGGAAGTAGTGTATCGTCCCCTGAAGCATCGATGATGACATCAACAGAAGCAGATATATAGGAACGCCAATCGTTTGCAATTGGAATATTCATCTGTTCTGCAAGGCGCAGTCCCGGTGCACTAGGATTCTTATCAATAACCGCTGTAAACGTAAATTTTCCAGCATCACGCAATAGTTCAAGTAAGGCACTTCCGCCTTTACCGGCCCCGATTAATACGATATTTTGCAATTATTTGCACACCTCCATTATGTACGTGCAATTTGTTGCATTTCCATTTTATCATACAGGAACGCGGGTCAATTGACAATCCTTTTCTAAGATGCGATAGTTGAAAAAGAGTAAGGAGATGACGTATGTGGCACGATTGGCGGCACTCATCGTTCTTGTTATACCTGGAATCTTAGCAGCTTATGGGATTAAACTTATGCGTGATACGTTTTTCGGTATTGCGAATTTAGGAACACTTCCCCTTGGGCTTCAATTTTTATTTGGTTTAGCATTGACGATTTTAGGTATTGGATTTTTTGCTGGATTTCTACTACGTCGTGACCGAAAGAATGGTCGCGTATCAGAACGGTTCAAAGAAAAACAAAAAAGTTGAATTCCCTGTCGGAATTCAACTTTTTTGTGCTTTTATGACGCGATCTGGAAAATCAGTAATCCATCCAATGACATTTTCCGGAGGATTTTTCAACATGGCTTCCTTCCCTGATAGTCCATAGAAACGAAATTGATAATGAGAAGGCAGATTCTGTACCCAGCTTGCTTCACTAAATCGTTTATTTAAATGGATGGTCTGAAGCCATTTTAATGAGGAAACGTACTCCCAGTCTGTCGATTTCTTTCCGATAAGACACCATTCTCGGTCCGGGTGACTGTTGTGTCCCGATTCAAGAATCGCTACTTCAAAGGATGAAAAATGAACGTCTTTGAAGTCCTTCACCAGTTCTGCCACTTCTGATATTTTTTCATGCTTTCCCATATACGTTTCTTTAAGTTCAATATTTAAAGCCACTTTCGATGTAGATGCAAATTGCAGAAATTCGGTAAGGGTCAAAATCCGGTGACCAAACCATTTACGGAAAAATCGACGCCCCACTTTCCATGTCATCACTTCTTCTGCAGCCACATCGCGAATCTGCTTATTTTGTCCTGTCAATCGAAATAGATCAAGGTCATGGATGACCATATGTTGCCCGTCGGCAGTCAATTGGAGATCAATTTCAATACCATCCGCTTTCCTTGCAATTGCCTCTTCGAAAGCAGCAAGCGTATTCTCCATTTTATATCCGGATGCGCCTCGGTGTGCATATACGGGTAACATTAGCGTCTTCCTTTCTAGCTGGCCATGTTCTCTAGACGAATCTTGTCTGCAATCATGGCAATAAATTCTGAGTTGGTAGGCTTACTCTTTAAGTGATGCACGGTATACCCAAAGGTTTGTGAAATTGTTTCATAATTTCCTCGGTTCCATGCGACCTCAATCGCATGACGAATCGCGCGCTCAACACGTGAAGGTGTTGTATCAAATTTTACTGCAATTTCCGGATAAAGAACTTTCGTGACAGATCCAAGTAGTTCAATATCATGATAAACCATTTGAATGGCTTCGCGTAAATAAGAATACCCTTTAATGTGAGCGGGAACCCCAATCTCCTTGATGACATTCGTAACTATATAATCAATCCCTCTTGCCTGAAACACTTTACGTGCTTTTCCTTCTTTGCGCTCTGCTGCAGAACCAGCCACTTGCAAAATCTGTTGGACAAGTCGATCAAATTCAAATGGTTTTAACATGAAATAGGCTGTCCCTAAATCTACAGCTTGTTTCATGACTTCTTCTTGACCGAACGCTGTTAGCATAATGACTTTCATATTCGGATACAGCTGATTTTCATGCAAGTGATCCATAACAGCGATTCCATCTAGATGTGGCATGATAATATCCAGTAGTAGGACGTCGGGTACACGTTCTTCTAATAAGTCCAAACACTGTTTTCCATTGTAAGCTGTATGAATGACCTCAATCGATGGATGATTTTGAAAATACTCAGCGACAGTGGTCACCAAATCTCGATTATCATCAACTACCATAATTTTTATCTTTTCCACATTCCCATCCCCTTTGTCGGAATCTTTCTATAGTTTTACTATAGACTTTTCTCTCACTGAAATAAATCGTGCTTTTGTAGGATAATTTCTTCCCAATCTGACAAGATGTGCCATAAAAACGTCTGTTTGTCGAATAATCTTTTCATAAGTATAATCTTTACGTCGTAACTCCTCTACTAAAAAATCCAAACCTCAATGAGGTTTGGATCCATTTAGAATATAATCAACCGAAAGTGCAGCACCTTTTGCAGTGTTTTCGACACTCATATGTGTAAGGACTCCCACTACATTCCCATCTTGCAAGATAGGACTGCCACTCATGCCTTGTATTATGCCTCCTGCCTTTTTCAGCAATCGTTCATCCGTCACTGTAAGAAAGATATCTTGCTCAGTAATCCGGTCTATATGAATGACATAGTCTTGTGGTTCTGTCCCTTCGATGACCGTTCGGACAAGCGCTTTTCCGGTTGCAGGTTGTTGATGAGGCAGTTCTTCTCTTTCATAAGGCCATTTGCTCAGTTCACGTTCAGTCCCTTGAATGCCTAGTGTACCGTTTGTGGAGACCTTCGCTTCTCTGATAGGAAGAACTGGCGTCGTCAGTTTATAGCCAGGTCGTTTCGCTTCAGAACGCACCACACGCTCTACTGCTGCGTACCGGATCTTCCCATTTTGTCCATCCGGTATCCATCCACTAGCTTTCTCTATAATCGGATGTCCTAGTGCGTAATACGTACCTGTTTCAGAATCAACAAAACTCATCGTTCCTGTTGCCGTCACACGGTCAACACTGACTTGCACAATTTTTTCAATTTCTTTTTTTGTGCAGGTGAGTGTATACTGTTTACCTTTGCGGGACACGTTAACTTCAATTGAAGGATTTGAATTTGTCTCGTGAAGTAAATCTTGAATGGAGACATATTCATTCAATTGATCCGCTGTATGGAGTTGTTGGCCACAAGCAGAAACTTCTCCAGTTAAAATGATATGACCAATGGGTAAATCAATTTCCATCGTGTGCCCGAGCGGAATAACATCTGCATAGACAGGTAGTGACGATCCCAAAAGTATACTGAACACGACCAGGCCGACGCGTTTCAAAAAAATCACCTCCTTGCAGCTAGTTTGCGGCAAGTAAGGTGAAAGATGTGTGGTCAGATTTTGTTAAATGGACTATTTTTTTGACTGAGCCGCGAGTAATAACTCTTTTGCGTGATGAAGAGTAATCTCTGTAATCTCTTCTCCAGCCATCATACGACTTAGTTCTTCCGTTCGCTCATCAAGAGTCAATGATTGAAGCGAAGTGACCGTCCGTTCATCCGTGACACGTTTTTCAATTCGCATGTGATGGTCTGCGATGGCTGCAACAGCCGGTAAATGAGAAATGACCAGTACTTGTGAATCTTTTGCAATTTGTCCAATTTTTTCAGCAATTGCTTGTGCGACTCGACCTGAGACACCTGTGTCGACTTCATCAAAGATGATGGATGTGATCTCTTGATGTTTCGAGAAGATACTTTTCAATGCAAGCATGACGCGACTGAGTTCTCCGCCCGAGGCAATTTTTGTGAGCGGTTTTAAAGGTTCCCCGACATTTGTCGAAATATAAAATGTTACGAGATCCCGTCCATTGTCTGTAAACTGCTTCTGTTGTTCCACACGAACTTCCATAACAGCTCGGTCCATATAGAGTGCGCTTAATTGCTCCATAATTCGTCGACTTAAGTCGGCTGCCGTTTGCTTTCGAATCTCTGTCAGTTCATTTGCCTCTATAGCTAAATCTTCTTCGATTTGTTTTACTTTTCTCTCAAGTGAATGCAGTTCTTCATCGCGGTTCGTCAGTTGATTCAATTGTCGCTCCAGTTTGGCTCCATACGCAATAACTTCATCAACTGAAGATCCGTACTTTCGCTTTAGCGTTTGTAACAAGGCCAGTCGGTTCTCTACATATTGAACACGCTCTTCATCATATTCCATCGCTTCAAGTTGCCCTTGAATTTGAGATTGCAAATCTTCTAGAATGAAAAATGCGTTTGCGAATTCGTCTGCAATTTTTTCATAATTCGGTTGAACTGGCGCCAAATCCTGAACAGCCTGAAGTGCGACACTTAAATATTCCATCCCAGCAGATTCAGAAGACATCGCAGCTGAAGCCGTCTGCAATTTATCAACGATTTTTGTATAGTTCATCAGCTCTGTGCGTTCTATCTGTAACTCTTCTTCTTCCCCCGGAAGTAGATTCGCTACTTGAATCTCGTTTAACTGAAAACGGTATAAATCCATTCGGTGGGTCATTTCTTGGTCATCCATTTGAAGAGACTGCCAGCGCTTTTTCGTTTTCATATAATCTGCATAAAGATGACTATAAGCCTCTTTTGCAGCTAACAGTTCCGAATTGCCAAATTGATCGAGTAGTCGAATATGTGCTTTATCATCCATCAACTCTTGGCTTTCATGTTGACCATGTATGTCAACAAGTGTCGAACCAATTTCTCTTAAAACAGCGATGGTCACTAACTTCCCATTAACTCGACAAGTACTTTTCCCGGAACTGTTTAGCTCCCTTCGAAGGATAATACTTTCCTCATCTGTAGGTATTCCGAGTTCTTCGAGCTTTCGATAACTTGCATGGGTATTTGAGGTGAGGGAGAATAATCCTTCGAGCTCTGCCCGTTTCGCTCCGTGGCGAATAAACTCACTTGAGCCTCTAGCCCCGCATAAAAGTTGGACAGCATCAATGATAATGGACTTCCCTGCGCCCGTCTCACCTGTTAGTACTGTCAGACCTGCCTCAAAACTGATACTGAGTTCGTCGATAATCGCAAAATTGCGTATTGATAGTTCAGTCAACATACCGTGATCGCTCCTCTTACAACATCTCCAGTAATTTGTTTTTGATTTCTTCCCGGTCCTTCTCTTCACGACAGAGGATAAGACACGTGTCATCTCCACAAATCGTCCCTAAAATCTCGTCCCAGTCCAAATAATCAATTAACGATCCAATAGCATGCGCATTCCCAGGTAAAGTTTTCATCACAAGAAAGTGACTCGCCCCATCAATGGAAACAAAGGCATCTGTTAATGCCCGCTTTAATTTTTGCATCGGATTAAACCGTTGATCTGCTGGTAAGCTATACTTGTTCCTTCCGTTAGACAATGGTACTTTCACTAAATGCAGTTCTTTAATATCCCGAGACACAGTAGCTTGTGTCACATTGAACCCTTCCGCCTTCAAGAATTCGACTAAATCATCTTGCGTTTCCACTTCATTATTGGCAATAATGTCTCGAATGCGAATATGTCGTTGCCCCTTATTCATTCCAATCACTCCATTGTATATTTATACTGTCTTATCCCTACAGTATCATTGTCGGGGAAGAGAAACAAGTCACAAAAAAGACCATGGAATCAAGATTCCATGGTCGTTGACTTACTAAGTGTAAGGTGTGCTTCATTCGTTAATACGTGAAATGCGTCAAATTCCGCCACCTCGGTAGCAGTCTTTTTTAAATGAAATAGAAACTCTATATTCCCTTCTCCACCGGTAATTGGAGAAAACGTCGCTCCAAGAAGTTTAAAGCCTGCTGCATTTGCATAGTCCTTTACCTGAGCGAGTACATCTTCATGAACTTTTGGATCACGTACTATCCCTTTTTTCCCAACGCGCTCTTTTCCTGCCTCAAATTGAGGTTTTACAAGGGCCATCACTTCTCCTTCGTCCACTAAAATCGTAGATAACGCAGGAAGGATTAAGTTCAACGAGATAAATGACACATCAATGGTTGCGATTTGTGGTAGACCTACCTCAAAATCTTCAGGCTTACTATACCGGAAGTTCGTACGTTCCATCACCGTGACACGCTCATCACTCCGAATTTTCCAATCCAATTGATTATATCCCACATCGAGCGCATACGCATGACGGGCTCCGTTTTGAAGGGCGCAATCCGTAAATCCACCGGTGGAAGATCCAATATCTAATAAGATTTTGTCTTTTATATCTAGGCCGAAAAAATCTATTGCTTTTTCAAGCTTCAGGCCCCCGCGGCTCACATATTTCAACCGTTGCCCTTTTAAGACGAATTCACTTGTGATCGGTACTTTTTCGCCAGGTTTTGTAATTTGTTCTTCATTAACATAGACTTGTCCTGCCATAATCGCTCGTTTGGCTTGTTCACGTGAGGTGAAAAATTGTTGATCGACAAGCAGCACATCTACTCGTTCTTTTGGTACATGACTCATCCGGCCTGTACCTGCTTTACTTGTGTACGAATTCGTTGTTTCAAATCTTCGACAGTAATGTGGATTTCACTCAGAAGCTCAGGTACGTCTCCATGCTCAATAAAGCAATCGGGTATACCCATTCGGTCTATATCAACATGGACCCCTTTATCATTGTAATACTCAAGCACTGAACTTCCAAATCCACCTTGAAGTACACTCTCTTCTAGTGTAATCAGAGGAATGGAACGGCTTGCTAGTTGATCTAATTTATCATAATCCATTGGTTTAATGAAACGTGCATTGACCACTTCTACATGAATTCCTTCTGTAGACAATTCCCTTGCAGCTTGTTCCGCCATAGGAATGGTTGTTCCAAAAGTTAATATCGCTGCGTCATTGCCTTCTTTTAGCACTTCCCAACTGCCAATTGGAAGGGTCATCAATTCTTCATCCATCGCCACCCCTAAACCATTCCCACGTGGATAACGCAGAGCAATTGGACCGTCGTTATACTCGATGGCTGTTTTCACCATGTGCTGACCTTCATTCTCATCTTTAGGCATCATAATAACCATATTCGGCATATGTCGTAAAAACGAAATGTCATAGACGCCTTGATGCGTCTCTCCATCCGCACCAACTAAGCCCGCTCGGTCAATTCCTAAAAAGACATTTAAGTTTTGCCGACAGACATCATGTAACATCTGGTCATAAGCACGTTGGAGGAAAGTAGAATAAATGGCGACGTACGGCTTCATACCGTCCATTGCCATCCCTGCAGCCATAGTAATTGCATGTTGTTCGGCAATTCCGACATCAATCATGCGGTCTGGAAATTCAGATGCGAATCCTTCAAGTTTAGATCCTACGGGCATGGCTGGCGTGATTGCCACAATACGCTGATCCTCGCGTGCTAACTTACGCACAGTCTCTGAAACTAAGCTGCTCCAAGAAGGACCTTTTGCAGAAGACTTTACAAAGTCACCCGTTTCCATTTTATAAGGACCCGTTCCGTGCCAAGTACCGACTGTGTCTTGTTCAGCAGGTTTAAATCCTTTTCCTTTTTTCGTAAGGACATGAATCAATACAGGACCATCTGCATTTTTTGCATACCGGAGATTCTCTTCTAAATCCTCAAAATCATGACCATCAATAGGGCCAAGGTACGTGAAGCCCATCTCTTCGAAGAATGCGCCAGATACCATCAAATATTTAATGCTATCTTTTACTTTTTCCGCAGCAGAAGCAATACGCCCTCCAACCGCTGGAATTTTCTTCATTAAATACTCGAGGTCATCTTTCGCCTTGTTATACGAACCATGCGTGCGAAGTTTCCCAAGGATATTATGAAGAGCCCCCACATTAGGTGCAATCGACATTTCATTGTCATTTAAAATGACAATCATCTTCGTTTTTTCATGGCCAATATGGTTCAATGCTTCAAGGGCCATTCCACCTGTTAATGCCCCGTCCCCAATAATCGGTATTACGTGGTTTGATTTCCCCATCACATCACGCGCTTTTGCCATACCCATAGCTGCTGAAAGAGACGTAGAACTATGTCCGGCCTCCCACACATCATGTTCGCTCTCAACCCGTTTAGGGAAGCCACATAACCCTTTGTATTGACGAAGTGTATCAAACTGCGTCGCACGACCTGTTAAGATTTTATGCACATACGCTTGGTGCCCGACATCCCAGATGAGTTTATCATCCGGAGAGTTGAACATTTTATGTAAAGCAATAGTCAGTTCAACGACACCAAGATTTGGGCCGATATGTCCACCTGTCACAGATAATTTTTCAATCAAAAAGTCACGTACGTCCTGACTTAAGTTCTGTAACTCTTCATTCGTTAATGTTTTTAAAAAGGATGGATTTGTTATTGTATTAAGATCCACTTCCATCACACACCTTATCTTGTTATTCCTGAATTTATAGGTACTCTATATGATAGCAATATCAAGCCGTAAAATACAGTAAGAAGTCAGTTTCCACGATAGGCGATGTAATTCGCAAACGCTTCAAGTAACCCTTTATCCTTCCCGATTTGACGAAGGGCATCAAGAGCCAGACGGAAGTACCGATCTCGCTCATGTTTCGCTCCATGTACTGTCAGGAGGGCTGGATACGTACTTTTTTCCTGGACCTGATCTTTGCCTGCTGTTTTTCCGAGTTCTTCTGAACTTGCTTCGACATCTAATATATCATCTTGGATTTGGAACAGGACGCCTATGGCTTCTGCGTAAGTACAAAGAGCTACACGGTCTCGTTCATCTGCATTAGCTAACAGTGCCCCCGCATCAATGCTGAATTTGAGAAGGGCCCCTGTTTTTAATGCATGGATTTTCTGAAGATGGAGAAGGTCCACAGTCTTTCCTTCAGCTTCTATATCCATTAACTGTCCACCGACCATACCTGGAGCACCAGCTGCTCGTGAGAGAAGTTGAATCAATTCGACTTTTTGCACAGGCGTATAATGGGGCGATTGACTAATGAGCGCAAAGGCTTCTGTGAGAAGGGCATCCCCTGCTAAAATAGCTGTCGCCTCTCCAAACACGATATGATTTGTAGGTTTCCCTCGACGAAGGTCGTCATTATCCATAGCAGGCAAGTCATCATGAATTAATGAATACGTATGGATATATTCCAAGGCGCACGCTGCATCGTACCCACGTTCAAGTGGTTGCTTGAACTCTTCAAGCACAGCAAGTAGAAGCATTGGGCGTACACGTTTACCCCCTGCTTCGAGTGAGTACATCATAGCATCCTTTAAAGTCGGGGTTATCTCCTGTGTTTGAATAGACTCCATAAGATGGGCGTTTAAGGGACTACTTTGGCTTTGGAGAAAAGCTTGGAGTGATGTATCCATATTAGGCCTCCTCGTCTTGATCGATAAACTGAACGAGTTGCTTTTCTGCATCTTGTAATTTAGTTGTACATAATGCCGAAAGCTCCATTCCTTTTTTATACAAGTCGATGGATTCTTCAAGAGGTACATCGCCTTGTTCGAGACGACGTACAATTTCTTCAAGTTGTTTCATTGCTTCTTCAAATGTTAAGTTCATGCGTCTCTTCCTTTTCAATAGATTGAATGACAGCTTGAGCTTTTCCGTCATGATAGACAATTTGAATCAAATCGCCAGTTTCAAGTTGATGTGCAGATTTAACAAGATGGTCTTCTTTTTGCGTCAGCACAAACCCTTTTCTCATCGTCTCTAGTGGACTAAGAGCTTCAAGCGTTCGGATCAAATCACTAAATTGTTGCTGTTTTTTTGTAATCAACGAACGCTCAATATACATGAGACGGCTGGTTACATCACTTTTCTGTTTTTCAGCTCGTGCTATTTTTTGATGAGGGTGGAGCGACCGTAGTCGAACCGTGTAGTGATCAAATTTTGACTTGGCGTGTATAACATAATTTTCATAGGCCCGTTCAAGTCGTTCATTTAATTGTACATGCGACTCTAAAAAAGGTCGGTACATACGTAACGGTTGTGAAAAAACTACGGCTTGTTTCAATTTAGTTAAGTCTTTCATGTGTTGTTGCATGATCGCCGCTATTCTGTTTTCACTACGCATTTGATAATCCGTGATGGCTTGACGCAACTGAAAATGGTCAGGTACCGCAAGTTCCGCTGCAGCCGTTGGCGTCGGTGCGCGAAGATCCGCCACAAAATCTGCGATTGTCGTATCTGTCTCATGACCAATAGCACTGATAATCGGAAGCGGACTTGTAGCTATGGCTCGAGCTACAGGTTCTTCATTAAACGCCCAAAGGTCTTCAATGGAACCACCCCCACGCCCTACAATGAGAACATCGACTTGATGCGACAGTTCTGCTTTATTAATGGCTTGAACGATTGAAAGTGCTGCCCCTTTTCCTTGGACGAGTGCAGAAAATACTGTTACCTTCGCTAGTGGGAACCTTCGTTCTAGTGTCGTCAACATATCCCGTATAGCTGCACCTGTAGGCGATGTGACTATACCGATATGCAAAGGAAACTTAGGAATCGGTTTTTTTCGATCAGGGTCAAACAATCCTTCTTGTTCGAGTTTTTTCTTTAGTTGTTCATAGGCTACGAATAACGCACCAATCCCGTCCGGTTCCATGGTCTTCACATAGAGTTGATAATTACCGGCCGCTTCAAACAGACTGATGTCTCCAGTAACAAAGACATTCATGCCATCTTCTGCTTTAAAAGGGAGGTGACGAGCTTGAGAAGCAAATAATGCACATGAGATCCGGGCACCTGCGTCTTTTAATGTAAAGTAAATGTGGCCATTCGAATGGTACTTAACATTCGATAATTCTCCTTTTACATACACTTTACGCAAGTGAGGGTCTGCATCAAACTTTTTCTTCAGATAGCGAGTAAGCGCTGTAACAGTTAAGTAACTGTGCTCGGTCGTCATATTTTCTCCCTCACTTTCTGCAAAATAAGCTTGTACAAGTGTACAAGCTTATCCATGTTTACTATTTAGAAAGCTTCCGCTCAGCACTCAGACATGTATTTTCCATTAGCATGGCAATCGTCATCGGCCCGACGCCTCCTGGAACAGGGGTAATAAATCCAGCGACTTCGGAAGCGGAAGCAAAATCAACGTCACCCGATAATCGGCCATCAGAGTTGCGATGTATTCCCACATCGATTACTGTTGCTCCAGGTTTAATATGATTTTTTGTAATCATTTGAGGTTGACCGGTTGCAACAATTAATAAATCCGCTTGCTTCGTGAACTTTTCAAGATTCTGTGTACGTGAATGCGTATATGTGACCGTAGCATGCCGATTCAGTAGTAATTGCCCCATCGGCTTCCCAACAATGTTACTTCGCCCAACGATAACAGCATGTTTCCCTTCGATGGAAATGGAAGAATAATCGAGTAATTGAATGATCCCATACGGTGTACATGGAACAAATCCCTCTTGATTAAGCATCAATTTTCCGACATTGACCGGATGAAACCCATCGACATCTTTTTCAGGTAAAATGGCTTGTAACACGTTGTTTTCATCAATATGTTTTGGTAACGGAAGTTGAAGTAAGACTCCATCTACCGTTGTATCTTCATTTAATTGATGAATGAGTGTAAGTAGTTCTTTTTCTGAGATGGTAACGGGCTTGATGATGACTTCTGATTTCATACCGAGACGTTGACTTGTTCGTTCCTTACTCGCCACATAGGTTTGAGAAGCAGGGTCATCACCGACTAAAATAACGGTTAATCCCGGTGTAATTCCCTGTCCTTTTAATAATTTCACTCGTTCTTCTACTTTTGAAATGACTTGTTCTGCAATCTGTTTTCCATCGATGATCTTTGCTGTCATGTTGCACACTCCTAGTCGTTGAGGTATTTAGATAATACGCCATTTACAAAGCGGCTTGATTGTTCATCACCATAAGCTTTCGTTAATTCGATCGCCTCGTTTAAGACAACAGGTTTTGGAGCATCTTCTCCAAATAAAATTTCATAAACAGCCATACGAAGAATGGTTCGCTCAATTTTCGGCAACCGAGCTAAAGACCAATTTTCTAGTTTTTCATTTAAGCTGCCATCGATTTCTTCTCGCTTTTCCATCGTTCCTTGCACGAGCAATTCGAAAAAAGCATCTTTTTCTTCGGTCACATGTGCCATCGCTTCATGGACATCCATTTCCGAATGATCGAGTTGAAACAACACGCGTAACGCATGTTCGCGAGCATCTCTTCTTTTCATATTGTTGAACTCCTTTATCTTTCACTATGCTACTCATCATAGCATAGAAATGAGTGCGACAAAACTTAATTCCCTATTCTGATAAGTTCGTTTTGCCCATCAAAAAGGAAGCACCTCATTTGGAAAAATGAAGTGCTCCACTTTTTTAATTCTCTGTTGTTTCGAACTGGATACCAGTCACGTGAACATTAACTTCTTTCACTTCTAAACTCGTCATATTGGCAATCGTCTGTCGAACATTTTGTTGAATCTCTTGCGCTACTGTTGGTACAGATTTTCCATAACGAACCGAACAAAATACATCTATGAATAAGCCTTCTGAAGAGATATCTGTCTTGATACCTTTTCCGTGAATCTTCTTACCGAGCATTTCAGCAACACCCACTGCAAAATTTCCACGTGTTGCGGCGACACCTTCTACTTCATTTGCTGCAATTCCTGCAATAACTGTGATAACTTCAGGAGCAATTTGAATCGTTCCTAAATCATCTTTAACAGTTGACATTTGAAAATACTCAGGTCCTTTTGTTTCCGCCATACTACCTCATCTCCCTACTCTTTCATTAACTCATAACGCTCTAAAAACTTCGTATCAAAGTCTCCCGAACGGAAAATTTCATGATCCATCAAACGTATATGGAACGGAATTGTCGTCTCGACTCCATCTACGATAAACTCTTGAAGAGCACGCTTCATTTTCAACACCGCTTCTTCACGAGTAGGCGCATGGACAATTAACTTTGCGACCATTGAATCATAAAATGGAGGGATGGAATAGCCTGGATACACGGCAGAGTCCACTCGAACACCATAGCCACCAGGAGGTAAGTACATTACAACTTTTCCTGGAGAAGGCATAAAGTTTTTCGATGGGTTTTCTGCGTTAATACGGCATTCAATCGCCCACCCATTTAACTGGATATCTTCTTGTTTGTATGCAAGAACTTCACCCGAAGCAACGAGGATCTGTTGCTTAATTAAATCGACTCCTGTAATCATTTCCGTTACCGGATGTTCCACTTGGATTCGAGTATTCATTTCCATAAAGTAAAACGTATCATGAATATGATCGTAGATAAATTCCACTGTGCCAGCAGATTCGTAATTAACTGCTAGAGCTGCCTTAACAGCCGCTTCGCCCATTTTAGCACGTGTTTCTTCGGAAAGGGCTGGAGAAGGTGCTTCTTCCACCAACTTCTGCATGCGGCGCTGAATGGAACAATCTCGCTCGCCTAAATGAATGGCGTTCCCATGCCCATCCGCTAACACTTGAATTTCAACATGGCGGAACTCTTCAATAAACTTCTCTAAATACACACCAGGATTTCCAAAGGCTGCTTGCGCTTCTTTTTGGGTGATTTTGATACCCGTAATTAGTTCCTCTTCACTGCGTGCAACACGGATTCCCTTCCCGCCTCCACCAGCAGTGGCTTTGATAATGACTGGATAGCCAATTTCTGAAGCAATGCGCGTCGCTTCATCTTGTGTTTCCACAATTCCAGTAGAACCTGGTACAACAGGTACGCCAGCTGCACGCATTGTTTCACGTGCGACGTCTTTTGTTCCCATTTTAGAAATAGCGGAACTTGAAGGACCGATAAATTTAATGTTACATGTTTCACAAAGCTCTGCGAAATCCGAGTTTTCAGCTAAAAATCCATAACCCGGGTGAATTCCGTCAGCTCCTGTCAATTTCGCAACACTCATAATGTTTGAGAAATGTAGATACGAGTCTTTGGATAAGTGGGGCCCGATACAATACGCTTCATCTGCAAGTTGTACGTGAAGCGCTTCTTTATCTGCTTCCGAATAGACAGCTACAGTCTCTATATCTAATTCTTTACATGCTCGAATAATGCGAACTGCAATCTCGCCTCGATTTGCAATTAATACTTTTTTCATTGAAATCACCTCTTCGCTGAATTATTTAATCGAGAATAAAGGCTGACCATATTCAACAAGTTGGCCATCTTTAACATGGATTTCAGCGATTTCCCCTTCAATTTCTGCTTCGATCTCATTAAATAGTTTCATTGCTTCTACGATACAAACAATTGTGTCCGCATTCACTCGGTCTCCAACTTTCACATAAGAATCAGCTTCTGGTGATGAAGAGGAGTAGAATGTTCCAACCATCGGTGATGTAATTGTTTTATAAGATGATGACGCTTCTGATGATGTTGATTCTTGTTTTTCAATTGGTTCAGCTGGTGCGGCTTCCACCTTTGGTGCATCCGTTTTTGGAGTCACCACTGCTGCCGGTTGTTCTTGTGGTTGTGCAGATGTATGTACAGTAGGACGCGTTTCTCCGTTATGTTTTTTTAGTTTTAATTTTGTACCTTCCGCTTCGAACACAAACTCATCCAAAGTCGATTGATCCATTAATTTAATGATTTCGCGAATTTCTTGAATTTTCATGTATACCGAGCTCCTCTATTTCGTGATTGTCTTATCTACACAGTCTATTCTATCGTTTTTCTGTTCAATGCGCACCTATTTTTAGTACCTGCTCTTAGATTTTTCATTGTTCTGTATTCAAAAAAAATAAAAACCCGCATTTCGCGGGTTTAATACGCTGAATAATCCACTTGTACTTTCGCTGCCCCTGGATACTCTTTTTTTACAGCATAAATAATGGAGTTGGCTTCTTCAGGATCCAGCATTTCCGCTGCCACGTTGACCATTACTTGATCTTGTTCGATTCGTACTAGTGACTCCGGATAGCCAAGAGAGTTAATAACCAGTTCCAACAATGCTTCAGTCGAGTCTTGAGTTGTCAGCAACTCAAGTTGCGCATAGGCTGCATTTTTTTCTTCTGCTGTAAATTCAGGTGAACCTATCTTTTGTGTTAATTGTTCACGTAGTTGACTACGTTTCGCTTCGACTTCCATTCTCATCTCCTGAAACGTCTCGTTTACAGGATAGGATACAGGTTGAGCCGCTTCATCTGATTCCGCCACTTCATCCTCAAATAATACTATCCCGTCAAATGGGTCTGGACGGTCATTTAATACATAAACAGAAAATACTGCACCCAAACTAAGTAATGTCAGAAACCAAACGGTACGTTTTTTAGGGTTCATTTTCTACTCCTTTCATAGGTTCCACAATGACGCGGTGTTCAGCGATTTGGAGAACGGATGCGACAGTCTGACGAAGTTTGAGCTTGATGGATGGTTGATCGGCTCCTTCCGCAATAACAAGCACGCCTGTGAGTTTTGAAGATTCTGATGGGAAATCAAATAGACGTGCTTGCGTATCTGCTTGATGAATATAAATTGTAATTTCCCCCGCTCCTTCCATTTTAGAAAGCACTTCTTCTAATGAGGAAAGTTGCGGTTCTTGTGAAGATGGAAAAAAATATAGAAAAAGGAGAAGGACGAAGAGACCAGCTATTCCAACTATTTGAATGGGAGGCTTGATGACAATCACCTACCATAGCGTATGACCATCAAAATAGAAATATGAATAGCAAACCCATCAAGAAAAGCTGCTTGACCCGTTGGATTTCGACTTCTCGTTCCTCCAGGAGGACACAACCGATTTCTGCCATAAGATACAGTGTGACAACGACGATTATGATTTCCATCTATCCACGTCCTAGTAGTTGAATAAAGAAAAAGAGATACATGGTGCAAAAAAAGATAACAGAAACAAAAAATAAAAACCAAGCAAGTGCAATAAAAATTAACTTTCCGACATCGTCGAGGATAGCCCCTGCTCGCTCACTACCTAAAGCGGAAATAATAGCTCCTGCTAATCGAAAACAAAATGCATCGATCAAAAGTTTACTAAATGGAACAAATGCAGCGCTTAAAACGGAAACCGCAGCGATGGCTCCACCAGCAATTGCAGACAAAGAGGCAATACCTTTCACAGTGGAAATACCTTCCGTAACAAGTGAACCAACGACGGGTATCGAATTCTGAATAATAGCAGCAAGAGATGGTTTGACTTGTTCAAGCGCAAAGTAACCAATCCCTCCGCTAACCGTAAGAAAGAAACTAAAACTGGAGAAAAAGACAACTAGTAGAAATACAAGGGTCGCACGTAGCAATTCATAAAAACGGGTTAAGCTAGCTCCTGAATCCACCCTGTTAAGGAAGACGATGACTAATGTAACCACAAATAATGGATAAACTACGCTCTTAATCAGTTGTAGACTGAACAAGCTATAAAATACGGTCAGAATAGGAGCGAGTGGAAAAACAATGAGCATGAACAGATGAGCGATACTGAGCGTTATCGGTATAAATGCTTCCCAAAGTGGAAATAGAGTCGTTTGTAGAAACTGAATAAGTGTATAGAGGTGTTCAAAGTACAAAATAATGGACCAGATGAGTAGCAGTACATAGAGGAATTCGTAGAGTTTTTGTTGTTTGGGCTGTAAATAACACAAAATCTGATAGGTAAAGGTCAAGATGAAGAGTTGCTTTATTAGTTCAAGTGGAAACATTCGTCACCGCATTTGTTGAAAATAGGCAATCCAATAGACGAGTAAAAAACATTTAATAACCATCTCTAGTAACTTACTAATGGCATCTTCTTGTTCTGATTGTAAATACGATTGGAATACTTCTAAACTGGCAAGCGCAAGAAATGTAATCAAAAATGCTTTAATGACTGGATGGTTCGCAACAGATAGTTGTTGATAAAGGGGACCAATTACCGGAACGAGCAGTTGAATGCAGCTAATCGTGAAAACAAGAAAAAATAGCATGGTCACATAAAAAGTGACAGGTGGATACAACTCTTGGACCACATGTTTTATGAGCAGATACAGCATGACCATCCCTACGAGCACAAGTATGGAGATGGTCACATCTGCGCCAACCACTGCAGGTACTCAGCCATCATCTCAAAGAACAGTTTTAATAGACGTAACAGTTCTGCTGTAAAATAGATGAATGCTGTGACTGATATGAAGAAGGTGTATTCTTTCTTGTCATTGGATTCAAGAAACACATGAAGTAAGGCAAGTAGTATCCCAACGCCTGCCATCCGAAAAATATCATCAAAGCTGACGTCCCTCACCTCCCCTTGCTTCAACTTATGCAGACTTCGGAGGAAATAGTAATTCAATTGTAAGTTGGCCTGAGGAACCATACTATGGAAGCTGGATTTATACTTCTTTCGAAATAAGAATACGGTTACCGTCTGAGTATATTTACATCATGTGGCAACCGTATTCCTATATCTTATAGAATTGAAAAAGCACAACTGGAATTGTGTAATGACGACAAGCACAAAAAAACTCCACCCGAATTGGATGGAGTTAGAAAGGTTATGCGCGAGAAACGTAAGAACCTTCTGATGTATTGACGATCAACTTGTCACCTACGTTAATGAAAAGTGGAACAGTTACAACGACACCTGTCTCAAGTTTTGCTGTTTTTGAACCACCACCTGATGTATCGCCCTTGATACCAGGCTCAGTTTCAATCACTTCAAGTTCCACAGTGTTTGGAAGTTCGACACCAAGTGTTTCCCCTTGGTACTGGATGATGCTGAGTTCCATATTCTCTTTCAAGAACTTCAACTCGTACTCAATTGAATTTTCTGGAAGCTCCACTTGGTCGTACGTATCTGTATCCATGAATACGTGTTGATCGCCATTTGCATACAGGTATTGCATTTTACGCGTGTCGATTTGAGCCTTCTCCACTTTTTCTCCTGCACGGAACGTGCGCTCGTTGACAGCACCTGTGCGTAGGTTACGAAGTTTCGAACGAACGAATGCCGCACCTTTTCCTGGTTTTACGTGTTGAAACTCAATGACGCGCCATAGGTTGCCATCAAATACAATGGTTAGACCTGTTTTAAAATCGTTTACTGAAATCATGGAAGTTCCTCCTATAAAATGACTAATTCTTTTGATGTGTGGGTCAGTTTCTCCAAACCGTTTTCAGTGACCAGCGCATCATCTTCAATGCGAACGCCACCAATGCCTGGCAAATATATTCCTGGTTCAATCGTGATGACCATACCTGGCTCCAATACGACATCGGAACGAGATGATAATCCTGGACCTTCATGAACCTCTAAGCCGATTCCATGGCCTAGAGAATGACCAAATGCCTTGCCATATCCTTTAGAAGCAATGTAGTCACGAGCGATGGCATCTGCTTCTTTTCCAGTCATACCTGGTTTAATGTTTTCAAGTGCAAGTAACTGAGAGTCAAGAACGACTTGATAAATTTCTTTAAGCTGCTCAGAAGGTTCTCCGACAGAGAGTGTACGTGTCACATCCGATACATAACCATTATAATAGGCACCGAAGTCGAGTGTTACGAAATCACCCGTTTTAATCACTTTCGACGTGGCAACCCCGTGCGGTAAAGCTGATCGTGTGCCGGAAGCAACAATAATGTCGAATGAAGAGGATGTTGCTCCTTTACTGCGCATAAACGACTCCAGCTCATTTGAAACTTCAAGTTCTGTCATACCTGGCTTAATAAATGACAAAATATGTTCATAAGCTTCATCAGCAATTTGACAAGCTTGCTTAATAATAGTAATCTCGTCGTCGCTCTTAATCAAGCGAATTTTTTCAACGATGCCGGAAGTTGGAACTAGTTTCGCTTCAAACGCATCTGAATAGCGTTCAAATTCCGCATAGGTCACTGCATCTTTTTCAAACCCTATGCTATCAAACCCTTGGTCTTTGATGACCTCTGCAATCGTATCTACAAGTGTTCCTGTTTGTTCAATAATCTCAAATCCTTGAATTTGCGCGTTCGCTTGTTCGGTATAACGGAAATCTGTAATAAAGTAAGCTTTCTCTGCAGAAATTATTGCAGCTCCTGCCGTCCCAGTAAAACCAGTCACGTAGCGACGGCTATGTGGGTTAGTTATTAATAGAGCAGATACATTTTGTTCTGTGAGTGTTGCGCGTAATTTTTCTAATTTCATTCTAATTCCTCCTTGGATACACACTATCTATAAGTTTATCACAGAGGAATTTACAGAGAAATCATTATATTCCGTAAGACGAAGAAAAGATGCCCAAGACGGGCATCTTACTTATAATCCACATTTCAATTGTGCTTGGCAATTCGTACACGTATTGCATCCACCGAGTTCTTCTACTGTCCCTTTTCGACATACTGGGCATGTATTCCCTACTTCGGAACCGATGGTTACATTGGTGCTTCGAAGATCTTGAATCGTATCAATCAAGACGATCGGTCGTTTTTCAGCCACAGCTACTGCTTGTGGTTCTTCCATATCATTTTCTTCTGCTTTCAATGTAAGAACTTGTGAATCACGGCTTCCGTCTACATATACCGTTCCGCCTTTTGCGCCACCTTTGTATAATCGTTCGTAAACGCCTTCGACTTGTTCGACAGTGTAGCCTTTTGGCGCATTCACAGTTTTTGAAATGGATGAATCAATCCAGCGTTGAATAATACATTGCACATCTGCGTGAGCCTCAGGTTTCAATTCCATCGCTGTCACAAACCACTCGGGTAATTCTTCATTCGACGCTTCTGCATGGGTATCCAAGTATTCACGAACTATATCCGCTTTAACTTCAATGAACTTTCCAAGACGCCCACTACGGTAATACGTGAACGAGAAGTATGGCTCAAGACCTGTTGAAACTCCGACCATCGTTCCCGTTGATCCTGTTGGAGCCACAGTCAGAAGATGTGAATTGCGAATTCCATGCGTTAAGATGGACTCACGAATCGACTCATTCATCCCTTGCATAAAGCCTGTTTTCGTAAATGCTGAGCGCAGACGAGCAGTCTCTTCATCTGTCTCACCTACTAAGAATGGGAAGCTGCCTCGCTCTTTTGCCAGTTCTACAGAAGTCTCATATGCCGTTTCTGCAATTGTTTGGAAAATTTGATCGACCAGTTGGTTACCTTCATCTGAGCCATAAGCTTTCTCGCAGTAGATTAAGAGGTCTGCCAGTCCCATCACTCCAAGTCCAACCCGACGCTCACCCAATGCTTGCGTTTTATTCTCTTCTAAGAAATAAGGCGTTGCATCGATGACGTTATCTTGCATACGAACACCAACACGCACGGTCTCTTTCAATGCTTCTAAGTCGACCGTTTTTGTTTCTTTATTCGCAAACTGTGCTAAGTTGACAGCTGCTAAATTACAAACGCTATAAGGAGCAAGCGGCTGCTCTCCACATGGGTTTGTTGCGACTACTTTTTGACCGTACGCTTTGGCATTCGTTTGATCGTTTGCATTATCAATAAAGAAAATACCAGGTTCTGCAGAATAGGTTGCGCAAATATTGATCAAGTTCCAAAGCTCACGCGCTTTGATGGTCCGGTATGTACGGACCTCATATCCCATTTGTTGCCACTCACGTACGTCACCTACTTTGTGCCATTCGCGATTGTAGACTTCCATATCTTCTTTCGAATAGTTTTCAACTGCGGGGAAGCGTAATTGGAATTCTGCATCCTCTTCAACCGCCTGCATGAATTCCTTAGTCAATGTCACTGAGATATTCGCGCCTGTTAGGAATTCTGGATTATGAACACTGTAGTGCCCACCATCACGCAGTTTTGTTTCTGCATCACGAATGATGGCTTCACTAAAGCCACCGAGTCCCGGAATTGCTCTATAATTAACGATACCTTGATACATCTGATCTTCCTGCTGGGAAAGTGGCTTGAATTTCAGTTTGTCCTTTGCTAAATCTTTAATCCAGTTGTCTTCCGTATTTTCGATCAAATACCGCAAAATTCGCGGATTTTGCATTTTGGAAATGATGAATTCAGCAATATCCGGATGCCAATCGGCTAGCATGATCATCTGTGCTCCACGGCGAGAGCCTCCTTGCTCAACTAGGTGTGTCAGCTTGGCAATATCATCTAACCATGACACAGACCCTGAAGATTTTCCATTGACCCCGCGTGCTAACGTGTTGCGTGGGCGAAGTGTTGAACCGTTCGTTCCGACTCCACCTCCACGGCTCATGATTTCCATGACCTGCTTTCGGTGGTCACTGATACCTTCCCGTGAATCGGGTACAAATGGCATAACATAACAGTTAAAATACGTGACATCCGTATCTGCACCAGCCCCATAAATGACACGTCCTGCTGGTATGAAACGAAGTGATACGAGTTCTTGATAGAATTTTTCGAACCACTCTTGACGTTTTTCTTCTGTAGTTTCCACAGAGGCAAGTCCAGTCGCATTACGTTTTGCGATTTGTTCATAAAAAATTTCAAGAGGCTTTTCAATGACAGATAGCGGACGCACGATCTCACCAGTCACTACTTTTTCGGGATCATCAATCGCGCTTCGGTATTCCTCATCGATGCGAACGAGTGCAGTCTTATTGTCCCAATCGATGGATACAATATGACCTAAACCTCGCGCCGGAAATTTCGGATCTTCTTTTACTGTTAAGACCACGAAATCCCCTGCTTGAAGGGTTTTCTTTTCTGTATCTTTGAAAGAATAACGATCAATCATGACCAGTCTAGAAACCCCTTTATGCGTAATTTTCATGTCTGGTGTCACTGGGTGAACTTGTGGAAATTTTGCGATTGACGCATTTAATTGATCAATTAAACCTTGTTGTTCTTGAATTGAAGATGTGACCATGCGAATTCCTCCCGAATGATTAATTGCCTTCTTGACACAATATATAGTGTATATAGAAATAATATAGCACAACATATTGGTTGTCTAGCGCCAGACAAACAAATTCACAGAATGAAACTTTGCACCTATTTTGGTTAATTTCCATAGCCCAGAAGTGGCGATTATTTTCTAAAATTCCACTCATCAGTACGGTACCTTGATGCTGTAAGGTTTTCTACATATTGTTGTTGCTCGGAAGATAATTGATATTCATATAATTCGATGGAAAGTGCCTGTTCAAAACCTTTTTTAAATGCGGGAATACATTCTTCTACAGTAATCGGATTTGTTAGTATTTTGTTAATGGAAACAGCTTTTTGACCTAAACGTGTTTTTGCTTTTTTACGTACGTCATCTGATGAAAAATGAAAACACTGAATATACTTTTCTTCATCTAGATCTACTAGAATGGCCCCGTGTTGTAAAATGACACCTTTTTGTCGAGTTTGGGCAGATCCCGCTACTTTTTTTCCTTCTACAAGGAGTTCGTACCATGAAGGGGCATCAAAACAAACTGCAGATTTGGGTTGATTTAATGCGGCACGTTGTTCTTCAGAGACAGGAACCGAAAATTCTGCACGTAATCCAAGATTACGAAATCCTTGTAAAATTCCTTCACTGATGACTCGGTACGCTTCCGTCACGGTTTTTGGCATATCTGGATAGTCTTCCGTGACGATGACACTGTATGTCAATTCATCTTCATGCAAAACAGCTCTGCCTCCAGTTGGTCTGCGTACAAATCCGAGCCCTAAACGTTTAATCGCTTCCATATCCACATCTTTTTCTGCTTTTTGAAAATACCCAATCGATAAAGATGCAGGTTCCCACTGATAAAACCGAATCACTGGAGGAATCAATCCTTCCGAATGCCAATCTAAAAGTGCTTCATCAAGTGCCATATTGTAAGCAGGATCTTGTTTACCTGAGTTAATAAAATACCATGTTGTGTTCATTGTTTTTCCTCCAATTATGTATTCACATTGAATCTCTATCTTTTACTTATTATAATAGAAGTAGAGAAGGGAGTAATGAAGTTGTTAGAAATCGTATTAGTAATTTTAGGGGCAATCATTGTCTTCGGTATTTATACGTTCTTCATGGGAACACGTATGAAAAAATCAGTGACCACCTTATCACAAGAAGAATTTATTCAGGGGTACCGTAAAGCCCAGCTCATCGATGTACGTGAACCAAAAGAATTTGACGGCGGTCACATTTTGGGAGCTCGAAACATTCCCGCAAGTCAAATGCGTACTCGTATGAAAGAGATTCGCAAAGACAAGCCAGTCTATCTTTATTGCCAGAGTGGCGCAAGAAGTGCTCGTACAGCACTTAACCTAAAGAAAAAAGGCTATGAGCAAATCTACCAGTTAGATGGTGGTTTCCGCAAATGGACAGGAAAAATTAAAACAAAATCATAGATTCATGTAAAAAGGCTCGCCGACTGGCGAGCCTTTTAAATTATTTCGTATAGCGCAATACAGGTTTGCGAGCTGCTTTGGTCTCATCTAGACGACCAATCACTGTTGTGTGTGGTGCATTTTGGACCATTTCTGGATTTTCTTCTGTCTCTTTCGCAATTTGAATCAATGCATCACAGAAGGCATCAAGTGTTTCTTTCGACTCTGTTTCCGTTGGTTCAATCATCATACCTTCTTCCACGTTCAGTGGGAAGTAAATCGTTGGTGGATGGTACCCAAAGTCGAGCAGTCGTTTTGCCATATCCAGGGTGCGTACACCTAATTTCTTCTGACGGCGACCACTTAACACGAATTCGTGTTTACAATGACGGTTGTATGGGAGGTCGAAGTAAGGCTCCAAACGACGCATCATATAATTTGCATTGAGTACTGCATATTCTGTTACAGCTTTTAAGCCATCTGGCCCCATTGAACGGATGTACGTGTACGCACGAACGTTAATACCAAAGTTTCCGTAGAAAGGTTTTACACGCCCAATCGCTTGTGGACGATCATAGTCGAATGTATAGCTGTCGCCTTTTTTCACAAGTACTGGTGCTGGTAAGAATGGAATCAAATCTTTTTTCACACCAACTGGACCTGAACCTGGTCCACCCCCACCATGAGGGCCTGTAAATGTTTTATGCAAGTTTAAGTGAACACAGTCGAAGCCCATGTCCCCAGGTCGTGCTTTCGACATAACGGCATTTAGATTCGCCCCGTCATAATAAAGCTTTCCACCGACTCCATGAATGATGCTTGCCATCTCTAAGATGTGTTCTTCAAATAAACCAAGTGTATTTGGGTTTGTCAGCATAAGTGCCGCTGTGTCATCCCCTGCAACACGACGTAAGTCTTCTAAGTCAACAAGGCCATGTTCGTCGGATTTCACAGTAATAGTTTCGAAACCAGCCACTGTTGCTGACGCCGGGTTTGTTCCGTGTGCTGAGTCGGGAACAATGACTTTCGTTCGGTGATGGTCACCATTTGCCTCGTGGAAGGCACGAATCATCATAAGTGCTGTCCATTCTCCGTGTGCACCTGCTGCTGGTTGAAGGGTCACATCATCCATACCCGTGATTTCGATCAGATGCTCTTGAAGGTCATACATGAGCTCCATCGCACCTTGAACAGTTGACTCATCTTGTAACGGATGAATATTTGCAAAACCTGGGTAGCGTGCTGTGCTTTCATTAATTTTTGGGTTGTACTTCATCGTACAAGATCCAAGTGGGTAAAAGCCAGAATCCACCCCATGGTTACGATTTGATAAAGCCGTGTAGTGACGCATAATATCAAGTTCTGATACTTCAGGAAGTTCCGCTTCTGTTGTACGCTTCATTCCTTCTGGCAGAAGCTCATCTAGATTCACTTCCGGTACATCCAAATCCGACAGGCTATAGCCGATTCGGCCTTCCGTCGATAATTCAAAAATCAAGGGTTGGTTATCTTTATGCATAATAAGCCCCCATTTCTGCAACAAGTGCATCAATTTCTTCTTTCGTCCGTTGTTCTGTTACAGCAACGAGCACATGATTTTCTAACGATTTGTAATATGTGCCTAAGTGAAGTCCACCAATGATCTCTTTTTCAATCAGATGTTTGTTCAGACCTTCAAATGTGCCTGGTAATGCAACTACGATTTCATTGAAGTGTGCACCTTGGAAGACCACGTTAAATCCAGCTGCTTCGAACGCTTGTTTTGCATACGCAGTTTTTGCAATGTTCTGGATTGCCATTTCTTTCGTACCTTTTTTACCAAGTGCTGTCATTGCAACACTTGCAGCTAGTGCATTTAACGCTTGGTTCGAACAGATATTGGATGTCGCTTTGTCACGACGAATGTGCTGTTCGCGAGCTTGAAGTGTCAATACATACCCCCGTTGCCCTTGATCGTCTGTAGTTTCCCCGACAAGACGCCCTGGCACTTTACGCATTAATTTATTTGATACTGCAAAGTATCCACAGTGAGGACCACCAAACGCTTCGGAAATTCCGAATACTTGCGCATCACCTACCGTAATGTCTGCACCAAACTCACCTGGTGGTGTGAGTACACTTAGTGCGAGTGGATTGGATGAACTAACGAAAAGTGCACCGTGTGCATGTGTTACATCACTGATTTTCTGCATATCCTCTAACTGTCCAAAGAAGTTTGGATACTGTACCATCACAGCCGCAATATCATCTGACAATTGGCTTTCTAATGCTTTTAGGTCCGTTTTCCCATCTTTTAAGGGAACCGTTTCAACCGCAATGTTTTGACCATGTGCATACATTTTCACAACATCACGATATTCAGGGTGAACCGCATCTGAAATAAGGATTTTTTTACGACGTGTATGTCCCGCCGCTAAATTTCCTGCCTCTGCTAAAGCCGTTCCGCCATCATACATGGAGGAGTTGGCAATATCCATTCCTGTTAATTCACAGATCATTGTTTGGAATTCAAAGATGGCTTGTAATTCCCCTTGTGAAATTTCAGGCTGATACGGGGTATAAGCCGTATAGAACTCTGAACGAGAAATCACGTGATCGACAATCGTAGGTTTGAAGTGATCATAAACGCCAGCACCTAAGAAGGATGCATAGCGACGGCTATCTGCATTTTTCGCAGCCATCTTAGTTAACTCTTTTAAAAGTGCTGTTTCTGATTTAGCAGGTTTAATGTTGTATTCACCTTGGAAACGAACTTTTTCAGGAATGTCTGCAAAAAGCTCATCAATCGATGAAACTCCAATTGTATCTAACATGTCTTTCTGATCTTGCTCTGTCATCGGTAAGTAACGATGGTTGATCATGGACGATCGCTCCTTTTATTTTGCTCGTTTGTAAAATGGCGTAGGCACAACGACGGCGCGAAGACGTTTTCCGCGTAGTTCCACTTCTAGTTCTTGACCTATTTCGGTAAATTCATTAGAAAGTAACGCAAGCCCGATATTTTTCTTTAATGTAGGTGATTGTGTACCGGTTGTTACTTCTCCAATACGTTGACCTCCTATAAACACAGGGTATCCGTGACGAGGAATTCCTTTGTCTATCATTTCAATGCCGACAAGCTTGCGGGGTTGTCCTTTTTTCTCTATGGCTTCTTTTCCTATGAAACCATCTTTAGTCAGCTTTACTGCAAACCCGATTCCTGCCTCAAGAGGAGAAATATCTTTCGAAAGTTCTTGGCCATATAAAGGTAGACAAGCTTCAAAACGAAGTGTATCTCGTGCGCCAAGTCCAGCTGGAAGGAGGCCATCCGATTTACCAGCTTCAATTATCGCTTCCCATAGAGCAGGAAGATCTTCATTTTTTGCGTAAATCTCGAACCCGTCCTCTCCCGTGTATCCGGTACGAGAAATGAGCACGTCACGACCTGAGACTTGGCCTTGGACGAAGCGGAAGAACTTCACTTCTGTAAGGTCCGTTTCTGTCAATGTTTGGAGAATTTGTTGAGACAATGGTCCTTGTAAAGCAAGTAGTCCCCACTGGTCTGATTGATTGTCGATATGTACGTCACCTGTGACATGTCGGTTCATCCATTCTACATCTTTGTCGATGTTGGAAGCATTTACGACAAGCAGGTAATGATTTTCACCCATCATATAGACAAGTAAATCATCAACGGTTCCTCCATCTTCATAACACATGGCTGCATACATTGCACGACCTGGAACTAATTTGGAGATATCGTTGGTTACCAAGTTTTGAACGAATGCTTGGCTATCTGATCCTGTAATGAAGACTTCGCCCATATGAGAAACATCGAACAGGCCAGCTTTAGTACGTACGGCTTCGTGCTCTTCTTTGATGCTAGAGAATTGGACTGGTAAATCCCATCCTCCAAAATCAATCGTTTTCGCACCGTAACTTGCATAAAGGTCATATAAAGGTGTACGAAGCATAAATATCCTCCTTCAACTTTCTTAGTATTATGAATTTTGCGCATAAAAAAAGACAGAAACCCCTTTTGATGGGTCTCTGTCCGTTTACCTGAAAGTTTCAGCCAAAAGGCTTTTCTTCTTTGGTGGCTGATCTATATCAGCACTCTCCAGAGGTGCGTCCAGTACGAGTACTTTTGCCTGAGAGATTCATGACTATGCATTTGCTCCTTCGGCGACGTCAGAGACGTTCTCTCCCCGCACTTTCATCCGCTAGATATGTAGTTTCAATACCTACATCCTAACATTGTCTATTTGTAAACGCAATCTTTTTATTAAAATCATCATATACACGAACTATATGAAATAAAAAGATAAAATCATTCGGATTTAAGTCGATTAACTTGGAAGGCACAATACTCTGTAATTTGTTTCAATGTTTTACCTTCCGTTCGTACGGTGACATGCGCTGCTTTTTTGTAAAAGGGGAGCCTCCTTAGATAGAGGGCTTCGATTTCTTCACGTGTGCTTCGCTGAACGATTGGTCGGTTTTTATCTCGGTGGATTCGCATCCAAATATCTGGGAATGCCGCATTTAAAAAAAGGACCAGTCCTGTTGACCGCATGACTTTACGGTTCTCTTCTGAGATAGCGACCCCTCCCCCTGTTGAAATGATGCAATACTCATTTCGAAACTGTTTTAGAAACTGTGTCTCCAGTTCCCGAAAATAGGTTTCTCCATATGTTTCAAAAATCTCAGGAATGGTCATTCCCGTTTGTTTAACGATTTCTTTATCCATATCATAAAACGGGATTCGAAGTGCGAAACTCAATCGTTTTCCAATCGCTGTTTTACCACAACCCATAAATCCTACCAAATATACTTTTCTCATAAACTCACTCATTTACTCCACGTCGTTTTTATTAGTATACACTATCCAGTAGGCTGTGGCTTTTTGGTTGTAAACAATTTCTAAAGATTTATAATACGTTTGTTTGGTGAGTAAAGAAGAAGTCATTCCTCCAATAATGGTTGAAACGAGTAGGATCATTGTCAAAACAAATAATAAAATATATCCATCATTTGCTCGGAGCAATGTACATCACCCTCTCTATGACTTCTCCAGTTAAAAAATAGACTGTCATTCGAATTTGATCTGATGAACCTTGAATCTCACAGGACTGCACCTGTTGAAGGACGGGCTCATGACCGAGATTGTTTTTACGCTTTCGTATAATGGTTCCATACTTTTCGTAAATATAGGTACCGTCATTCGTCACAAGTCGAAGGATGCAACTATGGATCCCCCCATCTACTGTGGTAGATTGAGCCGCCGTGGATTCCAACTCCATCCAAAAGAGTTCATATTCGAGAGGGATGGTCGCATCCAGTTGTTTCTTCACCGGATGAAGCACACCAAGAAAAAACGCAATTCCAACAGAAGTTATAACTAAAAGTAAAAGCTGCAAATATAAATCCAGTAGAAAATAGCCTCTTTGATTAAGCAGTTTTAATCTCTGCATCGCGCATCCCGTGTTGGGGTATGTACACAGAACTCGCTTCCATCATACGTACTCCAATATCGAGTGTTTAAGACAACGATTTCTCCACTTGATGGCAGGCGCTTGATTAATTCATATTCTGCTAGAGCAAATGAATAGTTATCTAACGCCTTCTGGTGTGTTGAAAGTAGACCTGTCAGTAAAGGAGTGAGAATCATTGCCATGGAAATAAATGCACCGAATGCAGCAAGAGACTCTACTGTACTATAACCCTTCATATTCATAAGCGATCCTCCCTTTTCCAATGTGTACTTTGAAGTCCATTTCTTTACCTGACACTGTAAATAAGATGTTTCCGAACTGGCCAACATTGCCATTTGACAGGAAACTGATTTCAAATAACGTCGCTTTGTAACTGATGTCGATCGTTCGCGGAAACGGTACACGTTTAATTTCCTTCGTGCCAGCCATCAAAGCATAATAGCGATTTGCCCTACTTAATTTCACACTGACCACTTGTCTCGAAGAAATAGCAAGAGCTTGTGCCTGGAAAATGTCATGATGCAACTGATTGAAAAATTGCCTCTCCATCATTTCATGAGATATTTCTGCACTCATCCGAATTGGAATCACAAGTAAGGCACTGATAATCGTTAATGTTACAAGCACTTCAAGCAGGGTGAAACCAAGTTCTGACTTAACTTGCTTTCTCACTGACTACGCCATTTACATCAATTGTTAGCTCTTGACCACCAGGGCATACCAGCTTCTCTTCTTTAATAAAACCAGTCGTATTTAAAGAAAGTAATGTAGGTATTTCTTTAAATTCAAGTTTATAAGCTTCAATCTGCGCACTGACCATATTTATATAAGCATCGCATCCTTTTGAATCGATCGTAGCCGTATGCTTCGCTATATTTGGAATGGTCACCAACAGTAATACAGATATTATTAGCAATACAATCATCATTTCTACAAGTGTAAAACCTTTCTGATTTAACAACTTTTTCATATTTTCATCTCCTATACGGATATTAGATTATAAATCGGTAACATAATAGATAGATATGCGCTGATAACGAGTCCTCCTATCAAGAGGAATAGAACAGGTTGCGCGAGAGCAATTCCCACTTCTAGCCTCTTTTGAACAGCGTCTGCTTTTGATTGTTGATACAATGCGAGTTCTTCTGAGAGATAGCCATGTAACTCACTGTGTTCAATAAACCGAACGACATCTTTAGACATCCAGGCATTCAATTTCACTGCAGAAGAAAAATCCTCTCCTCGTTCGAGCCACTCCAGAAGTTCTGCGCACGCTAGCTTACAAAGCAGATGGTTGCCAGAGTGAATGAAACGTATCGAGTCTGCTAAATTTACTCCTCCAGATAACAATAAGCTTAGTTCTCTACTCATCTGCCAAGAAGTAATATTGTTTTGAAGCACTTTGATGAACAAAGCTTTTCTTGAAAACAGTAGCCACTTTACCGATTTTGTTCGGTATACCACATAAAAATAGAACCACCCTATGGCCAGAAGAATTAACGCCATAAGAATCAAATAAAATGGAAGAGAAAAAATCAATTTGATGCGTCCCACAGCAGCAGGATTGGATCGTTCTACTAAAGGTAAGAACATAGGCAGAAAATAGAGTTTAAAACCAACAAAAAGAGCAGTCATAAAGAACAACAGTCCGATGGGATAACTAAGTGTTGTGACTGCTTGTTTTCTCATGGTACGTTGTTTCTTTAATAAATCAGCCGTTTGATTTAGTACGACCGTCAAATGTCCATGAACTTCTGCCAAACGAATTGATTCGACCACTGTATCTGGATAGCCCATTATTTCAAATACATGGGATAAATTATGTCCCTCTTCAAAAAGGATGAAGAGCTTGGTTTGAATTTCCAATTCCATATAAAATGGGCACAAGACAACAATGGCATCTGGTAAAGAAAAGCCTTGTTCAAGAAGCGAGGCGAGTTTTTCAAGGAATTCTGCTTGGGAAGCTTTCGCAATCAATGGTTTTGAATAGCGTCCTCGTTTATCCACGGACAGCTCGCTCAATTTGAAATGCAAGACTTAGATGTGTTGGAATTACCGGGCGGACCCCTTGATGGATTGCTGCAATCATTGTAGCTATCGTATCGGTTTCAGCTATTTCATAGATGGCACCTAATTGTTCCTTACCTTTTCGGAGTAGTAGCCGCTGTGAGATAAATGCTCGACAAATTTGTCCAATCTCTTCTGCTGTAATGCCCAAATCCAGCAAACGAAATAACGCACCCGATGCATCTTTCGCATGGATAGTGGAAATGACGAGATGTCCTGTCAAAGCAGCTTCAACGGCTATTTTTGCCGTTTCTGCGTCGCGTATCTCTCCAATTAATATCACATCTGGAGAATGCCGCAAGATGGCTTTCAGTCCCGTCGCATAGGACAGGCCTGCCCGTTCATTGACTTGTACTTGCAGCAAGTAGCTCTGATTAATTTCAACAGGATCTTCAAGGGAAATGACATGACGCGATAATTCATGTGAACAATATTTCGTCATTGCGTACATAGTGGTGGATTTCCCAGAGCCTGTAGGTCCGATGACTAGAACAAGACCTTGTTTGGCACTGCTGATTTCTTTTAATAGAGAGGCGTGTTCTTGAAACAAGCTAATTTCTTCTAAAGGCACAATTAAATTAGGCTTGGCGATTCGGACCACCAAACTTTCTCTTTTGGAAATGGATAAAAGGGTAGAAACTCGGAAATGATAAACTTCTGAGAGAAGGAGCAATTGGAAAGCTCCGCTTTGGGGATTACGTTTATTCGTAATATCGAGAGAAGACAAATATTTAAGGTACGTGATCAGTCGGTCACCAAAAGCAAGTGGCAACACACCCGCATCAAACATTTGCTGTTGTTTACGAAATACAAGTTGGTATTCCGTATCATGTGGGATTAAATGAAGGTCGGACGCTTCAAATAAAACTGCTTTTTCTAAAATGGCTTTACTCTTTGTTTCCATTGGATTTATTTCAGACAAAGGATTCTCCTTTCTCCAGACCATTCGACCATCGCCTATCGAATGTTCTTTTAGTATACATGAAAAAAAGAAGCTGTCTAGCTTGTTTTTCGAATTATCAAACTCTTATTTCCGAGATACCTCTTCTAAATGTGTCAACATCTTGTCATTACATGAGGAGCCGATAGATTCTGTTTACTTTCCTCTACCTCATCTATTATAATAAATATGTGAAACGTCTGTCGTTAAAAGGAGGGACTTCAATTATGATGGGCAATATGTATAAAGTAATGGCTTTTTGGACAGGAATTTTTGCAGTGATGTTTTACATTGGTGATATGATGCCAGCTTCATTACTTATGCTAGCAAACACCGGGTTATTTCTTCTTCTAGGATTCTTGAACTTATCTGAACGTATGTATATGTATATCTTCGGTGCGTACCTCATGTTCTTCTTTGCAGGATTCACGTACTATGCATCTTTCATTCATGTACCAGGTGCAGGACATTAATCCAAAAACCAGTTTCCCTGTTTAGGGAAACTGGTTTTTTGATTAAAATCCATTTAAAAACGGGTTATGGTTCATCTCATCTTCTACTGATGTTTCAGGACCGTGCCCAGAATAGATAATCGTGTCTTCAGGAAGCGTGAGTAGCTTTTGTTCGATCATAGAGAGCAATAATCGCAGGTCGCCACCGATCAAATCTGTTCGACCGATGCTTCCTTGAAATAACGCGTCCCCACTTACGACAAATCCACCTTCTTCAAAATAGAAACTTAAACTTCCAGGTGAGTGACCCGGTGTTTCGAAAACTTTCATGGTGAAATCCCCAATAGAAAACTCACCTTCTCTCAGAGTTTCAGGTTCCACATCAACAGAGATGTTCGGAAGTTCTGCATATTTCCCTGAACCATTGAACATCGGTTCTTTTAACCATTCCACTTCTTTCTTGTGCATGTAAACGGGAACAGGATATAAACGAAGTATGTCCTCAAGTCCCATAATGTGATCAAAGTGAGCATGAGTAAGTAGGATAGCTTGTACTTTTAGACCCGCTTGTTCAATGACTTGTTTTACTCTTGTTGCTTCTCCACTTGGGTCAATGATCAAGGCCTGTTCTTTCGAACGGACCACATAGCAATTGGTTTGAATCGGACCCAGTGATAATCGTCGAATCGTTAACATATTTTCACCTCACTTCTTAGTTTACCTGAACGTTCAAACAATTGTCATGAATGTTACTCGACAAATACGCGAGAACAACGTAAAATAAAAGAGGAATATTTGATTGCGGCATTCATTTTCTAATGTCGGGAGGAGAGTCATTCATGAACTTATTAATCGTAATTTTTAGTCTAACGACAATCCTAGCTATCATTGGAACTTATCAAGCATTTAAAGAAAGAAACTTTTTAGGCGTCTTCTTTAATGCAGCGACTGTTCTTGTATTCGGATTCTTTTCAGTGGCAACGGTTATCTTCCAAGGATATCCACCAGGATTGCACTAATCATCCTTAGTGATGATCACAAGACGAGGGCTCACAATTTGTGAGCCCTCGTTTTTTTGTGTACAAAAAAGCCTCTGCAAACGCAGAGGCCTTCCCTTATTCGTCTGTTGTATTTGTTTCTTCGATTAGAAGTTGTCCTGTCTGACGGTTATAGAAACGGAGCAAATCACCGTTGATCAACTGATCCGAATAATTTAATTCTTGGTTAGTCTTAGAGATTTCTTCATCACATAGTGTGCGTTCAATTTCTTCACCAGTAGTTGCATCGTAACATGTATTTTTTGTAAACAACACTTCTTCTGTAACAAAGCCACCATCACGGAAAATCACTTTCTGCTCACGGTCTTCCGCAAAGATGTCAGTTCCTAATTGAATATCTTTTGAAGTGTCAATACCCGCCATATGCAAGATTGTAGGACGCAAATCTACTTGGCCTGTAAGATCCGTGCGTTCTCCCCCCAGTCCACTATCTGGAATATGGATGAAGAGTGGAACTTCTTGTAACTTCGCCGAAACGAATGGTGTGACCTCCTTGCCTAAATACTGTTCCATCGCTTTATTATGGTTGTCGGAAATTCCGTAGTGATCTCCATACATAACGATGATGGAATCTTCATATAATCCCTGTTCTTTTAACTCGTCGAAGAATACACGTAACGATTCATCCATATAACGAACAGTCTGGAAGTAACGATTCAGTGTTCCTGAATTCGATGTATATTCCGGAATGAGTTTATCTTCTTCATCTAACGTAAATGGATAGTGATTCGTTAAGGTAATCATACGTGTAAAGAAAGGTTGTTCTTCTCTTTTCAGAATCTCAGCTGACTGTTCAAAAAACGGAATATCTTTCATTCCCCAGTTAACAGCTTGTCCTTCTTCAACAGTATAGCTATCGATATCATAGAAAGTATCAACACCGAGGGACTGATACATCATATCTCGGTTCCAAAAACTCTTGTTGTTCGCATGCATGACTGATGTGTGGTATCCATTTTCACCTAAACGTTCAGAAAGAGAATTAAATGTGTTTCCTGCATGTGTAAAGAAAACAGCCCCTCCCCCCAGTGGATACAAGGAGTTCTCTACAATAAATTCGGAATCGGATGTTTTACCTAGTCCTGTTTGATGATAAAAGTTTGAGAAGTACATCGTGTCTTTATCTTGCGTCAACTCATTAAGGAAAGGTGTAATAACTTCTCCGTTCATATCTTCATTGATCACAAAATTTTGCAAGGATTCCATAGAGATAACGATAATATTTTTATCTTTTGCAACGCCTTGTAGAGGCGTTGTATTCTCTACATGGTTCGAGCGAACATAGTTGTTCACTTCAACTAATTCACTACCATCTGCAAACGCTCGTTGTGCTTGAGATTTGGATTGTACATAGACATCATATAGATGATAGTTGTATGTTCCAATATTTTTCACAAGCATTTCACGGTCAAAACTACGCGTCAACAACTGTGGACGTTGAATCTCCGCAAGTCCGAGATTCAAGAAAAAGATAGCAGCCGCAAAGACGAAATATGCTTTACGGTGGATTGGTTTACGCACCACTTGCTCTTGATGTTTCGACAAATACCGTGCAAAAATAAATAGTAAGATGACATCTATAAAATAAAACACATCCGTAAAGTAAATACTATTTGAGGCTGAAGATCCAAGATCACCAAAGTTACTTGTTTGGAACAATACAGGCAACGTAATAAAGTCCGTAAAGAATCGGTAGAACACGACATTTGCATAGAGGATCATTGCAAGAATCGTGCTTCCCCCTAAAATAAATCGCTTAGATGTTTTTTCTTTTGAGAAAAAGAGTGAAATACCAAAGAATAATAAGATAAAACTTAATGGGTTGATAAACAAAATAATATGCTGCATGATGTTTTCTATTTTCATGTTAAAACTCATGTGATAAACAATAAATGTTTTTATCCAAGTCAATACTACTGCAGCGAATAGTAAAGAATGCGTAGACCATTTTTTCATGGCCATACCCTCCTTTAAAATTGTATGCGCTTCGCATACTTTACAAAATCTATACATAACATAAACATGATACCCTCATTTAGACGAGTATATGCCTATTTAGTTTCAAATTTACTAGAATCGATAAAAAAGTCATAGAAAAACGAAAAATTTTAGTTGTTTTTTGTGAACTCTGATTTCCGTTTTCGTAAAATTAAAATTGCTTTTAAATAGTCATTTGCATCGATAACTCCAGATGTTTTTAACTCATTTAATTCAAATTCCATCAATTCAATGTCTGCAACTGCATCTTTTGTGTAGATAAAGATGCCATATCTTTTTAATAATTGTAAAACATCATAAAACGTATCCATTGCAATCTCCTTAAGGCCTAATCAATTCAGTCTCCGTCACAATAAGTTGGACAGGTATATCATGGGTTTCTATTTGATCATGAAATAATACTTGCTCATTGAATGCAAGTAAGATGGTGGGCACTTGACAGTCCATCAGAAAACGATCATAAAAACCACCACCGAATCCGATGCGATATCCATTCTGATCAACTATAACTCCAGGCACTAGAATATGCGTAAACTGTTCTTTTGTAACCACTCTGTTTGAATCTGCGACAGGCTCTTGTATCCCTTTGTAACCCTCCGTCACATCTTCCCACGAATGGATTTGGTAAAATGTCATTTCTTTTGTATTCGGGTTGGATACGGGAGCTGCTACCGGTATATCATGTTTCCAAAAATATTCGATAAGGGCTCGCGTATCGGGTTCAGGAAAGCGAGAAATCGTACAACCCACCATATGCGTGGTTGTAAAGGAAATCGTTAAGAGAAGTCGTTCATGTAACCTTGAACTTCTTCGCTGATAATCTTCTTGTGTCATCAGTTGTAACGTTTCAAGCACTTGTTGCCTTAACTGCCGTTTCATTCCAATCCCCCTTAGAATTAAAGACACTCACCTGGCTAAATCGTCAGATGAGTGAATAAAGATATCTCTTGGAGTAAAAAAACCAAAATCCGAGCGGGGATTTTGGTTTAACGGTCATTATTTCGTTTCACGGTGAAGAGTCATTTTCTTTTCACGAGAGCAATATTTTTTAAGCTCCAAACGCTCTGGATTGTTACGTTTGTTCTTCTTAGAAATATAGTTACGCTCTCCACAATCTGTGCATGCAAGAGTAATATTAACGCGCATAGTAGTCCCTCCCACTCTATAAAGGATGTATTAAAATCATTTTGAGCTGATTTATACGACTTACCTATTATATCACAATGAAATATAAAATCTAGTCATTTTCACTAAATTATTTTGATGAACTCTTGTTTTACTCTAAAGGAAAACCAGTGCATTCTCTATTGGTTCCATAGAGTCTGCACTGGATTGAAATAATTTTAGTTTAAATCAATGTGCTTTCCTTTGCGAAGGTACAGCAATTGCTCTGCCATGTTCGTTGCATGATCTGCTGAACGCTCTAAGTAGCGACAGATAAAGGCAAGTTGTGTGATTTGTGGAAGCTGGTCTGGACTTGATACACCAGACCCTAACAAGTCACGAATCAGTTCACCGTACATTTTATCAATTTCGTCATCGAGCTTCGCAATAGTTTGCGCTTGTTCAACATCTTCTGCGATAAATGCATCTAATGTCAGACGTAAGATAGACACGGTTTTGTCTTTCATCTCTTGAATTTTAGGCAATTGAGTTAAATGCTCTTGTGAACCGATGCGTTCCGTCTCTTTCGCAATGTTGACTGCATAGTCCCCGACTCGCTCCATATCTCCAGCAATCTTCACTAAGACCATTAATCGTCGCAAATCTGTAGCAACAGGTTGCTGTCTAGCTATCGTTAAAATGACCGCATCATTAATTTCTTCCTCGAGTTTATTAATCTCCGCATCTGCTTCTTTAATTTTACTCGCCAGCGCGACATCATGATTTGCAAGTGCATCTACAGATTCACTAAGACGTTCAATTGAAAGTTGACTCATATGAATGAGCTTTTGGTGTAAATTCTTTAATTCGTTATCAAACATTTCTCTTACTACCATGTGAATAGCCCCCTTAGCCGAATCGACCTGAAATATAATCTTCTGTACGTTGATCAGATGGATTTGAGAAAATCACATTTGTCTCATCGTATTCAACAACTTCCCCGTTTAAGAAAAATGCTGTCTTGTCTGAAATTCGTCCTGCTTGTTGCATGTTATGCGTGACGATGATGATTGAGTAATCTTTCTTTAATTCCTGCACCAATTCTTCTACTTTTAAAGTACTGATCGGATCTAGGGCAGAAGTAGGCTCGTCCATCAAGATGACATCTGGTTCGATTGCTAGTGCACGTGCAATACAGATTCGTTGTTGTTGACCACCCGACAAGCTGTAAGCATTTGTAGATAGACGATCTTTTACTTCATCCCAGATCGCTGCGCCACGTAAACTTTTCTCGACAATTTCATCTAAGATTTTCTTGTTTTTAATACCGTGGATACGTGGACCATAGGCAATGTTGTCATAGATCGATTTCGGGAATGGGTTTGGTTTTTGAAATACCATTCCAACCTTCGTACGTAGTTCTTCAACTGTGTAATCCTTATCAAAAATGTTGCGACCGCGGTAGTGAATTTCTCCAGATGTTTTTACACCTTGTGTTAATTCCACCATACGATTTAGCGTTTTTATATACGTCGATTTCCCACATCCAGATGGACCGATAATCGCTGTCACTTCATTTTCGTAAATTGGCAAATCAATATTTTTCAAAGCGTGATTCGTGCCGTACCAAAGATTCAAACCTTTTGTATCATAGACAATTTGAGTTGTTTCAGGCTTTTTATCAATTTGTTGTACCATGTGTAGTCTCCCCTTTTCCGATGCGTCTAGTAACGCTTCTGGAATTTATTACGTATTAATACAGCCACAGAGTTCATTAACAATAGAACAGACATCAAAACAATGATCCCGGCAGAAGCAACGTTTTGGAAGTCCGCTTGTGGACGCTTCGCCCAGTCATAGATCTGCATAGGAAGTGCGGTAAATGTATCGAACACACCACTCGGCAAGAACTGAATAATGACGGGAACTCCAATGACGACTAGTGGAGCTGTTTCTCCAATTGCTCGAGATAACGCAAGAATTGAACCTGTTAAAATCCCCGGTATTGCACTTGGCAATACGACGCGTGTAATCGTCTGCCACTTTGTAGCTCCCATTCCATAAGAAGCTGCTCGCACTTCACTAGGAACAGCACGGATAGCTTCTTGAGATGCCACAATAATCACCGGTAGTATTAAAAGACTCATTGTAAATCCAGCTGCTAATACACTATTTCCAAGCGCAAGCGCACGAACGAAAATCGTTAAACCAAGTAAACCGAATACAACAGAAGGTACGCCGGCTAAATTTGAAATATTGACTCGAATAAAATCATTGATTTTGTTTTTCTTGGCATACTCTTCTAGATAGATTGCACTACCGATACCTAAGAACATCGAAACAGGTGCGACAACAGCCATCAACCAAATCGATCCAATTAAAGCCGCTTTAATACCAGCTTTTTCTGGGAAGCGTGAGGCAAAGTTGTTGAAGAAATCCCAAGAGAGATAGCCGATTCCTTGAGATAAAATTCGATAAAATAGCACAGCAAGCGTCATAAGAGCGAGTATTGTCGCAAATAAGAAGATGCCTTTGAAGATAAGATTGACGATTTTACGTGAATTCATCTTTTTCATCACGGCTTCATTGTTCATATAGCGCATATCAATACTCCTCTCTGAAACGTTTTGAAATTCGTTGTGCTAACAAGTTCATCACTAGTGTGAACAAGAACAATGTAAACCCAACTGCGTAAATGGAATAATAGATTGTTGTGCCATACCCAGCATCACCTGTTGCTACTTGCACAATGTAAGCTGTCATGGTTTGAATACTGTCTGTGAATTGACCATCAAATCGAGGCGTTGACCCTGCTGCTAGAGATACAATCATTGTCTCTCCAATTGCGCGTGACATCGCTAATACAATCGATGCTAAAATTCCAGACAGGGCAGCTGGAAGAACAATCTTCAGTGCCACTTCAAGACGAGTTGATCCCATTCCAAGTGCACCTTCACGAATGCTGTTCGGTACTGCGCTCATCGCATCTTCAGATAAAGAAGCAATCATTGGAATAATCATGATACCCACTACGATTCCAGGGCTGATTGCATTGAAGATCTTCAGTTCAGGAATAAACTGCTGAAGCACTGGAGTAACAAATGTTAATGCAAAGTAGCCATATACGATTGTTGGTACACCCGCAAGTACTTCTAGAATTGGCTTAATAATTCTTCTAGCAGTATCACTTGCATATTCACTTAAGTAGATAGCTGCCGATAGACCAAGTGGCACTGCTACAATTACTGCTATGAATGTTACTTTTAAAGTACCAACAATGAGGGGCAATATCCCAAATCGCGCTTCTGTATTGGAGAATGGTAACCACTCTGTACCAAATAAGAAAGAGAAGAAAGGTACTTCTGTAAAGAAGATAAATGTTTCAACTATTAGTGTAAATACAATACCTAATGTAGTTAGTACAGAGATTGCTGCAATGATGAAAAGGACAACCGGTATTGTTTTTTCAAGTGTTTTCCGGTTTCGCTTTGTTCCTGCGTTTGCAATCATCTCTTGAACAGATGGACGTTGCTCAGCCATCGTGATCCCCCTTTTCCAACTAGACGGAAGAAAAGAGTAGCAAGACGCTACTCTTGTTCTTCACGTATAAACAGTGATTATTTTAAAGCTTCAAGTGCTTCCATATCTGCGTCATACTCTTCTTGTGGTGCAGATACATACCCAACAGCCTCAGCCATTTCTCCTGCATTTTCAATCACATATTTCATAAAGTCATATACTGCTGGATTTTCAGCAATAGCTGCGTTGCTCACATATGTGTAGAGTGGGCGTGATAGTGGTGAATATTCACCAGATTCAATTGTTTCGTTGTTTGGCTCAATGCCCTCAATGCTCACTGCAGAAATTGTATCTTGGTTCGCTAGGTAGTGCGCATACCCGAAGAATCCAATTGCATTGACGTCACCTTGTACACCTTGTACAAGTATGTTATCGTCTTCAGAAAGAGTTGCAGCTGAAACCATGTCAGCATCTTCTAAGATAACTTCATTGAAGTAATCGTAAGTACCTGAGTCTGTACCAGGTGAATAGAACACGATTTCTTCTTCAGGCCATTCAGGGTTGATATCTGACCACATTTTTGTTGTGCCATCTTCTACCCAAATCTTCTTCAAGTCTTCTACAGTTAAATCAGATGCCCAGTCATTTTCACTGTTTACTACTACCGTTAATCCGTCATAAGCAAGTAGGAATTCTGTAAAGTCAATTCCTGCTGCTTCTAATTCTGCTGCTTCTTCTTCTTTGATTGGACGAGATGCGTTTGAGAAGTCTGTAGTTCCTGCGATAAATTTCTCAAATCCTCCACCTGTTCCTGATACACCAACTGTTACTTGTACTTCACTTTGTGCAGAATATTCTTCAACTAGTGCTTCTAGGATTGGCGCTACTGTTGATGAACCATCTCCTACTACTGAACCTTCAACGACTGCTTCTTCACTACCAGTATCTGTTGTATCTGTACCTTCTGCTGATTCCGAAGCTTCGTCTCCACACGCTCCTAAAATAAGTGCAGATCCAAGCATTGCTGTTCCCATAAAGTATTTCCAGTTCTTCATCAGGTGTGTCCCCCTACAGAGTTTGTTTTTTCTTACATTGCTAACTATACAAGGACTTTATTGAGCCTTTATGAAAGCAATGTAAAGGTTTTGTAAACGCAAAAACAGCTACCCGGAGGCAGCTGTCTAATTATTGTTCATCTTCTTCATCGACTTGTAGTTGGTTTAAAGAAGGTTTGATAGTAGGATGTAAATCTTCTTCAATCTGTTCCGCTCTACGTTTCTCCAGAATCTCAAAATAGGCATCGACAAGTTCCCTCGTAAGGGGAGTTGAACTATTCGTTGTGTAGTCATCTCGGGTTGACGCCCATGGAATGAGGGTCGAATAGGCTATACTCGGGTTATCAAATGGAGCAAATCCTACATGTGTGAGTGTCACAGTTTCAAACATGCGCTTTCGGACAGGATCGTAGGCGAATGTTTCTGCCGTTCCAGTTTTTCCAGCACCATTATATTTAAAACCATTGAAAGCTCCGCGTGCCGTTCCCTGGGAGCCTTGATACACTCGGCGCATCCCTTCGCGTACGTGATTGATCTCACGCTGCGTGTTCTCCAACACATTTAACACTTGCGGTTTTACTTCCATAGAAAGCGCACCAAGGCGTTCACCGCTTTCTGAAGGTTCACGGATTTCTTTGACAACATGAGGTTTTAATCGCTTTCCACCATTCGCAATAGTTGAAATAAATTGTGTCAACTGAAGCGGTGTATAGGTATCATACTGGCCGATACTTAAGTCAAGAAGTTTTCCTGCTGAATCTTGCGTGGGATCACTATAACCGGCAACTTCTCCAGGGAGATCAATACCAGTCGGTACCCCTAGCCCAAGTTGGGCATACCCGTTACGAAGTTTATCAAACGCATCAAAATTAAAATTCACACTTTCTCTCGGTTGATAGGTCTCGCCTGCCAATGTAAAGGCTGTTTTAAACATATATACGTTTGAAGACCGCTCTAGGGCTGTTAAGTCATTCATTGGAATTCGACCTGATCGGTTAAATACAGATGACTTCGGTCGATCTTGTGCGATAAAGATAGGTTCATCTACTTTAGAATCTCCTACATTGATGGCATTTTCACGGTACCCCGTTAATAGTGTTCCGGCTTTCACTGTCGAACCGGCCTCATATGCTGTTGTAAATGTGCCGAACGCATAATCATCCACAATATAGCTACCTGTCTCTGGATCACGTGCAAATTCCTGAGTCTCTGCATCCCGACGAAGGATTTTACCGACCATCGCGATAATCTCCCCTGTGTTGGGGTCCATGAGCGTGAAGAACATTCGGTCGAGGTGTTGCGTACCTACATCTCGTTTCATTTCTAGAAGCCGGTTTGTGACGACCTCTTCTAGTCGAGCTTGTACTTCGGTATCGATGGAAAGGACAATATCTTTTCCAGGATCTCCTTCATATACGGTTTGTGTATCGATAACTCGCCCTTTTCCATCTGTGATGTTCTTTACAACAGATTTTTGACCTTGAAGAATTTCTTCATACTGCTGTTCCACATAACTTCGACCTACTCGATCATTGCGTGAATAGTCGCGAGCTAGATAGTGATTTAACGAAGACCTCGGAATTCCTTCCTTAGGTAGCGTAGTCGTTCCAAGAATGGCTAAATTCGAATTCCGAACCCTTCTCCAGTCCGTTGTCGTATTGACCCCTTTTAACTCACCAAGACGTTCAGAAACACGTGCAAATTCCTCGGCTGTAACATCTTCACCCTTAATAATCTGAGGAGATAATGCATAACCTGATGCCATCTCACGGTAAATGGCAATGATCTCTCGGTCTTCTTTTGAAAAACTGTCTAAGTCTTCTTGTGGAATCGCCTCACGAATTAACCGGTTAATCTGAGAGGTTTTTTCTGAATTTGTAAGTTCATCATTATCTTGTATCGCTTTTCGCTCTTCTTCGGAAACATTCACATAGATATTCTCGCTGTTCTTACGTAACCAATAATCCTGAAGATCACTTTTCGTGATGCTTTTGTCGTCTTTCTCAATCAACAGAGCCAGTTGTTCAGCAATTGTCCACATTTCTTCTGCTTTGGTTGTTTGCATTTTCGTGTATGTAATTGCTCGTTCTGCTTTGTTATCGACTAAGATTCGACCTTCCGTATCAAAAATACGACCTCTCGGTACGCTCGTATTTACGGGGACTTCTTCTGTACGCGCTAGTAAACTTGTATACTCCTCGCCTTTAACAATCTGGAGATATCCAAGGCGGAAGATTAACATCGTAAATAAAATAAATATCGTTAAGAATAGGACATTCATTCGGAAAGTTAAATGAGCGCGTTGTTTCGCTTTGCTCGTTCTTGTTCGTTGTGTCGTTATTTTTTTCATCACGTGCACCTCGCCCTTAAGTATAACACGACAGAAGGAGAAGTTTAGTTCCCTGATATGAACAATTTGAATCAAAAAATCCTGCAGAAGACTCTGCAGGATCTGATTTAAACTTATTTTGCTGAAGCGTAACGTTGAGACACTTCATCCCAGTTAACAACATTCCAGAAAGAAGAAATGTAATCTGGACGACGGTTTTGATAGTTTAAGTAGTACGCATGCTCCCAAACGTCAAGACCAAGAAGTGGCGTTTTACCTTCCATGATTGGAGAGTCTTGGTTTGGAGTAGAAGACACTTCTAATTCTCCATTTGATACAGAAAGCCATGCCCAACCTGAACCGAATCGAGTTGTAGCAGCTTTTGCAAATTCTTCTTTAAATGCATCAAAGCTTCCAAACTTGCTGTCGATTGCTTCTGCTAATTCGCCAGTTGGTTGTCCTCCACCATTAGGTGATAGGATTTCCCAGAATAAAGAGTGGTTTGCGTGACCGCCACCGTTGTTACGAACAGCCGTACGGATATCTTCCGGAACTGCATCTAGGTTCGCAATTAACTCTTCCACAGATTTAGAAGAAAGATCTGCGTGACCTTCTAAAGCGTTGTTCACATTCGTGATATACGTATTGTGGTGTTTCGTGTGGTGAATGTTCATCGTTTCTTTGTCGATATGTGGTTCTAGTGCGTCATACTCATAAGGTAATTTTGGTAATTCAAATGCCATTGTCATTTCCTCCTAAGGTACTAGTAGTTTATCCACTATTTACATTAGCAAAGAAGACAATGGCAATCAAATAAAAACTATTTAATTTTTCATATTTCAGGCTAAAGTCTGAAGTTAGATAAAGAAAAAGAAAATGATAATCATGATGACAAACAAGATTGCTTTCACAATACTGGATGTAATCAGACCGACAAACGATCCAATTCCTGCTCGGAACGCATCTTTAGGCTTTTTCCGGCTGATAAGAAGTTCAGCGAGAAATGCCCCAAGGAACGGACCAAGAATGATTCCTGCAACAGGAATTACAAATGGTCCAATAAGCAAACCAATCGTACTTCCGTAGAGCCCAGGCTTTGTTCCTCCGAATCGTTTGACACTTGCTGCGTTTGCTAGCATGTCTGCACTGAAAATCAGAACAACAAATAAGATTTGGATGACCCAAAATAACCAAGTGAGTTCATTAAAGCTGAAGAACACCCCATATAGGATATATCCTAGCACTAAGAAAACCACAGAAGGAATAATCGGATACACTAGACCGACAAATGCAACTGCAAAGCTGAGTCCGATGAGGATCCACGCAAGAATCTCCATTATACACGCTTCCCTAAAACAGCTTCAGCGATGTTCACAGAGTGATCGCCTATACGCTCTAAGTTACTTAGGATATCAACAAACATAATCCCTGCCTGACCTGTACAACGGCCTTCATTTAAACGATTAATATGATTTTTACGGAATTTGCGTTCCATCTTATCGATAATGTTTTCTTGTTCTGCCACTTCACGTGCAATTTCAGCCGAGTTCTCATCAAGAGCTTTCATTGCTTTCATTACCGTATCAATGGTCAACTCGAACATCTCAGATACGTCCTCAATTGCATCATCTGTTAGAACCAGTTTATGGGACTCTTGATACTGAATCAATTCAATGATGTTCTCGAAGTGATCTCCAATGCGCTCAATGTCACGTACCGTGTTCATCAACATATTGTGACGCGTTGAATCTTGCGGTGATAGCGACTGAGACGAAATCTTCACTAAATAATCAGTGATTTTGTGATCTAAGTTATTTAATGCTTCTTCAATTTGTAACGTTAACTCCGCATCACGTTTCGTCCGATTTTTTAAATAGCTATATGTTAATTCTAATCCTTGAACACTCATGTTCCCCATGCGCAGAATTTCTTCTTTCGCTTGACCTATGGCAATGGAAGGAGATTGTTCAATAAAGTTTTCATCCAAATGTTTTGGTTTATATTCAATAGAAAGTTCTTCACCTGGAATCAATTTGGTTACAAGATATGCCCATACACCAATTAGTGGGAACTGTATGATCGTATTGGCTACATTAAATGAACCATGGGCAAAAGCAATTTGCATTTTTTCTTCAAGACCTAAAATACCAGTGAGCCATGAAACATAGGCTTCAAATGGCACTAAGAAAAGCAAGAAAATCATTGTTCCTACTAAATTAAAGAGGACGTGAACAGCCGCTGCACGACGGGCAACAATAGATGCACCAAGAGAAGCAAGAACAGCAGTAATAGTCGTACCAATGTTATCTCCAAATAGAACTGGTAGCGCTGCATCAAGTGTTACTAAATTTTCAGCATATAGCTGCTGCAAAATTCCGATTGTTGCACTTGAACTTTGAACAATGACTGTAAAGACAACACCAGCGACGACACCTAGTATAGAGTTAGTACTCATCTCAAGTGTTAGATCGGTAAAGGCTTGCACTTCACGAAGCGGTTTCATCCCGTCTCCCATGAGCTCTAACCCTAGGAAAAGTCCACCGAATCCAAAAATAACTTCCCCAATATTATGAATACGTACATTTTTAAAGAAGAAAATAGCAAATGCACCAAGCGCCATAATTGGCAATGCATAAGCCCCAACGTCAAATCCAATAATAAAGGCTGTGACAGTCGTTCCGATATTGGCACCCATAATGACCCCAATCGCTTGACGAAGTGTCATAAAGCCAGCACTTACAAGTCCTACGACGAGAACTGTAGTTCCTGATGATGACTGAATTAGGATGGTAACAATAATCCCGACCAGTACACCCATAAACGGATTCGTAGTAAAACGGTCCAAAATATCACGAAGCTTATCACCAGCTGACTTTTGAAGGCCCTCTCCCATAAATTTTATTGAAAATAAGAAAATACCTAACCCACCAAAGAATGTGAACAGCATTTCCTGCCAGTTTAATTCCACGTAAAGGTCAACTCCCATACAATTTTTTCACACGTCACCTATTATGCTTAAAGTATAAACGTATTGTAAAGAGAAATCATTGTAAATTTACAATATCTTAATATTTGTTTGTCGGATTTTCATCATGCTACAATACATAGCGAAAGGAAGCGTCGTTTATGTCCCATTTACAGATTTTTAAAAATAGCCTGATCTCCAGTAAAAAACACGCTGCATTCCGCTTGATGCCGATGGGTAAAACAATGCAGTATATTTTTTTCTTTATTCTTTTATTTACGATTCTTGGTTTCTATCAATTTGCAAATGGTATTGGCGAGAGTGCAGCGCAATTAGAAGGTGTACTCGACTATTTTAATGAAATCAGTTGGCTGCTATACCCTTTTGCATTTTTATTTTTATTAGTCGTGCAGACACTTGTTATTTTTCTTACTTTGAGCGTAATCGCAGCTGCAGGTTTCTTCATTGCACCTTTACTAAAACGGCGAGCAGATTATCGGTTTTTATGGCGTACAACTCTTTTTGCCAATACGTGGTCTTTTTTAATTCAGGTAGTCAGTTACTTTCTATTTCCGAGTATGACATATATCACCTGGCTAACCTATATGTTAACGTTCGTTTTGGTCTGCCTTGCGTTACGTTACTATCCTAAACTTCAAAAATAGTCATAGAGTCTGCCTCCTTGCATATATTGCTGCAAGGAGGTTTTCTTATGCGATTTGTACTGGCATCATTTTTTATCTGTTTATTACTATATGGCATTAAAGCAGACTGGATCACATCATCCCCCCCTGCTACATCCACCTGCCAAAATAAAGAAGAGTACTCTCTCTCATCATCTGCACCTGATGTCTCACTCGAAAGCTTGTATAATGAAAGAGAAGTACCCTTAACGTATCCGGAGTGGTTACATCTAGTGGAACAACTTAACCCACCAAGCAACCTCTCTTCATCCTTTATCGTTTATCCAGTATGGGACTCTGCCTGCTGAATAAGCTTCCTTCTTGTCTTTCCATCTGGTACATTGGTAGAATGAAGTGAAGCGCAACAATAAAAGGAGCGAAAAAAATGTCTGAAATGATCCATCGTTCAAATACACGTCCTGTACGTGTCGGAGATATAACAATTGGTGGAAGCAATGAGTTATTTATTCAAAGTATGACCACTACAAAAACACATGATGTCGAAGCAACGGTCGCAGAAATCCTACGATTAGAAGAAGCAGGTTGCCAAGTGGTTCGTGTGGCTTGTCCGGACGAGCGTGCAGCTTATTCAATCGGAGCAATAAAAGAGCGAATCAATATTCCTCTCGTTGTCGACATCCATTTTGATTATAAATTAGCTTTAATAGCCATCGAACAAGGAGCGGATAAAATCCGTATCAATCCAGGAAATATTGGTCGTCGTGAAAAAGTGGAAGCTGTCGTAAATGCGGCTAAAGCAAAAGGCATTCCCATTCGAATTGGAGTAAATGCCGGTTCACTTGAGCGAAAAATATTAGAAAAATATGGCTATCCTACTGCTGAAGGTATGGTAGAAAGTGCTTTACATCATATCAAAATTCTTGAAGACTTAGATTTTCATGACATCATCGTTTCCATGAAGGCTTCGGATGTCAATCTAGCAATTGAAGCTTACCGTTTAGCCTCGAAGGCATTTGATTATCCTCTTCATTTAGGAATTACCGAGTCAGGTACCCTGTTCGCCGGCTCAATCAAAAGTGCTGCAGGTCTAGGAACACTTCTCAGCATGGGGATCGGAAACACTCTTCGAGTATCTCTCTCCGCTGACCCAGTTGAAGAAGTAAAAGTGGCGCGGGAATTATTAAAAGTCTTCGGTCTTTCTTCAAATGCAGCGACTCTTATTTCATGTCCTACTTGCGGACGTATTGAGATTGACTTGATTACCATTGCAAATGAAGTAGAAGAATACATTTCCACAATCAAAGCTCCAATTAAAGTAGCTGTGCTAGGCTGTGCAGTAAACGGTCCTGGTGAAGCACGTGAAGCAGATATTGGAATCGCTGGGGCTCGTGGGGAGGGTCTTCTCTTCCGCAAAGGGAAAACTGTGCGTAAAGTGCCAGAAGAAACGATGGTTGAGGAGTTAAAAATCGAAATTGATAAAATTGCAGCGGAATATTTCGCAAAACAAGAAGAAGAAAAGCAAAACGCAGAACGGCTGGAAGCGTAATGGCTCGGTTCGGCATTGATATTGATGGCACTGTAACAAGCCCGACTTCCCTTCTTCCTCATATCAATAAAGCGTTTCAAACGGAACTGGTTTTAGATGACATCAAAGAATATGATCTAACTGCAGCCTTTCCAGTGGAAAGCGAACGTTTCTATCGTTGGTTCAAAGAACAGGAGTCTGTGATTTATGCTTCTTCTCCCATCCAAGAACATGCCAAACGTGTTTTAGATGAATGGAAACAGTATCATGAACTATATTTTATTTCTGCTCGAGGCGAAAACGTTTCGGACGTGACCCTTCAGTGGTTTTTAGAACAAGAGCTCCACTACGATCACATTGAACTCATTGGTAGTCATAATAAAGTCGAAACAGCGCGAACGCATAATGTTCAGGCTTTCTTTGAAGATAAACATGACAATGCGGTGGAAATTGGAGAAGAACTTGATATTCCTGTCTTGCTCTTCGATACTCCGTATAATCGTCAACCTGTACCAAAACAAGTTATACGTGTTCACAACTGGAGAGAAGCAGACGAATGGATTCGTCATCACTTTCCAATAAAATAAGACTTGGCCACTGGCCAAGTCTTTTTTATGCACACGCGGGACATTTCCCGTAAACTTCAAGCTTATGATTTTCAATTTGATAACCCGGAATTTCATTTTGAATTGTATTAATCGGACATATTGAAATTTGTTTGGTTTCTCCGCACGACATACAAATAAAATGGTGATGATGATGGTCTACATCACAGTGCATACGGAAATGCTTCTCTCCAGACAACTCTGTCTCTTCTAATATACCAAGCTCTACAAATGTATGTAGGTTTCGGTAGATCGTATCAAAACTCATTGATGGAAATTCTTGACGCAACTCGTTCGCTACGTCTTTAGCTGTCACATATTTATCCGTTTGTGTCAACAATTCAACGAGCCGTTCTCGTTTGTCGGTTCGTTTAAACCCATTTTCCTTTAAGACAATCCATGCTTTTGTATTATTCATAGAATCTTCCTCCGTTTCCTAGATACATACCCAATGACGATGAGCAAGATAACAATCGATGTTAAGACAATGGTAGCTCCTGGAGCGAGGTCTAAATAAAATGCCGTGACAAGTCCAATGATGACAGATGTTTGTCCAAAGGCCAAGGACCAGAACAGCGCTTGTCGGAAACTCTTGGCTAAACGCATAGCGGCTGCAACTGGAAGAGTCATCAATGAAGAAACAAGTAATATCCCAACGATTCGCATCGATGCCGCAATGACAAGCGCAGTTACAATCATAAATAAGAAATGGACTGTACGAGCAGGAAGTCCTGTCGCCGTCGCATATTCCCCATCAAACGATAACACAAATAATTCTTTAAAGAATGCCACTAAAAAAAGAATCACAATGACTGTTACTACCACGACCACCATCATATCTTGAAAACTGACGGCAGAGACTGACCCAAACAAATAAGAGAACAAATCTGTGCGGAACCCATCAGCTAATGAGATAAAGAGGGCTGCAAGACCGAGACCTGCAGACATGATAATGGGAATCGCCAGTTCTTCGTAATGTTTATATAAATTGCGTAATTTTTCAATTAGAGTAGATCCTGCTACGGCGGATGCCATACCTAAATAAAGTGGGTTGAGCGCTGCAAAAGCTGGTACGCTTTGACTGATCAATAGACTCCCCGCAATTCCCGCAAGTGTAACATGACTCAATGCATCCGCAATAAGGGACAGTCTTCGAACGACAATGAACAAGCCGAGTAATGGCGCAATGATACCAATCAGAATGCCTGAAATAAAGGCCTGTCTCAAAAAGTCATACGTTAAGATTGCTTCAATCATGACCTGTCCCCTCCCTTATGCATCACACGGCGAACAGGGTGACCATACCATTCCTCCAATTGTTGATCCGGTAATTGTTCCAATTCTTGCTGATACCCATGGAAATGAATTGTGCGGTTTAAACAAGCTACATGACTGATACTTTTTGAAACGGCATCGACGTCATGTGTAATTAAGAGGATGGTAATGTCATGATGTGTATTCAAATGTGTCAACATGCGATAAAATGATTGCATATTTTGTTGGTCAATCCCTACTGTTGGCTCATCAAGAAGTAGTATTTTAGGCTTGCTAATAAGCGCGCGTGCAATAAATACACGTTGCTGCTGACCTCCAGATAGAGCGCTGATCGGTCGATTTATATAGGCTTGCATGCCAACAGATATCAATGCGGCTTTTACTTGTTGTTCCGCGTCTTTCGGATATCTGTGAAATAAACCTGTTTTCTTTGCCAGCCCACTTCTCACGACTTCAAACACCGTAGCAGGAAACCCGCTATTGAAGCTATTTGACTTTTGTGAAACATACCCAATACAAGCCCTATCCTTAAATTCACTCACGGGTTTTCCGAATAAATAGACCTCGCCTTGCATCGGTTTAAGAAGACCTAATATCAATTTCATCAGTGTCGATTTTCCTGACCCGTTCGGTCCGATGATAGCTAAAAAGTCTCCTTCATTCACTGTTAACGATACATCTTTTAAAGCTTCTGTTTTTTCATAAAAATAATTTACATTTTTCAATTCAATATAAGGAGTCATATACGACCCTTCTCTCTAATAATAATGATTCCGATTTACACTTGAATTAGTATAAGGGATTTTTCTCTCATTGTAAATTAAATGAAACTAAAAGACCATGAAGCCGATGAAGCTACATGGTCTTATAATCTATTTATACAGTTAGTAATTCCTCAAGAGCGGCTTCATGAAATACTTTATTACGTAGCATCTCGATTTCAATTGCATAGGGGGCACGTTTATTTTTGGCGTCTGGGCCGACAAAAGGTGTCTCTAAGATTTTGGGAAGAGCCGCTAATTGCGGATGATGGACGATGTATGATAAGGCGTCAAAACCAATCTCTCCATGACCGATATTCGCATGGCGGTCTTTGCGCGCTCCTTGAATGTTTTTAGAATCATTGACATGAACAACTTTGAGTCGATCAAGACCTACAATTCGGTCAAACTCCTCAAGTACACCATCAAAGTCTTCCTTGATTGCATAACCGGCATCATGTACGTGACACGTGTCCATACAAACAGATAAGCGTTCGTTGTGTGTGACCCCATCCATAATCATCGCAAGTTCTTCAAAGCTATGGCCTACCTCTGACCCTTTTCCTGCCATCGTCTCTAGCGCAATTTGAACCTCACTTTTATTTTCAAGTACTCGGTTAAGACCTTCTACAATACGAGCGATCCCGGCTTCACTACCTGCACCTACATGGGCACCCGGATGAAGAACAATTTGTTTAGCACCAAGAGCATAGGTTCTTTCAATTTCTTTTTGTAAGAATTCCACACCAAGCTCGAATGTTTCTGGCTTGGTGGTATTTCCAAGATTGATAATATACGGCGCGTGGACAACGATATGCGATAATCCATTCGCTTGCATATGCTTTACCCCTTCTTCGATATTAAGCTCTTCTATCGGTTTACGTCGGGTATTTTGCGGAGCTCCTGTATAAATCATAAATGTTGTTGAGCCGTAGCTCAGTGCTTCTTCACTGGCACCAAGCAGCATTTTCTTGCCATTCATTGATACATGTGAACCAATTAACACTCTACTTCCTCCTAGCGCTTACGATTGCGAATTTTACGCTCCCGTTTCTTTACTTTATCCATTTCCCATTTCATGTTGCGTTTATAGCCCGGTTTCACTTTTTTAGGCTTCCGGACGAGCGCTTTTGCTTTCGCATCAATTTCATTCTCTTGCTTTGGACGGTTTTTACGTGCGTGACGGTCTTTCAGTTCAGACCATTCACCGTCTTTTACATCCATATGCTTAAATGTGATGCCCATTTTTTCAATGCGAACAAGTGCATCTTCATCTTCCGGTTGGTACAGAGCAATTGCTTGGCCATCAAGACCTGCACGGGCCGTACGTCCAACGCGGTGAACGAAGAATTCTAGATCATCTGGAATTTCGAGATTAATGACATGACTCACACCTGGAATGTCGATCCCACGAGCAGCAAGGTCTGTCGCCACAATATATTGATATTCCAAGTCGTGAACAGCCTGCATCATACGCTTGCGGTCACGAGGTGCTAGGTTACCGTGAAGAAGGCCAACCTTGAATCCATTTTCATTTAAATGCTTGGCTACTTCATCAGCAAAGGATTTTGTGTTAACAAAAATAATGGCTAAGTACGGGTTGATTCCTTTTAATACTTCGATGAGACGATTTTTCTTCGACTTTCCGCGAACAGGCACTGCAAAGAATTCAATTCCTTCAGCTACGGGGCGTTTGTCACCAATATGAACGTGTTCTGGAGAAGACATATATTTTTTTAAGAATGGTTGTAGTTTTTCTGGGATGGTTGCTGAGAAGACATACATATTTAAGTCCTCTGGCATCTTTCCGGCAAACTGGTCGATATCTGTGATAAATCCTAAATCGAATGCAAGATCTGCTTCATCAATAACCAACGTATTTGCTGTATGGACATGAAGAGCACCTTCCACCATAAGGTCTTTAATACGACCTGGTGTCCCCACGACGATGTGAGGTTGTGTAGACAATTTTGCAATCGAACGGGCTTTATCCGTTCCACCGATAAATAACTTCGACTGAATATCGGAATGCTCAATTAACTGTTGTAATGCTTTATGAATTTGAGTCGCCAGTTCACGCGTTGGCGAAGTAATAATCGCTTGAAGCTCTTGTTTTTCCGGATCAATTTTCTCAACAATAGGTAATAGAAAACTATGTGTTTTCCCTGTTCCTGTATGAGATTGCCCAATTGCGCTTTTCCCTTTCATTATTAAAGGAATCATGCGTTGTTGAATGGGTGTTGGTTTTTGGAAATTCAACTCGTTAATGGCGTCCATAACGAAAGGTTGAAAATTGTAATCACTAAATTTGGACATAGAAGTCACTCCTATCAGATTGCTTTGCTTTATTGTAACATGCCTTTAACGTCTTCCTAGACTTTTCATATACTACGTATGAAAGGAGTGGCCCATGAAATACAGAGAATTTTATCCCTTTACTCAAACTCCCTCCATTAAAAAAACAGACAATCTGCGTGAATGGCTACAAGTCGCAAATGATCTTGCGCCTCTACTCAAGCAGTTAAGTCCGTTGCTTCAACAGTTTTCGATGATGGCTAGCCTGCTACAAGGATTCTCTAGTCCAGTTCAGCAGGAACGAAAAAATACACACTCTCGTGATTCTACCGTATTTACGCCAAAATAGCTATACTTTGCTCCGAATCACTTCCTTCGTTATAATGTAGATAGTATGAGTTGTGAAAGGAGTTTCACTATGAAAGTTAAAAAAATATCACCACGCGGATACTGTTACGGCGTAGTGGACGCCATGGTCATAGCGCGCAATGCGGCGATGGACACAAGTCTACCTCGTCCGATTTATATACTAGGAATGATCGTTCATAACAAACATGTGACAGATGCTTTTGAAGAGGATGGCATTATTACATTGGATGGACCAAATCGTTTAGAAATCCTACAACAAGTCGAATCGGGAACCGTCATTTTTACAGCACACGGAGTTTCTCCACAAGTGAGAGAACTCGCTCGTCAAAAAGGTCTCGTCTCAATCGATGCCACGTGTCCTGACGTGACGGTAACCCATGATTTAATTGCAGAAAAAACAGCAGAAGGCTATGACATTCTTTACATCGGGAAAAAGGGACATCCGGAGCCGGAGGGTGCAATCGGTGTCGCCCCTGACCACGTGCATTTAATTGAAAAACTAGAAGATGTCGATCAACTGACTTTGACTAATGACAAGTTACTTGTGACGAATCAAACGACGATGTCTCAGTGGGATGTTGTCAACTTGATGCAAGCTCTTGAAGCCAAGTTCCCAACAATTGAAGTTCATAAAGAAATTTGTCTTGCTACTCAAGTTCGACAAGAAGCTGTGGCAGAACAAGTCGGAGACACCGACCTCTTGATTGTTGTAGGTGACCCGATGAGTAACAATTCGAATCGCCTCACGCAAGTTTCGGAGGAAATTGCGTCTACACCATCTTACCGAATCGGGGATTTATCCGAATTGAAATTGGAATGGCTCGAAGGCGTTGAAACGGTTTCTGTAACAGCAGGTGCATCTACACCAACACCAATTGTTAAAGAAGTGATTAACTTCCTCGAAGCGTTTGACCGAAATGATCCGGCAACACATGATACAACGAAAAAAGTAACAAACGATAAGATTCTTCCAAAAATTAAAATCCCGAAACCAGTTGTACGTATCGAACCGTATGCTCAATAAAAAAAGTCTGCCATGTGTGGCAGACTTTTTTATATGACTTCAAATGGTTCCGTTGAAAGCTCCGACGCGTGAAAAACAGGACGTTTTTTCTCCTGCTGCATCATCTTAGTCATATATTCTACAGTTCCTTTTTTCATAACGGACTCTATATGATGCCCTGCATCTATAATAGACAATCCATTCGCATTGGCGTCCTGAGCTGTATGAAAATCAATGTCACCCGACACAAGTACGTCCGCACCAGCACGCTTCGCATCAAAAATATACTTACTCCCATTCCCACCTAAAACCGCCACTCGCTCAACAGTTTGGGAACGATCTCCTGCAATACGGACAAAAGGAACTCCTAAATGGGTTTTAACGTAGTTTGCAAAGTCTTCGAGGCTAGTTGGTTCTATAGATCCGATACGGCCCAAACCATGTTCATTGGCTTGAATTGCCATTGTATAAAGATCATATGCCACCTCCTCGTATGGATGTGAGCGGAACATTGCCTTTAGCACACGACTTTTTAACGATTGAGGAAAGACGACTTCAATTTTCTCCTCATCGACCATTTCCATCTTGCCAATTTCACCGATAAAGGGATTCGCCCCTTCAGCCGGACGGAACCTTCCTGTACCTTTAATAGAATAAGACACATGTTCGTAATCCCCAATTTCACCTGCTCCGGCTTCCGCTAATGCTTCTCTCACTTGTTTTGTTTGTTCAAGTGGTGTAAAAACCGCAAGCTTCATCACAGGTTCATTGTACGTTTCTGTTAGGATTTTTTTGTTTTGCAATTGTAATGCATCCGCCAACATATCATTGACGCCACCTATCGCAATATCAAGATTTGTATGCGCTACATAAACCGCAATATTGTGCTTGATACACGTTTCAATCATGGCCCCTAGGTACGTCGATGTATCGACTGCTTTAAGTTTCGAAAAGATAGGAGGATGGTGGGCGATAATTAGCTCACATTTTTTAGAAATTGCTTCTCCTATCACTTCTGGTGTAACATCTAGTGTCACAAGTACATTCGTCACAACTTTATTTAGTGTTCCGATATGAAGTCCGATAGGGTCCCAATCATAGGCTAGACTTGGCATAGCCCACTTTTCAAATAATTCAATGACACGATTTCCGTTCATTTAAAGAACCTCCTCTACCATTTGAATCTTGATGCGTAATTCTTCCTTCTTTTCTAGAATTTCAGGACGTTCCTCAGCTGGCAAGTGTTCTAAGATACGAACCCATTCCTGCTTTTCACGAAGCCACTTCTTTTGGAAAGTCTCAGACTTCTTCTTCATTAAAATGGGTCCGAGTAGTCGTTGTGCTTCAGTCAACGTCATATTTCCTTTTTCAAGAACGAGGATTTCATAGATTTTTTGATTTTCTTCTAAGATATCTTCGTCGACAATGTTCCACTCATTCTTCTCGGCCCACTCCCGGATTGACCACGCATGAATATTCGGTTGCAAGATTAAGCGAGACGCAAGAGCTGCATTTTTTTCTCCTCGGTCAAGGATCTTCGCAATGAGTGGTCCCCCCATGCCTGCAATCGTTATCGTAGAAATTTCATCTTCTGAACGAATAACTTCTAGACCATCGCCCATTCGGACTTCAACCCGGTCAGTTAGTCCTTCGCTTCGAACTTGACGTTCTGCCGATTGAAATGGACCTTTTACCACTTCACCTGCTATGGCAAAATCAATAAGTCGATGTTTTGCCAGATAACAAGGTAAGTACGCATGGTCACTTCCGATATCAGCAAGTCGTGCATTTTTTTCTACATAAGAACCTACCCGTTTCAGGCGTTCTGATAATTGTTCACTGTTCATAACAACACCTCACTACACAGTATACCGAATTTAACGACAAAGTAAAAAACCTCACCCAAATGGATGAGGCTTCTCGACAACCTATTCTAATGATTTTACCCATGCAGCCATCGCATCGATATGTTCTGCTTCTACTAGGCCACCTGGCATTGCACCTTTACCGTTTGCAATGATGTCTGCGATTTCTTCTTCAGAAAGCTCAGTACCTACAAGTGCAGGGAAATTACCTTGTCCTTCATAGCTGCTTCCGTGACAGCTGATACATTTTTGCTGAGCTACAGCTTCAGGGTCAAATTCGCCTGCAGATGCACCTTCTCCACCTTCAGCGCCTTCTTCACCGTGTTCTCCTGATTCAGCTATTTCTGCCTGGTTTCCAATACCCTCAACAGAAAGGAAGAAAATAAGTCCGATCCCGAAAAGCATAATTAAAATGTACGGAATGATTGGATTCTTTGTCATCAATAACCCTCCCTCTTGGTCACACTATCACTAATAACATTAGTCAACATCATTATTGTACTCCATTCGTCAAAAAACGAAAAGGGAAATGAGGTAAGTTTTGATGCTTTGTGACAAATTCGACAAATCTCTTAACAGCCAATATGACGCGCAATGACCATGCGTTGCACTTCAGAAGTTCCTTCTCCAATTTCGAGTAGCTTCGCGTCACGCATGTAACGCTCCACTTCATATTCTTTCATATAGCCGTAGCCTCCATGAATTTGAATGGCTTCATCCGCCACTTCCATTGCAATTTCAGATGCATATAGTTTGCACATTGCAGCTTCCTTACCGAATGGACGATCTTGATCCTTTAGCCAAGCAGCTTTATAAACCATCGTACGTGCAAGTTCAATCTTCAGTGCCATATCTGCTAATTTGAATTGTGTAATCTGGAACTCAGACAATGATTTGCCGAATTGTTTTCGCTCTTTCGAGTATTGGAGAGCACGATCAAATGCGGCTTGTGCGATGCCGACTGCCATTGCGCCGATCCCAATACGGCCACCATCAAGCGTTATCAAAAACTGCTTAAAGCCATTTCCTTGGACGCCTAAAAGATTTTCTTTAGGCACTCGGACATTTTCAAAAACAAGTTCCGTTGTATTTGACGCATTGAGACCCATTTTCTCGTAGTTATCGATTATCGTAAAGCCTGGTGCATCTGTTGGTACAATAATTGCTGAAATTTCTTTATGACCATCTTTTTGCCCTGTAATGGCGGTAATCGCTAAGTGTTTGGCATGGCTTGCATTGGTTATGTACACTTTGCTTCCATTGATGACCCACTCATCGCCATCAAGCTTTGCTGTTGTTTGTGTACCACCAGCGTCCGACCCTGCATTCGGCTCTGTTAATCCAAACGCACCGAAAGATTCCCCTGTACAAATCGGTGTCAGATATTTATTCTTTTGTTCTTCCGTTCCGAATAAGTTTAGTGGAGCACCCCCTAGTGAAATATGAGCAGAGTACGTGATTCCTGTCGAAGCACATGCACGACTAAGTTCTTCCGTCACAATTGCAAAGCTGATCGTATCAGCCCCTGAACCACCATACTCTTCGGAAAATGGTAGACCCATCATACCCATATCTGCTAGTTTCTCAAAAACTTGTTTTGGAAACTCTTTTGTCTTATCTCGTTCAATGGCTCCTGGTGCCACTTCGTCATTTGCAAAATCGCGCATCATTGTTTTTAGCATTTTGTGTTCCTGTGATAAATCGAAATTCATGTTGTTCCATCCCCTTTACATCCCTTAGTAAACGCTTACATGATTGATTATACAGAACTATTTGATAAAATGGCATAAAAATGAATGTGAATTTAAACACATACCAGATGTGGAGCAGGCTCGACCTGAAATTCGGTCAAATGACAGCGTGGACAAGGAGGCGTCCTTTGCCTCCATGGACGCGATGGCATTTGGCATGGATTTTAAGCCTGCGCAACTCGATATCACTAGATGTGGAGCCACCTGCTCCAGAAACTCCGAGAAAATCAGGTGTGCCCAATGAGGCGCTCTTTGCCTCAATGGGTGCAAATGATTTTGAAGTGTGTTTCTTGAGTTCGTAACTCGATTCCACCCAAACAAAAAAACCGCCCTACATAAGTAGGACGGCATATATGTTAATCTAAGAAATCTTTTAAACGCTTGCTGCGAGATGGGTGGCGAAGCTTGCGCAACGCTTTTGCCTCAATCTGACGGATTCGCTCACGAGTGACACCGAAGACTTTCCCTACTTCTTCAAGTGTACGTGTACGGCCATCATCCAATCCAAAACGAAGACGTAACACATTCTCTTCTCGGTCTGTAAGCGTGTCTAATACATCTTCTAACTGTTCTTTTAACAGTTCATACGCAGCGTGATCTGATGGAGACTGTGCGTCTGCATCTTCAATAAAATCACCTAAGTGCGAGTCGTCCTCTTCCCCAATGGGTGTTTCAAGTGAAACGGGCTCTTGTGCAATTTTAAGAATTTCACGTACTTTTTCTGCCGGAAGATCCATTTCTTCTCCAATTTCTTCAGGAGATGGTTCGCGACCTAAATCTTGTAGAAGTTGTCGCTGCACACGAATCAATTTATTGATGGTTTCTACCATGTGCACCGGAATTCGAATTGTACGAGCTTGGTCCGCAATCGCACGCGTAATCGCTTGACGAATCCACCACGTTGCATACGTACTGAATTTGAATCCTTTGCGATGATCAAATTTTTCAACTGCTTTGATCAGACCCATGTTTCCTTCTTGAATCAAATCTAAGAACAACATGCCTCGGCCGACATAGCGCTTGGCAATACTTACAACAAGACGAAGATTCGCTTCTGCTAACCGTTTGCGTGCTTCTTCATCGCCTTGCTCAATACGTTCTGCAAGTTCGATTTCTTGTTTAGCACTTAAAAGTTCAACACGCCCAATTTCTTTCAGATACATGCGGACGGGATCATTGATTTTTACTCCAGGAGGAACACTTAAATCATTCAAATCAAATGTTTCTGTTTCATTTTTCTTCATCATTTGATCGAGTTCTTCTTCATCGCCTTCTTTTCGGCCAAGTTCAATACCTTTACCTTCTAATTGGTCGATGAACTCTTCAATCTGGTCAGACTCAAGTTCAAATGTCGCTAATTTCTCAGCGATATCCCCATAAGTCAACTCACCATTTTTCTTTCCTAACTCGATTAATTGTTTCTTTGCATCTTCTAATGACAATTCCAAATCCTCTTTCACCTGATCTGATTTCTCTGCCATAAGAATTCCTCCTTTACCTGCCTGTATGACGTTAAACTGAATGAATGGAACGTTTTAATTCGATCGCTTCTTTCGCGAGTTCAAGCGCCTTAGCGTAATCTGACATTTTTTCTGCAAGCTTTGCTTCATGCATGATTTCTTCAATACGTTTCTCTACCCGATATTTGCGTAGTTGACGCATACAGTCTTCAATTTCTTGTTTGTTGCTTTCGGGGTCACGGTCCATCATCGTTGCTTGCATAAAAAGTTTCTTTAAATGCGGATATTCAGTTGTTTCGATTAAACGTTGAAAATCTCCTGCCGGATATTTTTCATAAAATGCGGCAAGATGTAAATATGCTTCCGTAAAATCTTCATGGACGAATAAATCCATGTTTTCCGAAGTGGCCATATGACCAATCTGGTCTGGATCTTCAATAAGATGAGCTAGAAGAAGGTACTCTGCACGTTCTGTCGCATTTAATTTTCGCGTCGTTGGTGTAACTTGTGGAACGGGTGGTTTTTCTTGATTATTTTTTTTTGCTCGTGATGCAAGTAGTTTGCGCAGTTGTTGCTGTAATACTTCTAATTCCAGATTTGTGTCTTCCGCTAATTGTTTTACATAGAGTGATTGTTCAATAGGTGATGCGCGCTTCGCAATTAACTCTAGTAATTGATTTGTATAGTGTAAGACGTCTGAATCTTGTTTAAGGTTCAATCCTTTTCGGTGGTAGAGCATGTAAAAGCTCATTTCCGACAACCCTTTTTCCGCAACAAATTGCTGGAGCTCTTCGGGTCCTTTGACAGAAAGAAAGTCATCCGGATCGGCTTGGTCTGGCAACACAATAACGGAACGCTTTAATTGTCGGTCGTTCTGTGTAGCTTCTAACGCCTTTCGTGCTGCTTCCATTCCCGCTTTATCTCCATCAAAGCAAAAGAGGAGTTCATTTGTTAATCGTTTTAAATGCGTCACATGCTGCTGTGTCAATGCAGTTCCCATCGTACCTACAGCGTTTTCAACTCCCGCTCGATGGAAGGCGATAATATCCATAAATCCCTCTGCAACTACAACTTGTTTTTTCATTCGTATTGCCACCCGGGCTTGGTGAAGGTTATAAAGGACCTCATTCTTCTTGAACAGGTCCGTCTCCGGACTATTCATGTATTTCGCATCTTCAGTAGAATCATGTAAAATACGACCTGAAAAAGCAATCACTTGGCCTTTATCATCGCATATGGGAAACATGATTCGACCGCGAAATCGATCAAAAAATGAATCTCCCTGATCTTTTCGTATGATTAAACCGCACTTTTCCATATTATCCAAGTCAAATTCACGTTGTTTTAATACATTCGTCAATCCGTCCCAGCGTGGAAGTGACCAACCAATTTGAAACTTTTTAATAATTTCTTCTGTGATTCCTCGGGCTTTCAAATAGGCAAGAGCTTCTTCACCTTCCACTGTATTCAGTAGTAAATGATGATAGTAAGATGCCGTAAATGTATGCGCTTTTTTCCACGCATGATGGGAGGGGTTGGTTGCTTTTGGGACATGCTCATCACTCTTGATATCAACGTCTATTCCTGCACGATTCGCTAGTTTTGCGACAGTTTGCTGAAAGGATAGCCCCTCGATATCCATAAGAAATGTCATAACATTTCCGCCGGCTCCACAACCAAAGCAGTGAAAAATTTGTTTTTCTTGCGCAACAGAGAAAGAAGGTGTTTGCTCTCCATGAAATGGACACAAACCAAAATAATTTCGTCCCCGCTTCGTCAGCTGTACATATTCAGAGACCACATCGACGATATCCACGGAAGACCGTATGGTATCGATCGTTTGTTCATCAATATGTTGGCTCATCGTGTCACCTACTCTTTGCATACTCATAATCTTTCAACAAGGCGGAACGAAAATCCTGCAAAAATCGACACTTATTATAAAAAAAATAAATTAATAATCACAAACAATAAGTATATACTATTTTTGACCTATCTGCTATGCATCTTTTAGAAATTTCTTAAGATACAGCGTAATAAAATCCGGACGTAGATTCCGTCCGGATTTTTAAACTACCATGTAAAAGTGGATTACTCATTTTTTTCGGAGATATTCTTGCCTCTTCGAAATAATAATATTGGCTGTCTCTTCGACTGCACGATTCGTTACATCGATTACTTCACAACCGATACGTTCAACCACACGATCAAAGTGCTTTAATTCTTCTTGAATCCTTTCAATTTTAGCGTAATTCGCGTCATCACTCAAGCCAATTGCTTTCAATCGCTCCCTGCGAATCGAGTTTAATTTTTCCGGGTTGATGATAAGTCCAAAACACTTAGAAGGGTCAATTTGAAAAAGTTCCTCCGGCGGATCTACTTCGGGAACGAGAGGAACATTCGCCACTTTCCAACGTTTGTTCGCCAAATACTGTGAAAGTGGTGTTTTCGATGTACGAGAAACTCCTACTAAGACGATATCAGCCTGTAACAGTCCCCGAGGATCCCGACCATCATCATATTTAACAGCAAACTCCACTGCTTCAATTTTGGCGAAGTAATCTTCATCTAATCGGCGTACAAGACCTGGTTCTTGCATCGCTTGCGTGCCTATGATTTTCTCAAAGCTTTTAATCACTGGCCCCATCAGATCAATGATCTCTACATTCACTTTCTCCGCGAGCAGATTGATATGCTGCTTCATGTCATCACGAACCAGAGTATAGATGATGAGTGCGCCATGGAGCTTCGCAAGTGAAACGATTTCTTCGATATGTTCTAGTGAATCAATATGAGTAAATCGTTTGATTTGTGCTTTGTGATACACTTGTTCAAATTGACTAAGTGCTGCTTTGGCCACAAGCTCTCCTGTTTCCCCAATGGAATCTGACACAATAAAAATCCGCATAAAGTGCCTCCCTTAAATATCGTGTTCTTCTGAAAGCGCAAGAAATGCGCGTGTAATTGTTGTTTTTGTCACTCGTCCAATCACTTCTAAGCCCTTTGCCGATTGTTTGACAACCGGAAGCGAGTCGATTTGGCGGTCCATTAATTGTTGTGCTGCACTAAGTAGAGTGTCCTCTTTATGACACACTGTAATATTAGGCATCCGCGTCATCATCATATGGACGGGCATCTTTGTTAAATCTTGATTTCCGATTGCGATACGTAAGAGATCTTTCCGAGATACTACACCAGATAAGTTGCCTTCTTTCGTTGTCACGAACATAGAGCCCACATCCTCCAAGAACAGTTGACAAATCGCATCGTATACCGAGATATGCTCTTGAATGACCACAGGAACCGATTGAAAATCTTTTACTTTCCATTTCGTCATCGTATCAGTAATCGCTTGTCCTGATTTTTTTCCCGAATAAAAATATCCGACACGAGGTCGTGCATCCAAATATCCTGCCATTGTTAAAATAGCTAAATCCGGACGAAGTGTCGAACGAGTTAGACTTAGACGGTCTGCAATCTGCTCTCCCGTAATCGGTCCATTCTCTTTGACAATATCCAGAATCTCTACTTGTCGTTTATTGAGTTCGATTGTTTCCACCGCCTCAAAGTTCATCAAAATTTCAGTCTAATTATAGCGCACATAAGGGATGATTGCTAAGTAAACTTGCTCATGCTATACTAATTTTATTCAAATAGAGACGGTGAATGGACAATAAGTAGTACCCCATTAGCGAGCAGGAAGTAGTGAAAGCCTGCGACGGTACGAAACGGCATCCAGGAGTCTTACACGGACAAAGAGGACTGATTCAAATCAGTCAATCGAGGTGGAACCGCGGGTTTAAAGACTCGTCCTCGGGCCAATGTGCCCGTGGGCGGGTTTTTTCTTTGTCTATGAAAACAAAAAGGAGGAAATTCAGATGAATATGGAAACAATCGTTAGTATTGCCAAGCAACGCGGGTTCGTATTTCCGGGTTCTGAAATCTATGGGGGTCTAGCAAACACATGGGATTACGGTCCACTTGGGATTGAGCTCAAAAACAATATCAAAAAAGCCTGGTGGAAGAAATTCATTCAAGAATCTCCGACAAACGTTGGGATTGATGCGGCTATTTTAATGAATCCTAAAACGTGGGTAGCTTCTGGCCATATCGGAAACTTTAATGATCCGATGATCGACTGTAAGGCGTGTAAGTCTCGTCACCGTGCCGATAAAATCATCGAAGATGCACTCGATGCAAAAGGAATCGAAATGGTTGTCGATGGTCTATCGTTTGATGACATGAAGAAGTTGATTGAAGAACACCATATTGTCTGTCCAACGTGTGGAAAGTTTGACTACACGGACATTCGTCAGTTCAATTTGATGTTCAAAACGTTCCAAGGCGTGACAGAGAGTTCTACCAACGAAATCTTCTTACGCCCTGAAACGGCTCAAGGAATTTTTGTAAATTTTAAAAACGTCCAAAGGTCCATGCGTAAAAAGGTACCATTTGGTATTGGTCAAATCGGAAAAAGTTTCAGAAATGAAATTACACCTGGAAACTTTACGTTCCGCACGCGTGAATTTGAACAAATGGAACTTGAGTTTTTCTGCAAACCAGGTGAAGATTTAGAATGGTATGCGTACTGGAGAGACTTCTGTAAAGACTGGTTACTGAACCTTGGGATGAAGGAAGAAACCATCCGTTTACGTGAGCATGACCAAGACGAGCTCTCTCACTACTCAAATGCAACGGTAGATATTGAATACAAATTCCCATTCGGATGGGGTGAGCTTTGGGGAATCGCGGACCGTACAGATTTTGATTTGAAACAGCATATGGAGCATTCCAATGAAGATTTCACATACATTGATCCCGTGTCGAATGAACGTTTTGTCCCTTATGTAATCGAACCGTCTTTAGGCGCTGATCGTGTGACACTAGCTTTCCTCATCAATGCGTATGAAGAAGAGCAACTTGAAGGCGATGATACGCGAAACGTTATGCGATTCCACCCTGCCCTTGCTCCGTTTAAAGCGGCGATTCTGCCACTTTCGAAAAAATTAAGTGAACCGGCTGGTGAGTTGTTTGCTGAACTAAGCAAACACTTTATGGTGGACTATGACGAGTCTCAATCCATCGGGAAACGCTACCGTCGTCAAGATGAAATCGGAACACCGTTCTGTATCACGTATGACTTTGATTCGCAGGAGGATGGTCAGGTGACCGTTCGTCACCGTGATTCTATGGAACAGACGCGTATGCCAATTGCAGACGTCAAAGCGTACATTGAATCTCACCTAGAGTTTTAATTATAAAAGACGACCTCAACTTTCGAGGTCGTCTTTTTTGATGATTGGCTCCGCTTGAAAAATCAATGGGTTTCGTTCGAGTTGTTCTAAAAACTGTCTGGACTTTAAGCGAACACCCACCTGTTCTTCGTAAATTGTCGAAATAATCTTCCGCATAAATTGTTTGGTTTCTTTTTTTAATTCTATCTTCCCCACACCTTCAATAGGTGTATAAAGAAATGTACGAATCAAACGCACATGAACTGGCTTTAATCGAATGATATACCGGTCGACTTCAAAACAGCGGTGGCATAGAAACCCGATCTGCTGAAATGAAAAAGCAAATTCGCCTTCTTTTGCACCGCAACTGGAACATCCATCTAGATGAGGGCGAATTCCAGCAACGGAGAGCATCTTCCACTCTACAAACAAAAGAATTGCTTCAGGGTCATACTCTTCTTCGATTGCTTGCATCGATTGATGGAGAAGTTGATAGATCCCACTTGATGCCGTTTCATCATCTGTCAGTTTATCAATCAGCTCAGTAATGACACTGGCATACGCTGCTTTTTCTATATCTTCACGAATATGGCGCATCGAATGAATGATTTCCGCTTGTTGGAGCGTGCCCATACCTTTCCCCTGTTGAATGAGAAAATGACCATGCGTAAATAGTTGAGTAACGGCTGAAAAGCGACTGGCTGGTTTTTTTGCTCCACGAGCCATTGCCGTTCGCTTTCCTAGTTCTTCTGTCAAAATCGTAACAATTTTATTGTTTTCCCCGTAAGGAATGGCGCGCAATATATAGCCTTCCGCTTTTGTTAACATTGCAGCGCCTCCTTCCTAATATTCGTCGTCACGGAATCCGTAATCACGGAGTTGATTTGACTTGTTGCGCCAATCTTTTTGAACTTTGACCCACAGTTCTAAAAATACTTTAGAGCCTAACAACATTTCGATATCATGACGAGCTTTTGTTCCGATATCTTTAAGAAGCGCTCCCCGTTTTCCGATAACAATCCCTTTTTGAGAATCTCGCTCCACAATAATGGTAGCGGACACATTGATGAGTTCTTTCGTCTCTTCTTTTTTAATTTGCTCAATGACTACTGCAATCGAATGCGGAATTTCTTCGCGCGTCACATGGAGTACTTTTTCTCGAATCAGTTCAGAGATAATAAATCGCTCTGGGTGATCCGTGACTTGGTCTGCTGGATAGTATTGTGGACCAACTGGTAAGTACGATTCGATCGTGGATAGGAGTCGGTCGACGTTATTTCCTTGCAATGCAGAAATAGGAACGATCTCTGCAAAATCGTATTCTTCTTTGTAAGAATCAATGATAGCAAGAATCTCGTCCGGATGAATTTGATCGATTTTGTTGATGATTAAAAATACAGGTGTTTTATTGTCTTGCAACAGTTCCATGATCATCTTATCGCCTGCACCAATTGGTTCTGTTGCATTGACCATGAACAGTATAGCATCGACTTCTTTAAGCGTATTTTTAGCAACTTTCATCATAAAGTCGCCAAGTTTATGTTTTGGTTTATGAATACCTGGTGTGTCGATGAAAATCATTTGACTAGAGTCTTGTGTGAGCACTCCTTGCACTTTATTGCGCGTAGTTTGGGGCTTGTCACTCATGATGGCAATCTTTTGGCCAATCACACGGTTCAAAAATGTTGATTTCCCTACATTAGGTCGTCCAATAATTGAAATAAAACCTGATTTAAATTTTGTATTTTGTTGATTCATCGAATCATTCCTCCAGTGAGCTTGTTACACAAGCAGGTCAATTAATTTCGGGATAAATAGGATGAATCCTATGATTGCTGCTCCTATAGCAAAAACAAGACATGCTCCCGCTGCAATATCTTTAACTTTTCCAGCAACCGGATGTTGGTCAGGTTCTACCAAGTCTACAAGGGTCTCCAGTGCCGTATTCACGAGTTCGAGAGCCATCATGCCTATGATGACAATAAGTAGGATTGCCCACTCAATACTGCTGAACTTCAATATCCACCCTATAATCAAAACGACAACCGCGGCAAAAAAGTGAAATCTCATATGTCGTTCACTTTTTAGAGCTGCTCGTATACCTCTTGCAGCATTTCGAACCGAAGTGACAAAGCGCATGAATACTACTCCTCTCGAGGCAGTCCAAATTCATTTAGATAGGCATGCTGTTTGGCAAACATTTCTTGCTCTTCGTCTTCCGACATATGATCATAACCTAAAAGATGAAGCAGTCCATGGACAGCGAGAAACGCAACCTCTCTCTCAAAGGAGTGATTGTAATCTTCTGCTTGTTCTTTTGCTCGTTCCACAGAAATAATAATATCTCCTAGCAAGAGGGGTTCTTCTCCAATGATGTCGATTTCCCCTTCTCCTTTTTCTTGCAGAGCAAAAGAAATCACATCCGTCACCGAATCTTTTCCGCGATATGTCCGGTTGATCTCTTGAATCTCATCATTGCTAACAAATGAAACCGAAACTTCGGTATCCTTTGCGATTCCTTCTTTATCTGCAACAAAGGAAAGCACTCGTGTCACTAGGTCCACAGCTTCAGTGGTTGCCACTTCATTCACATTTAAAATATCAATAATCATTTGGTTGTCTCCTTCGGATATTCGATCCGTTCATGATAGAAGCCTTGTAGCGTAGAATAAATACTCTCTTTCACTTTCACTAGGTCTTTCATGGAAATCTCGCATTCATCAAATTGTCCATCGTTGACACGATCTGACACAATGGAATCAATCAGCTCTTTTATTTTCGTGCTGGATGGCTGTTGCATGGACCGTACGGCCGCTTCAACACTATCTGCAATTGAAATGACAGCTGCCTCTTTCGTTTGCGGCTTCGGTCCAGAATATCTGAAATTCTCTTGCTCAACTGCATCATGTTCTTTTTTTGCTTTAAAGTAAAAATACTTTACACATGTGGTGCCGTGGTGTTGAAGTGCTACATCGATAATTGGACGAGGAATTCGATTTTGAAGCAGTATACTTGCTCCATCCGTAGTGTGGTCCTTAATAATAGATGCACTCGTTTCCGGAGGCAGATGGTCGTGTGGATTATATCCGTTTGTTTGATTTTCAATAAAAAATCCAGGGCGTCGTGTCTTCCCAATATCATGGTAATAACAAGCGACACGAGCAAATAGACCATTCGCCCCAATGGCTTCACAAGCGGACTCAGAAAGATTGGCTACCATAACACTGTGGTGGTATGTTCCTGGAGTTTCCATAAGTAATTTTTTGAGTAATGGATGGCCAGGATTTGCAAGTTCTAAAAGTTTCATTGTTGATAAAATACTAAAAGCTGATTCAAAAAATGGCAATGTGCCTAATGTGAAAGCTCCTGATATCATACCGGATAATAGAGCAAGACCGATAAATAAGAAGCTATCTTTCATCGTGATTGATGTTGATGAAAGGAGCAAGTAAGCAAGCATAAAGAGTACATTGATTAGTGCCACTACTGCACTTGCCTTTAAAATATGGGCATTGTTTGAAATCATTTTCAATGCAAAAATTCCAGCTAGCCCTCCGACCAAGTTATAAAGTGCAATATCTGTCTGCAGAAAACTCGTAAACCCTTCTTTAAATATGTATCCAGAAAGGAGAGACACTGAGATTATCGATACATATGCATGCCGTTCTGTGGTCAATAAATAGACCGTCATGGCGACAAAAGCAGTAGGAAATAAAAAGGCAATCGTTAATGTAAAATTATCATCAATTAAACTTGTGATGACCATAAGTAGTGTAGCAAGAATCAATACAAGAAGCGTCACAGCAAGTTGCTTCATTTTTGTCTTTTTAGTCCCTTTTGAAATCAGAAATGCCCCATAGATACTCCCGATCGCTAGTAAGCTAAGTAAGGCGATTCCGATAAAAGGTATATAGGATGTCTGGTTACTGATCATACCGGAGAGTTCAAGCTGGCGATAGATTTCACGGTCGACATACTGCCCTTTTTGAACAAGCAGTTGTCCCTGTAGAATACGTGTAGGCTCTACTTGGCTAGCTGCTTGCTCTTTCCGCTCTTCAGTCAGCTCTTCGTCGATGATTTCTGTTTCCACAATCGCTAAACGAATAATCTTAGCAAGCGCTGTTTCAAAACTTTGAGAATAAGGCAATCTGTTCCGCATCTCATTAACAGATTGTTCTCTGACGGAAGTTAATTGCCCACTCCGGATAGGCTCCGTCAACTTCGCATTCACATCTTTTGATAAGAGGTTTGCAGATGTCTCTAAGGCGGAAAGTGGTTGTTCAATCATTGCTTGAACTTCTTCATCCGTAAGGACATTTGATAAATCGGCAGATAACGTCTCGAGTTCATCACGAAAGAGGCGTATTGCATTTTCGCTCGATGCTTCATCAAGCTCTTGTTGTTTTGCGGCAATCAGTGATTCAAAGACAGATTGTACCCATGCCGCTTGATTTTCTGCGGCATCGTCTTGAAAGACATAAACTGGATCCGTGGCTTCGATGGCCGCCTGTCGATCTTGTTCTGTCTTCATAGTATCTTCTACAGTTTTTGAAGAACGTATGGTTTCTGGTGACAATTGAAAACGTTCGATGGAATACGTATTATCTGATGATATAAATGAAAGCATGCTAAATAAAAGAAGTGCGCTAAGGAGCGCTATCATTGCAGAAAATCCTTTACGAGTATAGAGTTCAGTTATATTTTGATACCACTTGGCCAAGTTCATCCCTCCATCTTCTTCAAGTATACCATGAAAAAAGGCCGTAACCGAAATCGGTTACTGACCTTCTTCATAAGCATGGATGATTTTCGCAACAAGTGGATGGCGAACTACATCGCCTTGCTCTAAGTAGTGGAATTGAAGACCTTTTACATTTTTCAAAATGGATTCCGCCACATTCAAACCAGATTGCATTCCTTTAGGTAAGTCGATCTGTGTGCGATCTCCCGTAATCACCATTTTTGAACCAAATCCAAGTCGTGTTAAAAACATCTTCATTTGTGCAGGAGTTGTATTCTGAGCTTCGTCTAAAATTACAAAAGCATCATCTAAAGTTCGACCACGCATGTACGCAAGAGGCGCAATCTCAATTACTCCACGTTCAATTAACCGTTCGGTCTGCTCGGCACCTATCACATCGTGGAGAGCGTCATAGAGAGGACGAAGGTAGGGATCGACCTTTTCTTTCAAGTCTCCTGGCAAGAAACCAAGACTTTCCCCAGCTTCAACAGCAGGACGTGTTAAGATGATTCGTTTCACTTGCCCATTTTTAAGTGCTTGCGAGGCCATGACAACAGCTAGATAGGTTTTACCCGTTCCAGCTGGGCCAATTCCAAAGGTTAGGTCATAGCTTTGAATCCCTTTCACATATGCCCGTTGACCAATTGTCTTTGCACGAATAACTTTCCCTTTTACCGTACGTGCGACTTCTTCTTCATAAAGTCGTACAAAGTAATCGATCGTACCAGACACCGCCATTTCAATAGCAGCGACTACATCCCGTTCGTTTATTTGAATTCCTTTACGAATAAGTTCAAGTAAGGCAGATACTACGGCCACTGCTTTGTCTTGTTCTTCTGACTCACCAACAATTTGCAAACTATCTCCTCTGGAGATGAGTTGTACCTGAAACTGATCTTCGATGAGCGCAAAATTTTTATCTGCATTTCCATGAAGCTGCACCGCTTCGTTTGGATCTTTCACATGGATTTCTATCTTTTCAGTTGTCATTCACTGTCTCCTTAGGGTACGTTGGTTTCGCAATATTGCCTTCTAGTTTGAGTAGTACCTTCCCTTCTACTTTACCATTTTCATTTTGTACATGTAAAATCTTTACGTCCATTATTTGTATGCGTTGCCCCTGTGAATGAATAAACTTTTCAAGGATTGCTTGCAGATGACTATTTTTCAGTTCAAATTCATCTTTTTGATAGCGCTGAATTTGAAACTCAAGCTCTTTCCAGTAGACACCCCGAACTTCTCCTTTTGCTTCCAATCCCATGGTTCCTTCTGCAAGTAGCTGTCCTTTTTTGACAACATCTTTTCGACTGACTCGACGTTCTCCTGCCACCAAATAAATCCGTTCGACTACGGCATCCTCTCTTGCAACGAAAGCAGGGGCAGATGGAAGCTCTATTGGTTCTACCAGGGTAGGTGCGGGAATTAATGTTACATGGAACCTGCTCCCCTTTTCTTCTAGCAGGATCCATGCTACTCCTGTGATTTCTGTCATCAGTTTTTGTCGAATGAAACGATCTTCAGGTCTTCCATTTTTATAAAGTGGCGTGTGCATGTTTAGCTCATCTAACTTTTCTTCTGCTTGAGCTACGAGTAGTTCAGGACCACTGACATCTATGGATAAAATCAAATACGTACTAAAAAACGGAATCAGAGCAAACAGGAGGAGCGTGATGAAAACTGGAATCACAAAAGAAATGGTCGGCCACACGGGTGACAAGTGAATGGTGACACCTGATTGCTTTTTGGCTTTTCTTATCCATTTGATGTGTTGTCGCTCCACAACAAACGTACACCCTTTTTGAGAAGTAAGGTGGCTAATTTCTACTTTAGGGGAAGCACTAAGTTGTGACAAAAAGGAGGAAATCTCGTTTGATTCACCTTTGACTGCAACTCTAATTTTCGCGTGTGGTAGATACTTCAATAGAATGCAATCCTTTAAATGTAATGGAGACAAATTCATCTTTCATTTCACGAATACGAACTTGTTGAGCTTTCACCGAGACAGTAAATGTTTGATCTACAAGGATACAAGATGTTGCACCGAACTCCTGAATACGGTAGTTGCCTTTTAACTCAAAATAGTTCTTTAGATTGGATTCGATATAATAAGTGTTCACAAAAAAACACCTCTTCTTTGCAACGTATGCAAAGAAGAAGGTGTTTAGACTAACGACGCTTCGAAACCGGAGGAGCGAGCACTTCCGAGAGGACAATGGCTTGTGCCAATTCTTCTCTGGAGTTAACAAGTTGCTTAACAGGCTCTTCCATTACAATTTCTTTCGTTTTTTGTTGGTGCATAGATAGACGACCTGGTCGCTCAGGCGTGCGAGAGGTCGTAACTGCAGTTTGTTCAATGACTGTAGGTACTTTCTTCTCTAACCGGGACTTTTGGCGATCTATACGCTCAGCTTGTTCAGGAAACCGTTCCCGAACTTGTTGTTCTGCTTTTTGAACAACTTCTTTTGTCTGAGGTGACATTTTCTGTTCCGTTTCTTCCAACATTTGCTTCGACCAATTTTCGAGCTCTTTTAATACAGACGGTCGATTTTGATTCGTTGAAGATTTGGTTTGAACAGGTTGTTTTTGACGCACTGGAGGCGGTGTTTGTTGGGTTTCTTTTTTCTTGTTACCGAAAAATGAGCTGATAATCAGTGACAAGATAATCAGTATAATCCCTTCCACAGCGACCCCTCCCTTCTGTTATTATGCGTTGGATGATCCATCAGTAGAGTCTTTCTTTCCAACTTTGCTGATTGAATCACGCATAGACGTGTCTGCTTGAATGTTTTTATAGTTCATGTAATCCATGACACCGATGTTTCCATCTTTTAAAGCATCAGCCATCGCAAGTGGTACTTGTGATTCCGCTTCGACAACTTTGGCACGCATTTCTTCTACACGGGCTTTCATTTCTTGCTCAGTAGCAACAGCCATTGCACGACGTTCTTCCGCTTTTGCTTGCGCAATTTTCTTATCGGCTTCAGCTTGCTCAGTCTGAAGTTCAGCTCCAATGTTTTTACCGATATCAACGTCCGCAATATCGATGGATAAGATTTCAAAAGCTGTACCTGAGTCAAGACCTTTTGATAGGACAGTTTGAGAAATCATATCTGGATTTTCAAGTACTTTCTTGTGATCCACTTGAGAACCGATTGTACTAACAATCCCTTCACCAACACGGGCAACGATGGTTTCTTCACCCGCACCACCGACGAGGCGTTCGATGTTCGCACGTACAGTGATACGTGCTTTTGCTTTTACTTCAATCCCGTCCATCGCAACACCAGCAATAAATGGAGTTTCGATGACTTTAGGATTAACAGACATTTGTACAGCTTCTAATACGTCTCGACCAGCGAGGTCAATTGCTGCTGCCCGTTCAAATGATAAATCAATATTCGCACGGTGTGCTGCAATTAGTGCATTTACCACACGGTCAACATTACCACCTGCTAAATAGTGACTTTCCAGCTGATTAATTTGCACATCTAATCCTGCTTTGTGGGCTTTAATCAGTGGATTCACAATACGTGAAGGAATAACACGACGTAAACGCATCCCGATTAATGTAAATATACTAATTCGAACACCTGCTGCTAGAGCCGAGATCCACAATGTCACAGGGACAAATGTGAAGAAGACGGCAAGGAACAAGACAACAAGTACAATGACGGCGATAAAACCGACAAGACCTAAACCTTCAAACATTACATTTCCTCCTCTTTCAATTCACGCACTACAATGCGTGATCCTTCTACTTTTCGGATAATCACTTTTCGGTTGCGGTCAATGAAGTTTCCTTCTGAAACTGCATCCAGTCGTTCATCTCCAATTACAATAGTACCAGATGGACGCAGTGGAGTTAAGGTGTCTGCTAGTTGACCGACAAGCTCCCTGCGTTCTACAGACGAGACATAGCCCTTCTCCGTAGAGGTTGAGTCACTTAAAATAATTTTATTAAACATGCGTAATTTTTTCCCGAAGAACTTCATGATGACCACCATTCCTGTAATTGCGACAGCAAGTGCAATTAAAATTGAAATACTAATTTGTGTCACATCCGCACCAGCAAGATAGAGGCTTCCGAGGATGGCTAGTCCACCTAATATGCCACTGATGCCAAAAGGCAGGAAGATTTCTGCGACCAGAAGGATCAGCCCGATAATAAATAATATCACAGCTTCAAATCCTGCGAGGCCTACAATCATATGACCATAGAAAAATAGTAACAACGCGGAAATACCCATAAAGCCAGGAATTCCAAATCCAGGTGAGTACAGTTCTACGACCAGTCCTAAACTCCCAATAGATAAGAGAATAGGAACCACAATAGGGTGTGTAATAAACCGAGCAAGTTTTACTAAAAACGATTCCTCAACTGAAATGACTTCAGCATCAGCTAAGTTAATAGCTTCAAGCACCTCGTCAAGTGAGTTCACTATTCCTTCGGCATACTCTGCCTCTATCGCTTCGCTAGAAGTTAACGTCAGGAGCTCACCTGCCTCTACACCAAACTGTGGCAGTTCAATAGAGTCATCTACCATGGCTAATGCAATTTCCGGATTTCTTCCAGAGTATTCGGCAGCATTTCTCATAGATGCAGCCCAAGCACTTCGAGCTTTCTCATCCGCTGCATTTCCTGTTTGATCAATGACTGCTGCGGCTCCCATGGTTGCATTTGGGGACATATATATCTGATCGGCATAAAGCGCTAAGTATGCCCCTGCTGATAAAGCACGATTATTGATATACATGATGACATCTATACTTGTCTCTTCTAGTAATTCTGCAATGTTCTCGGCATCATCTACGACACCACCCGGCGTGTCCATCTCTATGATGATGGCATCAGCATTATTTTCTTCTGCTTCATCAATAGACTGTGCAAGGAAAGTAAATAAAGCTTTTTCAACTACATCATCCAATGGAATTCGGTAAACGGTTTCATTCTGCGCATTACCAGAGAAGAACGGGAGTAAAACACTGAGGAGAATGAGGACAAACATCGATATTCGCAATTTTTTCACCTTTTCACCCCACTTTCCGAATCTGTCTCTCTGTTCTACGACTATCATAACGAAAAGTTTCGTTTTTATGCATTCTTTTTGACTTATTTCTTCATTTTCTTTGATAGATTACAAATAATCATGTTATGGAAACTTTTTTTATTGAATACTCCTTTAAAAATGAAGTTACCAATATAAGTATTTGAAAATAGTAAATCCATAGAAACATCATTACTTAGGGAAACGCGTGCCTAACATGAATTGGCCAAAAATTTTCGGATTTGTTCAAATTTATTCTATTGTATTCATGAACTTTGATAATAAGAAATAGCTAACATGGCTGTCGGATTCATTTAATCCGTCGATAACTGCCCGCCATAAATGAAAAAATAACCCGCACTCATCAGCAGATGAGAACGGGTTATGTGTTCGATTTAAATCATCAAGTGTTGTTAACGCAGGGATGTATCGGGATAGATTACCACTTACGTTTACGCGCAGCTTCTGATTTCTTTTTACGTTTTACGCTTGGTTTTTCATAAAACTCGCGCTTTCGTACCTCTTGAATTGTACCACTTTTAGAAACAGTACGTTTGAAGCGTCGAAGAGCATCCTCAAGCGATTCGTTTTTGCGAACGACAGTTTTTGACATCTCTCTTTCCCTCCCTCCGAACACACATCAAAGCACATAACTAATTAGTTACGTTACCTAAAAATTATAGCGTATTGAGAGTGAGTCGTCAACTGATGCAAGAAAAAATTAGTAGTCTGAATCTGCTGAAAGACCTTCCATAATCGCGACACCAGAACTTGCGCCAATACGAGTCGCTCCTGCTTCCACCATTTTGTTGAAATCTTCTAAGTTACGAACGCCACCAGAAGCTTTTACTTCTAAGTCCGCTCCAACAGTTTTGTGCATAAGCGCTACATCTTCAGGTGTTGCTCCACCTGTAGAGAATCCAGTGGATGTCTTCACAAAATTAGCACCTGCTTCTTTTGATAACTGAGAGGCAGTTACGATTTCGTCTTTCGTAAGTAGGCATGTTTCAAGGATGACTTTAACAATCGCTTTCCCCTTAGCTGCTTCTACCACTGCTTCGATGTCATTCTTCACATCTTCAATAAGACCTGATTTTAAAGCACCTACATTTAATACCATATCAATTTCTGTAGCACCTTTAGCAATCGCATCTTTTGTTTCAAATGCTTTCGTGTCTGTCGTTGAAGCTCCAAGAGGGAAGCCAATAACCGTACAAACCTTTACAGGGCTATCTTTTAATTGTTCTGCTGCGAAAGAAACCCATGTTGGATTGACACAGACAGATGCAAATTGGTGTTTTGCCGCTTCCTGGCATAAAACTTCAATTTGCGTTTTTGTTGCATCTTGTTTAAGTAATGTATGATCAATATATGAGGCAATTGGTTTTTTCATCGGATTAAACTCTCCTTTAGTTGAGATGTACGTACCTCTTCATCATAAGCAAATTCTCATAGAAACGCAAGTGTACTGAAAAACTGCCCAGTCGAGACTGGACAGTTCATAATGGAATTACATAGCTACTACAAAATTATCTTCGAGGATGCGAACAAACTGACCCTCATTGTAAGGATACCCTGCTTTTGTTATTTTTACTCTCACAAGTTTACCTATGAGGTCTTCTCCACCTGGAATCACTACTTTTAAATAGTTATCGGTATAACCCACAACAAAATCTCCTGGCTGATCCGGTGCAAATGATTCTTCCGGGATAATCTCTAGTACTTCATCTTCGTAACTAGATGCATATTCTTTCGCGAGTTGGTCATTGAGCGTAATTAAACGATGCACACGTTCGTTTTTCACTTCTTCATCCACTTGGTCATCCATGCGAGCTGCAGGTGTACCTGTGCGTTTTGAATACGGAAACACGTGCAGTTCAGAAAAACGGTGCGTACGAATGAACTCATACGTTTCCATGAATTCTTCTTCGGTCTCTCCTGGGAATCCGACAATGACATCAGAAGTTATCGCAAGGTCCGGAAGTGCTTTGCGAAGTTGGACTAAACGGTCTGCAAAGAAAGCCATTGTATACTTGCGGCGCATCCGTTTCAACACGGTATCTGAACCCGATTGAATCGGAATATGCAGATGTCGTACAACAATCGAAGAATTCTTAAGAACTTCAATCACTTCATCTGTTAATTGGCTTGCTTCAATGGAACTGATACGTAGACGCTTCAGTCCGTGAACTTCCGCCTCTAAATCACGTAAAAGTTGTGCCAAATTGTAATCTTTTAAGTCTTCGCCATATCCACCTGTATGAATGCCTGTCAGTACAATTTCTTTATAACCCGCATCAACTAGTTGTTTCGCTTGACGGACCACTTCTTGTGGGTCGCGTGAACGCATTAACCCGCGTGCCCATGGAATGATGCAAAACGTACAGAAGTTGTTGCATCCTTCTTGGATCTTAAGAGATGCACGTGTACGGTCAGTGAAGTTTGGTACATCCAACTCTTCATAGACACGATTTTTCATAATATTACCCACTGCATTTATCGGCTGGCGCTCCACTTTATACTGTTCAATATAATCGAGCATTTTACGACGATCCTGTGTTCCCACAACGATGTCTACTCCAGGAATCGCCATAATCTCCGCCGGAGACGTTTGGGCATAACAACCTGTAACACAGATCACTGCGTCCGGATTTTGTCGAATGGCACGACGAATCACTTGACGACTTTTCTTATCTCCTGTGTTCGTCACAGTGCATGTATTGACGACATACACATCTGCACGCTTTTCAAAATCAGTCCGTTCATAGTTTTGTTCTTTAAAAAGCTGCCAAATTGCTTCTGTTTCATAATGGTTCACTTTACAACCGAGCGTATGAAAAGCTACTGAAGCCATGCGAGCCACCTCTTTCATTCAAATTCATAGGATAGAGCCGCAAGAGCATAGAGAGGTGCCGTTTCTGCACGTAAAATACGTGGCCCAAGAGTTGTGGCCGCTGCCCCGTTCGCTACTAGCTTTTCTACCTCGTCACGTTCTAATCCGCCTTCAGGTCCAAAAATGACAAGTATCGACTTTATATCATACACTGTTTTGAGATGGTCTGCAAATCGAACTCGCTCCGTTTTCTTTGCCTCTTCTTCATCACACACGAGAACAACATCATACTTTTTCATTGTTTCTGTGAGTTGATGAAAAGTATGTAAATCATGGATTGTAGGAATGACCGTTCGATGGCTTTGTTCCGCCGCTTCCTTCGCGATCTTCCCATAGCGCTCTTTCTTCTTCTGCCACTTTCTATCATCCCATTTCACAATTGAGCGTTCTGCTTCAAAAGGAATAAACCCAGCCATTCCAAGCTCTGTCGCTTTTTGAATGACTAGGTCTAGTTTATCCCCTTTTGGTAAACCGCATGCAATTACCACGTCTAGAGGCAGTTCTGTTTGAAGAGGCAGTTTTTCTCCAAGAACAACAGTTACAGTTAGTTCAGAAATACTTGTGATGGTACTAAGGTAAGCTCGCTCATTCGAAACAACAATGACTTGTTCGCCTTCTTTCATACGCATCACACGCGTAATGTGATGAGCGTCTTCACCTTGTATTACAGCATTCGAGGAAGTTGCATTGTCTACAAAATACCGTTGCATGCTCTCCCCCCTATGCTTTCTTCGCGATAATGGCAACCCAATCTTCCATCATCATGATTTCTTCAATAACAAATCCTACTTCTTCTAAACCATTTCTAACATCGTCTTTTCTTGCACCGATAATACCTGATGTAATATATGTACCACCAGACTTCACCATTTGGTAGGCATCATGTGTAAATGATAAAATGATATCCGCCAAGATGTTAGCGACGACCACGTCTGCCGGCTCATTTGCAGAATCCAACAAATTTCCTTTAACCACAAAAACCTTGTCTGATACCTTGTTTAATTCTACATTTGCTTTTGCCGCTGTGACGGCAACTTCATCCAGGTCGAGTGCATGGACATGAGAAGCACCTAAAAGTGCTGCTCCAATCGACAACACACCAGACCCTGTACCGACATCAATAACCGTGTCATTTGCTTTTACTGTCTTCTCCAAAGCTTGGAGACACATGACAGTTGTTGGATGTGTACCTGTACCAAACGCCATTCCTGGGTCGAGCTCAATAATCAACTCATCTGTACTTACCGGTTGATAATCTTCCCACGTCGGAACGATAGTAAAGCGGTTTGAAATTTTCACCGGGTGGTAATACTGTTTCCATGCCGTTGCCCAGTCTTCTTCATCGACTTCATGCAATGTCACTTCTCCAGCACCAATATTGATTTCAAAAGATTGTAAGTTGGAAATCGCAAGCTTAATTTCTTCGACGGTTTCATAGATGAAGCTATTGGTAGCGAGATACGCTTTCACTCGAACACCCGCTATAGGAAAGTCAGAAGGGTTCAACTCATAAAGCTCTCCAAACTGATCTACCCGTTCTTTTTCAAGTTCCCACGAATCTTCGATAACAACACCGCTTGCACCAGCCTCATGTAGGATGTTGCTAATGGGTTCGACTGCTTCATTTGTCGTCAATACGGAAAGTTCCATCCATTTCACTTGCGATTCACTCCTTAGTCACCTTTAATTTTGTTACGAATCTTATCAAACAATGAACTACCTTGTTCTTCCGGAATATCTCCGCTAATTTCTGCAAACTCACGAAGCAATTGCTTCTGTTTCTCCGTTAATTTCTTTGGTGTCACGACTTTAATAATGACATGTTGGTCTCCGATTCCATAGCCATGTACGTTTTTGACACCTTTTCCTTTTAAGCGGAATTTCGTGCCAGACTGAGTACCAGCTGGAACCTTGAGCTTTACTTTACCTTGAACTGTAGGGACTTCAATTTCGTCCCCTAGTGCCGCTTGGGCAAAAGTCAGTGGTAACGAATAATAGATGTCATCGCCGTCTCGTTCAAAACGAGCATCACGTTTCACGCGGAAGACTACATATAAATCCCCAGCAGGTCCACCATTCACGCCAGGCTCCCCTTGACCAGACACGCGTAGTTGTTGACCATCGTCCACACCTGCAGGAATCGTCACTTTGATTTTTTTGCGGCGGGTTACACGGCCACGTCCCGAACAAGTCGTACATTTGTCTTTAATTTCTTTACCAGTTCCTTCACACACAGGACATGTACGCTTTGACTGTACGCGGCCAAAAGGCGTGTCTTGTGTAATATTGATTTGACCGTGACCTTGACACTGAGAACATGTGACAGGTGATGTTCCTGGTTTTGCACCCGAACCGTCACACGTATTACAAATCTCATCTTTTGAGATTTCAATCTCTTTTTCTTTTCCAAACACCGCTTCTTCAAATTCAATCGTCATGGAATATTGAAGGTCATTTCCTTTACGCGGTGCATTCGGATCACGACGACGTCCACCACCGCCTCCAAAGAACGAGCTAAAGATGTCTTCAAATCCAAATCCATCTGCTCCAGAGAATCCGCCACCAAATCCACCTTGTGGTCCTGCGTGACCGAATTGGTCATACTGTGCACGTTTTTCTTGGTTACTTAAAACTTCATAGGCTTCTGAGATTTCTTTAAACTTGTCGTCAGAACCCGATTCTTTATTAATATCAGGATGATACTGTTTTGATAGTTTTCGATACGCTTTTTTAATTTCATCTTGCGAGGCGGTTTTGGAAACGCCAAGCACCTCATAATAATCTCGTTTCTCCATAAGTCACTCTCCTCACAACTTCCCTATTGTACCACGTTTTTGCTGACATGGAAAAAGCCAAAGACACTGCTGCCTTTGACTTTTTCATGACGCGTTCTTACTTATCTTTTTTGTCGTCTACTTCTTCGAAGTCTGCGTCAACGACACCATCGTCAGATGAATTAGTGCCTTCAGTAGCTTGTTGATCAGCCGCTGCTTGCTCATAAAGTTTCATCGTTAATTTTTGAACGATTTCTTGTAAAGCATCACGTTTCGCTTTAATGTCTTCCACATTGCCAGCTTCAAGAGCTACCTTCAGCTCATCTTTCGCTGTCTCCGCTTCTTGCTTTTCTTCTTCAGACACTTTATCTTCAAGATCTTTCAGTGTTTTTTCTGTCATAAACACTAATTGATCTGCTTCGTTTTTAAGGTCAGCTTCTTCTTTACGTTTAGCATCCGCTTCTGCATTCGCTTCTGCTTCTTGCACCATACGCTCAATCTCTTCATCTGATAGAGATGTATTAGATTGGATAGTAATCGTTTGTTCTTTTTGAGTTCCAAGGTCTTTTGCTTTAACGCTTACAATTCCGTTTTTATCGATATCAAATGTTACTTCAATTTGTGGAATACCACGTGGAGCTGGAGGGATGTCCGCCAATTGGAAACGGCCGAGCGTTTTGTTATCTGCTGCCATTGGACGCTCTCCTTGAAGAACATGGATATCTACTGCTGGTTGATTGTCAGCTGCGGTTGAGAACGTTTGAGATTTAGACGTGGGAATTGTCGTGTTGCGTTCAATTAACTTCGTGAACACGCCACCCATTGTTTCAATACCAAGTGATAGTGGAGTTACGTCTAGTAAGACAACGTCTTTCACATCACCAGTTAAGACACCACCTTGTACAGCTGCACCCATTGCAACTACTTCATCAGGGTTAACTCCCTTGTGTGGATCTTTTCCAGTTTCTTTCTTGATCGCATCTTGAACAGCAGGGATACGTGTCGATCCACCCACTAAAATGACTTTATCAATTTCATTTGCAGAAAGGCCTGCATCGCGCATTGCTTGACGAGTTGGTTCCATCGTACGTTCTACAAGTGAAGCAGTAATATCATCAAATTTAGCTCGGCTTAGCGATACTTCTAAGTGAAGTGGTCCTGCTTCACCAGCAGTGATAAACGGAAGTGAAACTTGTGTCGATGTCACACCAGATAAGTCTTTCTTCGCTTTCTCAGCCGCATCTTTTAGACGTTGCATCGCCATTTTATCTTTTGATAAATCAATGCCATTGTCTTTTTTGAATTCAGTTACTAGGTAGTCCATGATCACTTGGTCAAAATCATCTCCACCTAGACGGTTGTCTCCAGCTGTTGCAAGTACTTCAAATACACCGTCACCCAGTTCTAGGATAGATACGTCAAACGTTCCGCCACCTAAATCGTACACAAGTATTTTTTCATCTTTATCCATTTTATCTAATCCATACGCTAATGCTGCAGCAGTTGGTTCGTTGATGATACGCTCAACTTCCAAACCTGCAATTTTACCAGCATCTTTAGTCGCTTGACGTTCCGCATCATTGAAGTAAGCAGGTACTGTAATAACTGCTTTCTCAACTTTTTCACCCAAATAGTCTTCTGCATATGATTTTAAGTATTGAAGAATCATAGCGGAAACTTCTTGAGGTGTGTAGTCTTTTCCTTCTGCTGATACTTTTTCAGAAGTACCCATTAAACGTTTTACAGAAGCAATTGTATTTGGGTTTGTGATTGCTTGGCGTTTAGCCACTTCCCCTACTTGACGCTCGCCATTTTTAAATGCGACAACAGATGGCGTTGTGCGGTTACCTTCTGGATTTGGAATTACTTTTGGTTCGCCGCCTTCTAACACAGCGACACATGAATTGGTTGTTCCTAAGTCAATACCGATAATTTTAGACATAAATGATGTTCCTCCTAGAAATTATTCGCTAACTTTAACCATTGCTGGTCGGATAATTCGGTCCTTCAATTGATACCCTTTTTGTAAAGTTTGAATCACAGTTCCTGACTCGTGTGTGTCGGAAGCTTCTTGAATTACAGCTTGGTGAAAGTTCGGATCAAACGGTTCACCATCCGGATTGATTTCTAGCACGCCTTCCGATTCAAGCGCTTGCTTGAACATACGGAAAACCATTTCTACACCTTTTAAAAGTGTTTTTGCTTCTTCTGTCGTCGCTGATGTTTCAAGTGCGCGCTCAAAGTTATCTACAACCGGAAGCAAATCATTCACAAGAGATTGCGAACGGTATTTCGCTGCTGCTTCCGAATCTTTCTGTACACGGCGACGATAGTTATCGAAGTCGGCACGCAAACGAAGATATTCATTTTCTTTCTCATCTAGTTGCGCTTGAAGCCGCTCAACTTCTGTTTGTTCAAAAGTGTTTTCATCTTCAATTGATTCTTCTACTAAAGATTCTTCCACTAGACTTTCTTCTACTACTAGTTCGTCAGTTACGACGTCTTCTGTCTCTTGAATCGGTTCATTTTTATTTGTCATCATCACAAATCCTTTCTATTTGGAATGAAGGATTCTTGTCAGTTCTCGTGATAAGTCACCGGTCACATAATCAAGCAGGGAGATAACGCGTCGATAATCCATCCGCATAGGTCCGATGATAGCGATTTGCCCCTTTTGTTTTTCACCAAAGGAGTAGGTTGCGGTCACAATACTACAATTTTCCATAGAATCCATATTGTTTTCAGAGCCGATGCGAATCGACAGTCCGGATGAATTGGGTACGATTGTTCGGGGGTGTTCTTCGAGCTGTTGCATAAATTCGAGTATCCCGCGTGCTTTCTGCCAATCGTTAAATTCCGGTTGATTGAACAGCTGCATCTTGCCACCGTAGACGACTTTTTCTTCACTATTCTCAGAGATTGACTGAGTGAGCGCTTCAAAGACTTCTGTCATTCGACCTTCATGCTGTTCAATCAAGTGGTTCATTACACGTCCCAGAATGCTTGGAATTTCATAGAGATGCGCTCCTATGACGTGTTGATTGATTTGCTCTACCATTCGTTCTAAATCGACCATTTTGAAATCATACGGAATTTCTACCAAGCGATTTTGGACATGTCCATGATCTGTCACAATGATGGAAACTGCTGTTTCAGATGACAGCGGCACCATCGAAAATTTGCGAACTCGGTGCTTTTGTACATCTTCGCCTAGTAGTATCGTTGTATAGGTCGTTAGCTCCGCTATGATTTCAGCGGATTTTCGAATAATCTGTTCAGATTCGAGACGCTTTTCTTCGAAAATCGAATGAAGTTTTTGCATTTCGTCTGAGGACAGTTGATTCGGTGCAGACATATGGTCGACATAATACCTGTACCCTTTCTCAGAAGGAATTCGACCGGAAGAAGTATGGGTTTTCTCTAAATACCCCAGTTCCTCAAGGTCCGCCATTTCATTGCGAATAGTTGCTGGACTGAATGGTACTAGCTCTTTCTTAGAGAGCTGCCTAGATCCAACAGGTTGAGCAGTTTGGATAAAGTCATCGACAGTAACTTGCAATATTAAAATTTGCCTTTCCGTTAACATGTTGATCACCTCTGTTAGCACTCGTTAGTTGAGAGTGCTAATACTCACTTATTAAGGTATCAAAGCTTCAAAACCCTGTCAACGAATTTGCTAGAGTAAAAATTCCGAGAAGACATCGTTCCCAATGAACCGCCCTTGGTAAGTTAATTGGAGTCTTCCATCTCGTTCTTCTAAGTTCCCAAGTTGAATCTGCTTCGAGAGCTGAGATTGGTAAATTTCTCGCAAGTCGTTGCCATATTTACGTTTGAAATCTGAAAAAGATACACCTTTATTCATTCTTAGGCCTAAAAAAAGTTCTTCTTCCATGGCTTCTTTTTCCGTCACGAAGTTTTGATGAATGATTGGAAGATTCCCTTCTTCAAGTGCACTCATGTATTTCTTTAACGGTCCGTGATTAGAATAGCGAATCCCATCTACATACCCATGTGCACCTGCTCCAAGTCCAAGGTATTCTTCATTTTTCCAATAGATTGAATTGTGTTTTGAGTACAAACCATTTTTCGCAAAATTACTAATCTCGTATTGTTCAAAGTCATGCTTTTTTGTAGAGGTCAATAAATAATCATACATGTCGCGCTCAAGATCTTGCGCAGGAAGAGGTAACTTCCCTTTTGACATCAGATTATAGAAGATTGTTTTCGGTTCAACGATCAATGAATACGCTGAAATATGGGTAATCGGCATTTGAAATGCACGGTGCAATGCATCTTTCCAGTGGTCCATCGTTTGGTTGGGTAAACCGTACATTAAATCCATACTGATGGAGGGAAACTTTAAATCATTGGCATGTTGGATGACCCGCTCTACATGTTGCTCAGTATGAGTACGGCCTAACACTTTCAATAACCTGGCATCAAACGTCTGTACTCCGATACTGAAGCGATTTACCCCACGTGCTGCCATGAGTTCCATCTTGTCATACGTTAGTTCATCCGGATTCGCTTCCGAAGTAAATTCAGTGATCTGGTGAATAGGAAAGTGCTGCTCTAAGGAATCAAATAATTTACTGAGTTGACGCAGACTTAAAGAAGTAGGGGTGCCCCCTCCTAAAAAGACCGTATGAACTTCGGATAAATCGGTCTTTCGAGACCAATGTTCCATCTCTTGATCCAAACGATCGAGGTACGCGTCGACAGGTTGGTTGTGAAAATAAAACTTATTAAAATCGCAATAGCTACAAATCTGATGACAGAATGGGATATGAACGTAAATACCTTTTATCATATTATCCCTGCTTTCTTTCAAGTAGAAAAGGAGGACAGCAAGCTGACCCTCCCTCTAGTACTCTTATTTTTGGTCTTCGTCCATCTTTAGGACCGCCATAAAGGCTTCCTGTGGTACTTCGACAGAACCTACTTGTTTCATACGTTTCTTACCTTCTTTTTGTTTTTCAAGAAGTTTTCGTTTACGAGAGATGTCTCCTCCGTAACATTTCGCAAGCACGTTTTTTCCCATCGACTTGATAGTGGATCGAGCAATAATCTTTTGTCCAACAGCGGCTTGAACAGGTACTTCAAACTGCTGACGAGGAATCAAGCTTTTTAGTTTTTCGACAATCAGTTTTCCACGTTCATAAGCAAAATCTTTGTGAACGATAAAGCTAAGGGCATCCACTTTTTCTCCGTTTAAAAGAATGTCCATCTTCTGAAGTTTCGACTCTTTGTATCCAATTAATTCGTAGTCAAATGACGCATAGCCTTTTGTACTTGATTTCAACGAGTCAAAGAAATCATAGACAATTTCCGATAATGGGATTTCATAAAGGATGTTAACACGAGCTTGTGAAAGGTAATCCATCGTTAAGAAGTTGCCACGTTTACGTTGGCATAATTCCATAACGGCCCCTACATAGTCTTCTGGTACCATAATTGATGCTTTCACATAAGGTTCTTCCATGCGGTCAATCTTCTGCGGATCGGGCATCATCGATGGGTTATCGACCCGAATCACATCACCATTTGTCATATTGACGTTGTAAATAACACTTGGTGCTGTCGTGATGAGATCAATCTTGAATTCACGTTCAATACGTTCTTGAATGATTTCCATGTGTAGAAGACCAAGGAAACCACAACGGTAACCAAACCCTAGGGCTTGAGAGCTCTCCGGCTCAAATTCAAGAGCTGCATCATTCAGTTGTAATTTTTCTAATGCATCTCGGAGGTCATTGTATTTCGAGTTATCGATTGGATAGAGTCCACAGAAGACCATCGGATTCATTTTACGATATCCTGGAAGAGCTTCCGTTGCGGGATTGGACGCCAAAGTAATGGTATCCCCTACAGCTGAGTCCCCCACATCTTTCATAGAAGCAGTAAGGAATCCAACATCCCCCACAGTTAATTCATCTCGTTGAATGGCTTTTGGTGTGAATACACCTGTTTCCACGACATCGAACTCTTTACCAGAAGACATCATACGAATGCGGTCACCTGGGCTTACGGTTCCTTCCATAATACGAATGTAACAGATTACGCCACGATATGGGTCAAATAGAGAATCAAAGATGAGCGCTTTTAGAGGCGCTTCTGGGTTCCCTTGTGGCGCTGGAACTTTTTCAACGATTTGTTCGAGAATCTCTTCAATCCCGATCCCTGCTTTTGCAGATGCTAATACCGCTTCTGATGCATCTAGACCAATGACTTCCTCTACCTCTCCGCGGACACGTTCCGGGTCGGCAGCAGGAAGGTCAATTTTATTGATAACTGGTAGAATTTCTAAATCATTATCTAGAGCTAAATAAACGTTCGCGAGCGTCTGTGCTTCAATTCCTTGTGCGGCATCCACAACAAGAATAGCACCTTCACATGCTGCAAGGCTTCGTGAGACTTCATAAGTGAAATCGACATGCCCTGGTGTATCAATTAAATGGAACGTATAGGTCTCCCCGTCTTTTGCTGTGTATTGAAGCTGAACAGCATTCAACTTGATGGTAATTCCTCGTTCACGCTCTAAGTCCATCGAATCTAACAGTTGGCTTTTCATTTCACGGCTTGTGACCGTCTGTGTTTTCTCAAGGATTCGATCCGCTAGTGTCGACTTTCCATGGTCAATGTGTGCGATAATCGAAAAATTTCGTATTTTAGATTGTCTATCTAAACGTTGTTCGTTATTCATATTCGTCCACTCCTAATTAAGCTACAACAAATTATAGCAGAATCAGCAAGGAAGTGATACGGAAATCGAGCGCGTTTACTCTAGGTTTTCAAAGGCTATGGCAATTTGACGTATAGTTGCTTCCACTTCGGCTTGTGTATTTTCAATCCCACCTAGTTCAATGAGGAGAGATTTAGGGTGGAGATCTTGATTGTAAACACCGTCCACGCCTATTCCTGATTTCACAGCAACCCCACGTGAAATGCCTGGAATCTGTGCTTCTAAACGAGCAGACAAACGTTTTGCAAGTTCTAAGTTGGCGGCATAGCCTGCGTGTTCTCCGCCCACGATAAATAAGACTTTGGCAAAAGATCCCTTCGGCGACTTAAGCGCCGTAACCTTTCTTCCGGCAGAATCTCGATGAAAATCAATGACATACTCAAATGAGTCTGCTTGAATCTGACTTAATAAATGCGGACGAATCACATTATAGGCCTGGTCAAAACTTTTTTGATGTTTAGATAATAACTGCATCGCATCTATTTCAAGTAATGACGCTTGCATCCCTTTCTCTAAAAAGGCTTGTTCGATTACAGGATGAAAGGTTGTGATGTTCTTAGTTGCATGATACACAGGAATTGAACCGGATGCATCAGCTTGACCCGGATAAGCCTCATGGGAATGAGTAAAGAGGAACAGCAGTCGTTTGTTGGGAGCTGCCGAAATGGCGATAGATTCTTCTTTCCAGTTTCCGCTTGGCTGTGCTTCCGCCTGGGCAATCGTTTGCGTTGTTTGGGATGGGAGATATAACAAGAATATAAAAGGAATAAAAAATATCACAATGATGGATGTAACAAGTAGTTGAACGAGTCGGATAACTCCCCTCCTTTTTTAATCAGTATATGGTACGAGTCCTGGGGTAAGAACTTCTACAAGTGCACTAGCAATCGTTTCGGACCATCGCTCAATCCATTCATGAATCGCTGTCAGCGTTACTATGGCATCTGTTGGACCACTATTTTCAATGAGAAACTGGTGACGCTCTTCTTTTGACAGTAGAGCCCATTCTCCAAAGATATTTTCAAGGATTTTAATATCTGAAGTTTGTGCATCTGTAAATGCACTGTTGGCGAGAGGATTTCCATCTTGTTTCATCTCGATGCGCTTCGCAAAATAATGCAGAGCCTTCTCGAGTTGGTAAGCCGTCACATCAATGGATGATACGACTGTGGGAATCCCGATGGCGATGACCGGAATCCCTAAATAGGCTTGAGATAACTCTGCACGGTCACTGTATAAACCTGAACCCGGTCGTATACCGGCATCTGTTACTTGTATGGTTCGCGCAAGATGTGGCTGCTGTGCTGCCTTTAACGAATCGATTAGCACAATGACATCGGGTTTCATTTCTTTCGTAATCGCATGTACGTAGTTTGCTGTCTCAATACCGGATTGAAGTCGGACACCCGGTTGTAGTAATATAGCTTTTTCATGTTCGAGAAAAAGGTAGTTTTGCTGTAGCTTCTGAATGACGCGAGGTCCAAGGGCATCTGCTGTCATCCACTCGTTTCCAAGTCCCGTAATACAAACTTTTTTTACATTAGGCGGGAATAGTCCCGCAATTTCATTGGTCAGCACTTTCTCTGCAGCTAAAAAATCAGATACATGGTCGGTAGAGAAGTCTTCTGTTATCACTGTAATGTAAGTATGCAACGGTTCACCTTGTCGAAATTTCCGGATGGTCATTTTCCCTTCTTGGACGACTTCATCCATTTCCCTAGTTTCCATTACTTCTGTCCATTCGACTGCTAAATCGGAATGTTTCAATGTAATCACCTCGATTTATTTTGAGCAGCTGTCAAGTAAATATTCTTTGCATTTAATGATTGCAATATCAATGAAGATTTGATAAAATAATTCTTGTTGTAATTGAACAGAACTCAATTAACAAGTATCATCTCATCCTTAGTAGGAGGTGAAAGGAATGCCAAACATTAAATCAGCAATCAAACGTGTGAAGACGAATGCTTCTGCAAACGCTCAGAACTCACAAACTAAATCAGCTATGCGTACTGCTGTTAAGCGCGCAGAAACAGCTGTGACTAATAATGAAGAAAACAAAAATGATTCTATCAAAGCTGCGATCAAAGCAGTAGAGAAAGCTGCTTCAAAAGGCTTAGTCCACAAAAATGCTGCAGCTCGTAAAAAATCTCAATTGATGAAAAAAGCATAATTTTTTTCAATTGTTCACCTGCAGAAAAAGAGCTGTTCCCTTTTATGGGAGCAGCTCTTTCTGCGTTTATTTTTCCAGCAAATAAAGTTCAAGGATACGTTCTTTCTTCATACCCGAGGACTTTAATTCCATGTCTACTTCTGCAAGGGCCTTTAGTTTCGACACAAGTATTTGCTCCTGGTCTGCTAACGGATGCTCCATCATCAGTTTCACTCGGTATGGATGCGCTTTAATCTGACCGGCAATCTGTGCACTATGGTACCCAAGTTTTTTGTAATACCCTACTTGAATAAGCAAACGCAACTGACTCGCAAGCAGTGCTACGAGTTTTAATGGTTCCTCTTTTTGCTTTAGAAGTTCATGGTAGATTCCGAGAGCTTGTTCTCGTTGATTAAGAAAATAAGCTTCACCTAAAGCAAAGACATTGTCTTCCAGTACAGGAGCTGCCACTTCTTGGAAGTCGACAAGCTCTACGTTGGTCTCGTCCCCTTTATACAATGCCGCTTTTTGAATTTCATTGCGTTTGAATTCCAGGCCAGACGGCGAAGCTGCGATCCACTGGACGAGCTCGTCACTTGGTTGTTTATCGTAGGCTCGAAACTGACTCACAATCCAGCTCTTCTGATCCTGTTCAGATAGAGGCGCTGCCTCAATGACGACTGCGACTTTCTTTAACTCTTTCACGATTTTTTTTCGTTCATCCAGTTTTTCATATGGGGCGGAAAAAACTACGGTTGCCGAAGGAGATGGGTGTTGAATCCATCGAATGAAGTCGTCCACCGCTTTTTTCGACTCCTTTTCTTTGTCCTTCTCTTTTTCTTTTGTAGAAGCCCGGAAGAGAATCGGATTGTTGACTAAAATGCCCTTTTGCTCCGCAAAGAATGGCATCGTATCCGCCTCTAACATAACGTCCCCAATCGACGCTTGTTCGAGATCAAATGAAAACCATTCTTCTGAGTCAACTTTGGCACGAATCCGACGAATCGTTTCATCATGCAAATACGCCTCTTCGCCGATAATTAAATAAAAGGGTGCGAGTGGTTCTTTGCCAATCGCTTGCCACTGTTTGGTAATCAGCGGAACCACCTCTCTTTCCATCTCTATTATACAAAAATTGTTCACACCATTGTGTATGGATTTTTTTTAGAACATTGTTTATACTTAATGAAGAAATAGGAGGGGTTTTTGATGAACGAATTTGAACAGAATGTACAGTCGAAGCGTAACGACGCCATCGACTCGGGAATTGGATTTGTTGCCTCTTTCGGATTCTTTACTGTTATGTTCTTTATCGCAGTAGTAATTCAATACGTTGGATCCTAATGAAAACACCTCACTCGAGGTGTTTTTTTACTTTTCGATCAACGTAACATTTCCTTTTCGATCAACTGAAATTTGAATGGTTCCATACTCATGTGTTCCTGCGTAATCGATTCCTCTCTCATGTAATGCCGCGAGTACTTCTTTGTGCGGATGACCATACCGATTCTCTTGACCCGCACTACCGATGGCAAAGGAAGGTGTCAGATGGTCGAGCCATACCGGATTAGAAGACGTTTTACTGCCGTGGTGGCCAAGTTTTAAAATATCCGTATTCTTTAAGAGATCTGTATATCTTTTTAGAGCGATCTTCTCACCATCGACCTCTAAATCACCTGCAAATACAAATTTTTGTGAATACACATCGAGGATGGTAAGCAATGAACTATCATTGCCTAAATAACTGTTCGAGATGGCTCCGACAAAAAAATGAGCTTGCTTTGACGAGACAGTTATGGAGTCTTCGAGTTCAATGACAGCGACTTTATTTTTCTCCGCAAGTTGGAGTACATCTTGCATTTCGGGTAAGTGAATCACCCCTTTGGGTATAACAAGTTGTCGAACACTGAACTGTTTAAGAATCTCATCGGCTCCTTCTGTATGGTCAGCATCGGCATGTGTAAGTATAAATAAATCGATGGTCGAAATTCCTTGTGCACGCAGATACGGAGCAACAATCGACGTTCCCACCTCATACTCCTTCCCCTGTTTCCAGTCTTCTTTCTCAAACCGCGTCACTCCCCCACTATCTATTAAAATCGTATATTTTCTATATGGTAATTCGATTAGCGTGCTATCCCCTTGCCCTACATACAAAAATGTTACTCTAGCGTCTGGATAAGTGTGAGGAAGACTGGACCAAAACATCGCTGTAGCAAGAAATACTGTAATGCCTTTCCACAATGAAATTTCAGCTAAAACAAAAGAAACTAAAATAAATAAAAGAACAAGTGGAAGAACTCCCTCAATGGTTGGGGGCGTCCACACACTTAACGGCCAGCTAGCAAACCATTCAAATAGTTGCTGGATCTTTTCTCTAAGTACCGCATACTTATTAATTCCAAGTAATGTATGGAATGGAAGTTGGGCATAAACACTATAAAATAGGCTGATTGGCAACAATAGGAATGTAAATAACGGGATGGCTATAAGATTTACGATGAGAGAGATGATGGAGATCTGTTGGAAATGAAAAAGTACAATGGGAAGTACAGCCACTTGACATATGAGCGTTGTCGCAAATAGGCCACGAACAAACGACTGTCTACTCAGAAAACGGGACGAGTAAATTAAACTAAAGACCGCTGCAAAAGAGAGTTGATATCCGGGTTGCAAAAAATAAAACGGAGACCATACTAAAGTTCCAATGAAGACCCATGAAAGTAAGTCCGAAGGATCCGTTTTCATTTGAAACCGCTGAAAAGCCACTATGATCATTACCATGAGAGAAGCGCGCACAACGGATGGTGCGGCTCCCGCTAACAACATATAGCTTGGCACAGTGATCAATAAAATCCAGTGGATGGTGAATAGTCGGACATTCAAGTGCAGCAGGAGAAAATAAAGCCCTCCAGTCATTAAACCAATATGTAGTCCGGAAATAGCAAAAAGATGCGACAACCCCAGTCGCTGATATAGACGTGCATTGTCTTGATCGGTTAGAGAACGATCTCCAATCGATAGAGACAAGAACTCATCATGCAAAGACACTGGCACTTTTTCAACTATATTCTGATGAACGTTTTTGCGATACGAGGCAACGAGTCGTTCCAAACGCCACATCCACCTGTCATCTGGACCAATCTCTCGCCATTTAGAAGATTGATACGCTCCAGATGCTCCTTTCGACATCAAGTAATCTTGAAAAGAAAACTCAAATGCATGGCTTTGTAAGCGTACAGGTACTGGACTAACATGAAGTTCGACAATCATTCCCGTCCAAACTTGTGCTTTCATGCGGGTAAAAGACTCTTCACTAGGAACCTTGTAAGATATATAGATTTTTTCATTTTGTTCCGTTTCTATAAAACCTGTCCATTTTTCTCCGGACAATTTATGTGTACTCGTGATGGTTCCTGTTATTGGCCCTTGAAGCTTTGAGTCTACAGGTAAAACAGAATGAGTATAGATGGCAAAGATGAAAATAGTCATAGCACTCGACAATGCCACTACTTTCCCTATTCTAAACCATAAAAAAACGCAGAGCAGGAGTCCTGCGGGAATCCACTTCTGCGAATCAAACGTCACCAAGCAACCAAAACTGGCAGCCATAGCGATATAAACCCAATTAGTTTGAAAGACGTTCCTTCGCCCCAAATAAATGATCCACCTTTTGTTCGTAGGCTTCTAATTTTTCTGGCGGCATAGACTGGGCAGCGAGTTCATTAAGAAGATCTCGTGTCAGTTGCTCTTTTTCAGTCGATAAGAAATCCACTTTTTTTGCATCAAATGGGACATGAATCACATCAACACCGGCTTGCTCAAGTAATTCAATAGCATACGAATTGTTTTTATAATCCGTTGCATAGTAGATGCGAGCAATACCGGCTTGAATAATTGACTTTGTGCATGGTAGACATGGAAAATGCGTGACATATATGTCAGCCCCACTTACAGAAACGCCGTACTTCGCACATTGTAAAAGAGCGTTCATCTCCGCATGAACCGTTCGTACACAATGATTATCGATGACATAACAACCTTGATCGATGCAGTGATCACCACCTGAAATCGACCCATTATACCCTGCTGAAATAATACGTCGGTCACGTACGACGACGGCACCAACTGCAAGTCGCGTACAAGTACTTCGCAGTGCCAGTAAATGTCCTTGTGCCAAGAAAAATTGATCCCACGTTATTCGCTCCATTGCCACTCCCCCTATCTTGTAACCAGTTTACCTAGGGAAGACGACTAGCGTCAACTCACTTCACTGAAATCAGTGTGAGTAGTTGCTCCATCGTTTTGTCTCCTATTCCGTCGACTTCATTCAAGTCTTCAGGTGTTGTAAATGGCGTTTTTTCACGAAATGCAATGATGGCGGCTGCCTTTGCTGGACCAATTCCAGGCAGCGTTTGTAACAAGTTTGCGTCTGCTGTATTAATGTTGATGAACTCACTCTCCGTTGAATTCGCTGGAACGGTCTCCCCTTCGACAGGAATATAGACCGACTGTTCATCTGTAAGTAAAGAGGCTTGATTGATTTGAAGGTCGTCACTCTCTGGTAAGAGACCGCCTGCCTTTTCAATAAGTTCAAAAAGGCGACTTCCGCTTGGTAATTCATAGATGCCTGGTTTGATGACGGCTCCTTTGATCTCCACGATAACTGTCGTAGGAACTTCAACTGGCACGTCCACGGTTTCAATAGGTGTTGGATTGGCAGCAATCTCTAGAGGAGGCGGACTGCTGGTCATCATAAACGCCAGTCCGAGGAGAACTGCAGCGGCTATGATGCTAAGAAGAAATTTGGGTGATGTGTAAAAAGGTTGTGGTCGAATAAAAAAACCTCCCGCTATGGGGGAATGGAAGGAGTTAGCATTAACTATACTCGATTTCCCCATTAACAGGAAGCATTATTTTACAGCGTGAATGAACTGACGAAGACCTTCATGTTCTTCACCAAATACATCATCTGAACTTGTTATCGAATGAAATCCGCTATTCTGTAAGAGCTGTTGATACTCTACCACTGGAAAAGTGCGTTGATAGTGATGCTCTTCAAATCGATCATAGCGCCCATCCGCTGCAGCGACAAAAAAAGTGATGTCGTGATACACCGAATACTCCGCTTCACCGGGTTCTGTGCTCCATAGATAAGCGACTTCATCATCTTCATAGATGAAGGGGCCGTCTAAATACGCTTCTATTTTATCCAGCGAATGAACATCAAAAAATAGATGTCCACCTGGTTTCAGTGCACGATATATTGAGGCAAATGTCGTAACAATATCAACTTTACTTTCTAAATAGTTAAGAGAATCAATCGGAATTACGATGATATCTAGTAGTTGGTCCACTGTAAAATCCGTCATAGACCCTTGAATAAATTCGACGTCGACTTCTTCTTCAACCGATTTTAATTTCGCTTGATGAATCATCTCGGCAGATAAATCGAGCCCAATTACCTTCGCGCCTAAATGAGCAAAACCAATTGCCAGAGTTCCAGTACCGCATCCGAGTTCCATCACCGATTTTCCTGCGAACCCACCTGTTTCATGAGACACCCACGCCAAGTAGTTTTCATAGGGAATGTCTTCCATTAACCGGTCATATATCGTGGCAAACTTTTGGTACATCTTAATCTGCTGCCATTTCGATGAACTCAATTGGTGCATCGCCCCATAGACGCTCTAAGTTATAATACGAACGCTCATCACGGTGGAATACATGAGCAACAACATCACCCATATCGATCAAAACCCAACGGCCTTCATCATATCCTTCCATTTTCTTCACGAGCACTGTATTTTCTTCCGCTTTGTCTTTGATTTCTTTAGCAATCGCTTGGACTTGGCGATCTGAATTGGCATGGCAAATCACAAAGTAGTCGGCAATCGGTGAAACACCTTGCATATTAAGAACAACGATGTCCTGTGCTTTTTTATCGTCAGCTGCTTTGGCAGCAAGTTTCATCAGTAATTCAGAGTTCATTTCATCTTCCCTTTCTTATTTCCAACAGTCATTATAGCATTCAAACGAATCGGGGAACACTACTTGCTTTTTCATCACAAGAAATTGTATCGTATGTCGAATGCCATACTTCATCCCAATTTCTATATCTTTAAATGTCTTCTCTCTCAATTCGTCCACATTCGGGAAATCACGAGATGGTTCAATCATATCCGCTACATAGATAATTTTCTCAAGTTTCGACATACCTATTCGTCCCGTTGTATGGTACTTTATGGCGTTTAACACATCTTCGTCATGTACACCAAATTCATACTTCGCCACGAGACTTCCTACTGGACCGTGCCACAATTCATGATGATGGTCGAGTAATCGAGGGTCTAATGCGTGACCCTGAATTTGTTCCGCCATCCATTCCAAGTTGGCATATTTACAGACATCGTGTAATAGTCCTGCAAGTTCAGCATTCTTAGGATTCATTCCCGATTGTTCGGCAAGCTTCATCGCTGTATCAGCGACACCAATTGTATGAAGGAAGCGTTTTTCTTTCATACGTGGTCGAATTTTTTTTAAGATTTCATCACGCGTCATCATAGAGACGATTCACCTCACAATAGGTAGCGACGGAATCTGGCATTAAAAACTTCACCGTCTTCCGGTTGGCAAGCCGTTTTCTTAGCTCTGTAGAGGAAACATCGAGCATAGGAATCATGACTTGCTGCACATCATACGACGTGAAGAGCTTGTATCCCGGACGAGGGACTGCCACGAGTGTCACCAGTTTGATAAGTTCATCAATGCGGTACCAGGCTGACAGCTTCTCGACTTGGTCTGCACCAATAATAAAGAATATCTCGCTATTTGGGTAGTTTTCAGATAGTTCGACCATCGTATCATACGTGTAAGAAATACCACCTCTTGATAGTTCAAGTGTCTCGATACGACTTTCTGGTAGTTCTGAAAGAGCGAGCGATAACATCTCGACACGTTGCGTGTCATTCACACGTTGATCTATTTGTTTAAATGGCGATAGCGCATTTGGTAAAAAGACGAGTTCATCGAGCGCAAGTTGCTGCTTCACTTCATTGGCAATGAGTAAATGACCGTAATGCGGTGGATTAAACGTACCTCCTAAAATCCCAATGCGTTGTTTCATTAGGCACGAGGCAGTAAAATCTTTTTGTGGTTTTTTGATTCTTTATATAAGACAATCGTCATTCCAATAAGTTGCACAAGTTCCGCACCTGATTTTGCAGCAAGCTCTTTAGCCACTTCATTTTTGTCGTCTTCACAGTTTTGAAGAATCGATACTTTTAGTAGTTCACGCACTTCGAGTGCTTCCTTGATTTGGGTCACCATTTGATCGTTCACGCCACCTTTTCCGACTTGGAAAATCGGGGACAAATGGTGCGCTTCTGCACGTAAAAATCGCTTTTGTTTACCTGTTAACATAAAAATTCTCCTTTTAAGACGAAAATACCGTCTTTTTACAATAGTCTTGGTCCGGGTAGATCCCTGTCCATAATTCAAATGCGAGGGCACCTTGACCAATAAGCATACTCAGTCCGTTCATGGTGAATGCCCCCTCTTCTCTTGCTTGCCTTAAAAACGCCGTTTCAGGCGGGGAGTAGATAATATCAATCGCCGTCATCGATGGATGCCACCCCTTCAAGTTGACGGGACTTATATCTTCCTCCATTCCAACCGAAGTGGTTTGAATAACGATATCAAATGTGGAAAACATGTCTTCTGCCTGTGAATAGGTGATGGCCGTACCACTAGCCCATTCAGCGAGTTGCACAGCCTTTTCAAGTGTGCGGTTGGCAATGAAGAGTGTTCTGATGTGGCGCTCTTTTAAGGCTGCCACTATCCCTTTTGCTGCTCCACCTGCTCCAATCACCAGCACACGCTTCTCTTCTGATAATCCAGAAATATTCGCGAGAAGACCCCTGCCGTCTGTATTGTGCCCTATAAGTTGACCATCTCGATTCACAACTGTATTGACCGCACCCGCAACTTTTGCGGAAACATCCAGCTCATTGAGAAACGGTATGATTTCTTCTTTGTATGGAACGGTCACATTAAATCCACTACAGCCGAGTAACTTTAAGCTGTCGACTGCCTTTTCTAGCTCTCCCGGTTTCACGAGAATCGGCACATAGCTCGCTTCTATGTTGTATTTTTGAAACCATGCCTCGTGCATACGAGGGGAAATGGAATGGTGAATCGGATGACCGAGGACGGCATACCATTTCTTCATATTAAATTAACGACGGTCGAACCATGACCGCAACTCCCTTTGGAACATGTGCTGCTACAACGGTGCCAGCTGTTTGGCAAGTGATCCATCCCAATCCAGAGAAGACGATGTCCGTCTTTGGTTCTTTAATCGAGAACTCATGACGCACCAGTTCCGGATAAGCTTCAGCAAAATTTTCTCCTGGTGGTGATAGCATTTCTCCCTTGTGCTCCGCATAGAGTGCATCTGCATTGGAAAGTTTTGTACGGTGAATCGATAAGTGGTTGGAAATGTGCGCGGTAAACGCCGAGCGTTCGCCTTGAACAAAGTCAAAACGAGCAAGTCCACCAATAAAGAGTGTCTGCTCTGGATTCAACTGATACACTTTTGGTTTGATTTCATTTTTCGGTAAAATAAACTTTAGTTCAGATGGATCCACATAGTGCGCCATTTGATGATGATTGATAATTCCTGGCGTATCGCAAATATACTTTCCATCTTCAATAGGAATTTGAATCATATCCAGTGTTGTTCCCGGGAACTGAGATGTTGTAATCACTTGTTCTTCACCAGTTGCCTGTTTAATAATCCGATTAATAAATGTTGATTTTCCAACATTCGTCGAACCCACAACGTAGACATTTTGACCGGCACGGAGTTCATCAATACGCTCCATCGCCTCAATCATACCCTGGCCTTTTGCTGCACTGACAAGTAAGATATCAGCTGTCTGTAAGCCCATCGCTTTTGCTTCTCTACGTAGCCAGTTGATTACTTTGTGCTTTTTCACAGACTTCGGTAAAATATCCGATTTATTGGCAATTAATAGCACAGGATTGTTTCCTACGAAACGGTGCAATCCTGGCAACCAGCTTCCATTGATGTCGAAAATATCAACGATTTTCACAATGAGGCCTTGTTGTTTTCCAAGACCATTTAAAATCTTTAAGAAATCATCATCTGTCAGTTCAACAGCCTGGATTTCATTATAGTTTTTTAAGCGGAAACATCTTTGGCACACGACCTCTTCTTTTTCTAAGCTAGAAGGAGGGGCGTAGCCAAGCTTTGTAGGGTCTTCGGTTTGGATTGGCACGCCGCATCCAATACATTTAATTTCTTCCATTACGCTTCATCTCCCCACATGATATGACCTTTTCTTTTTAAGTAACTGAAGATTCGTCGCTCCACCAATCGATTAAAACGAGTAAAGAACCCATCTGATTTGGCGACAGGAATCACTAAAATCGTATGAAGGTGTAATCGGTTACCACCAAGGACATCCGTCAATAGTTGATCTCCAATAACAACGACTTCGTTTGGTTTTAGACCCATTAGATGTAACGCACGACGGAACGCTTGTCGAAACGGTTTACGCGCTTTATAAATAAAAGGAATTTGCATAGGATCGGCAAATGCTTTCACACGCATCTCATTATTATTCGATACAATCGTCACTTGAATGCCAGCTTGCTGCATCTCAGCAAACCACTTCACGAGCTGCGGTGTCGCATCGGGTCGATCCCATTCAACGAGGGTGTTATCTAAATCAGTAATAATCCCTCGAATGCCATTCTCTTTTAATTCCTCTGGTGTAATATGAAAAATCGTTTTCACAAATTGTGACGGTACAAAATTAGTTAGCACATGCGACACTCCACTTCTAAATCATACTCTTTGCTTAGTATAGCATATCGCAAAGTGGCTCTCCTACTTGCACTTTACGTCCTACTTGACAAGTATCTCGCCACTTAATTGCTCCTTTTTCAAACAACAGAACGACGGTCGAACCGAATCCAAAATAACCGACTTCCTGACCTTTCCTCCAGGTATCGTTCGTTACAGTCATTTCAATCGAATTGACAAACATTGCGCCAACTTTAATGACCGCTAGTTTTTTTCCATGTGATTTCACGAGATTGACTACACGATAATTGTCACTGAGCGGTTTTTTTCCATACAGGAGGCCTAGTTGGTTCACTGGATATGATCTTCCCCCTGAAAGATAATGCTCATACACTACCCCATCAACAGGTGAATGAATCCGGTGATAGTCAGCTGGACTTAAGTAAAGGACAACATACTCTCCACCGTAGAAGTCTTCTGCATGATCGGCTCGCGCGAGTAATCGACGAACTGAGTAAGCCTGCCCTTTTACCATAAACTCCCCTTCAGGTGTCAGTTCGCCCATAGATTCCACTTTCGCATCCACTGGACTAATAACCGTTTCAGTTGTTGCTGGTACAAGAACATTTTTTGTTCGGTCGTACTCACGTATAAAAAAGTCATGGAGACTCTTATAGTCTGATTGATTTTTCAGTGCTCCATTCGTATCAATTTGAAATGTTTTTTTATACGAAGAAATCAAGTGACGGCTGATTCGAGACTGAGCAAATTGCTTTAAAGCTCCTGACGTCCACTTCGTATTAGTGAGTTCAATCAATTGTTGATAAACAAACTTTTTCATCCATTTAGTTCCTTTCACTCTATTATTTTCGCTGCATTCCCTTTATACTAGTAGGATAAACTATTGACGTGAGGGGAATCTAGCGTGTTTTTATTAGAATCAGCTGTGGAGCGACTGTCTCGCTTAAAAGCACACGCAGCGAACTTATTAACCATTTTGAATATGGCATTTGGTGGTTCTGCGATTATGGCCACGATGAACGATCAGTTTGCGCTAGCCGTGCTTTTTATTTTCGTCGCCGGATTGCTTGATCGTTTTGATGGTATGACTGCCAGGAAGCTTGGCATAGAGTCGGAGCTTGGTAAACAACTGGATTCTATGAGTGACATCATCTCATTTGGAATTGCGCCTGCACTGCTTATCTATGCGTATGCGACTCATGAACTGGGTACACTCGCCATGGCAGTCACTGTCGTCTATATTGCTTCCGGTGCTTTCCGACTGGCTCGCTTTAATATCACAGAGTCGAACGGATTTTTCACAGGCTTGCCGATTACTGCTGCCGGAGTCGTGTTGACTTTAAGCTATTTTGCCGTTCCATACGTATCTGGCATTTTTTATTTGTTTTTCATGGTCGCCTTATCCCTTATGATGATTTCTACATTTTCACTACGCAAGATTTAGACTGCTCATTTGAGTGGTCTTTTTTTATGCCACGTCATATAGTGCGATAAGGAGGTCCTCTCATTCACTGGTTTACGTTTCTAATCAGTGCGTTTGCCCACTTGCCACTTGCCCTTGGATACATTCGAAGTCAGGCATTTGAACAGCCGCTAGCCCCTGACCGTGAGAAACAACTGTTTGATGAAATGCATCAAGGGGACGAACAAGCACGACATCTATTGATTGAGCATAATATGCGGCTCGTCGCACATATCGCAAAAAAATATACATCTAAACCTGAAGATCTCGAAGAATACATCTCAATTGGCTCCATCGGTTTATTAAAAGCAGTTTCTAGCTATACCCCGGAAAAAAAGACTAAACTCTCCACATATGCTGCGCGGTGTATCGAAAATGAAATTTTGATGCATTTACGAAAAACGAAAAAACAGAAAAATGAAGTCTCCTTATATGAACAAGTTGGCCAAGAAGCAGAGGGTACGACGCTAACACTTGCTGATTTACTTCCAAGTCATGACCTTCCAGCAGATGAACAATTAATGATGAAAGATTTAACCTCACATCTATATAAATGGTTACATGTCCTTGACGAAAGGGAACTTGAAATCATCAAACGGCGATATGGCCTCTATCATTACATGCCTGTTACCCAGATCGCTCTTTCTGAAGAGTTAGGCATTTCAAGAAGCTATGTTTCTCGAATAGAAAAGCGGGCCCTCATCAAATTATTTCAGTTATTAAAAACACGAACAACCCATTGAGCGAAAAAGAAATCCTTTGGCGTCTAGCCAAAGGATTTCTTTTGACTTCATTTGGATATGTGTTCGACAACATGTAGAACGACTTGCGTGGAGTTCTTTGCAGCAATCGGTAAGAACTCATCAAAACTCATCGGTGATTCTTGCCCTGCAATGTCAGAAAGCGCACGTATGACAACAAATGGTGTATCAAACTGATGACATACTTGCGCAACTGCAGCAGCTTCCATCTCGAGTGCAGCCATAGTAGGAAAATGTCCTTTCGTTTCTTCGATTCGTTCCGCTAGGTGCATAAACGAATCTCCTGTCACAATAAGGCCTGTCACTGCATGGTTCCCCGTCACTTCAATGGCTTCTTTCGCACGGTCAATCAGATCTTGATGAGCTGTGAATGCAGCCGGCATTCCAGGTACTTGTCCCATCTCATATCCAAATGCACGTACATCAACATCATGATAACGTACTTCACTAGATACAACAATATCGCCTACTTTAAGTGATGGATCATGTCCACCTGCAGACCCTGTATTGATGACAACATCTGGTCGGTAACGATCAAGTAAAATGGCTGTGGTCATAGCAGCATTTACTTTTCCTATCCCACTTTTCACAAGCACCATGTCATGATTCTTATAGGTTCCAGCTGTAAATTCACTATTTGCAATCGTCTCCGTTTGCGGATTTTCGATTGCTTGACGCAATAGTTCCACTTCTTGTTCCATCGCACCGATGACAGCAATTTTCATGTAATTTCCTCCATTAAGGCAATTGATTCAACACTTCAACTTTTGTCGGTTTCCAGCCTTGACCATCCACCCACTCCAAATACACGCGATACTTTTCCGATTCGTCTTTCGACGTGATCGTTCCAATTGATTTTTGAGGCGAGCCTCCATTACCTAAAAACTTAATATACATATTGTCTTCAGATAAGCCACTTGCATAACTAAGCGCTCTTACTTTTTCAGCCCAATCGACTGAGTTTGGATCGTAACTGGATGTATGAGTTCCAGTTTGTGACGTGCCGATTGGTTGCCATGCTGAATTTGTAAAGGCTTCTTTTACAATTGGATCTGTTGAAGGTTCTGTCACCACTTCTCCACTGGAAGTATCCCCTTCAGCTGTTGACTCTTCATCGTTCGTTGCATTCTCAGTAGTTGTTTCATCTTCAGAAGCACCATCTGTTGAATTCCCATTTTCATCTGCTCCATCAAGCTCGGAAGACGTTAAATCCTCAGACTCTACTTCCTGTTGTCCTTCATCTTCGGTTTGTTCTGTTGATTGTTCTTGTTCCTCTACCAACGACTCCTCTTCGGCTACGTCACGAGTATTGGATAACAAATTGATAAGCGTGATTAGTATAAGTACACCCACAATTCCGATTAACGAATTGATGAGTAAATTAGCTTTCTTTTTCTTTTTCATTTGTTGTCTACGAGACGTTTCGATTGGCATAACCATCTCTCCTTTCGTAACTCATTAATTCTACTAAGAAACCACATGAGAAGCAAACGTTCTCTAGACTCTTATAGAAAAAGACCGTATGGCAGGTTGAAAAGTTGCCATACGGTCGATTACGGATCGATTACGAAATAGAGACAATCTTAACGTCCATCTCGCCACCTGGAGTCAAAATCTTCACGTTCTCACCAATTGTTCGGCCAAGTAGTCCTCTTGCAATCGGTGAATCATTGGAAATAAGACCTTCTAACGGGTCAGCCTCTGCAGAACCGACAATTGTATAAGTTTCTTCTTCACCATCTGGAACTTCGATAAATGTCACTGTTTTTCCAAGTGTGACCATATCATTGTTATCTTCTTCTTCAATTATAACCGCATTGCGGATCATGGATTCAAGTAAAGAAATTCGCCCTTCAACAAACGCCTGGTCCTCTTTTGCAGAATCGTACTCTGAGTTCTCAGATAGATCTCCAAAGTCGCGCGCGATTTTAATTCGCTCTACCACTTCTTTACGTTTCACGTTCTTTAGAACATCTAGTTCATCCTCTAACTTTTGCTTACCTGCAAGCGTCATTGGATATGTTTTTTCATTTGACACTCCCATACACTCCTTTTGTCTTTAAACACTCGTATCATCATATTATACAATTCCATTACTTTCAAGAATAGCCTTAATTTTCGTAACCATTAAATCAATCGCTACTTCGTTTTGGCCACCTTCAGGAATAATCACATCTGCATAACGCTTTGTTGGTTCGATGAACTGGTTGTGCATCGGACGGACCACATTCAAATATTGCTCAACTACCGATTCCACTGTACGTCCGCGTTCATGAATATCACGTAAAATACGTCGAATGATGCGTAGGTCCGCATCTGTATCCACATACAATTTAATATTCATCAAATCACGTAAACGCTCATCTTCCAACACTAAGATACCTTCAAGAATAATAACATCTTTTGGATCGATTTGAATCGTTTCATTTGAACGTGTGTGACGAGCATAATCATACACTGGCTTTTCAATGCCCTGTCGAGTAAGTAATTGATTCACATGGTCAATCAACAAATCATTATCAAACGCTAAGGGATGATCATAGTTAGTTTTTAACCGCTCTTCCATTTCCAAATGATATTGATCTTTATAATAAAAATCTTGTTGAATGACTACGACGGAATGGTCTTTAAACGCTTCATAAATTGCGTTGGTCACACTGGTCTTTCCCGAACCAGATCCCCCTGCAATCCCAATTACTAATGGTCTCTTCACTTCACTAACCTCTTCCGCATCATATTATTTGGGTACAGCTTTTCCGAACACTGGAACCTTATAACTTGTAACGGATGACGAGCTGCCTCTAGTGATTTCCCTTTTTCATCATAAATTTCTGGCACGATGAGTCGAACATTTCCGATTTGTGGACCGAAAAATTCGATTTCATCTCCAGGATGGAAGAAATTCCGCTGTTCAAGTGTCACAGTTTGCGTTTCTTCGTTATAGTCTAACACAAGTCCAGCGAAATCGTGTGTTACTTTCCGACTATGTTCGCCATACATTTGCTGTTCCATTCCAGGTTCCCCTGCGAAGAAGGCTGGAGCCGAAGGGCGGTTGGCACATTTATCAAGTTCCACGAGCCATTCCGGATTCATCACGAAATTGTCTGGATCTTCACAATACGCATCGATGACTTTTCTGTACACCTGCACCACTGTGGCTACGTAATGAATGGATTTCATTCGTCCTTCTACTTTAAGAGAGTCAATGCCCAGTTCAATCATTTGAGGAATGGATTCCACAAGTTTCAAATCCATGGGACTCATTGCAAATGGTGTAACATCTTCTGAAAAAAGTGCCTTTTCTCCGTCCGCAGTTTGTTCAAACAAATTGTAATCCCAGCGACACGACTGACAACATCCCCCTCGGTTCGAATCTCGAGCTGTCATATGATTCGACAATGTACAGCGGCCACTATAGGCGATGCACATCGCACCATGAATAAATGTTTCAATTTCGATATCGACTTTTTCCTTCATCAGAGCAATTTCTTCCGCTGTCGTCTCACGAGCAAGCACTACACGGTGAAGACCTTCATTCTTCCAATACTCGACGGCTTTCCAGTTGGAGAGCGATTGCTGCGTACTTAAATGAAGCTCAAGTTTTGGTGCATGTGTGCGGCATGTCTCAATAATCAAAGGATCTGCAACGATTATTCCTGTGACGCCCGTGGATTCCACTGCCTGAAGATAGTCTACCAGTCCGTCAATATTTTCATTGTGTGCGAAAATATTCGTTGTGACGTAAATCTTCGCTCCAAACCGTTTTGCAAACTCAACACCTTCACGCATCTCTTCAATAGAAAAATTGCCCGCGTTCGAACGGAGACCGTATTCCTGTCCACCAATAAATACAGCATCGGCACCATATTCTACAGCGATTTTTAACTTCTCCAGATTACCGGCAGGTGCCAATAGTTCTGGTTTCTTCACTATGACACGTTTGCCATTATGAATTTCACTACTCCCATTCATATGTACCATCTGGCAGGCCTCCTTAATAAACCGATTCTTTAAAGAAAAATCCAGTGTCGAGTGGGCGGTGCGGTTGCTGCATCGCTTCAATCTCTTTAAACCATTGTTGCTTCATTTCACGGTACTCTTTTGGTGATCGCGCATACGTATCCATCGCCAAACGATAAAGTCGTGTCACGGAGATTGTGTACGCTTCCGACTGCAGATTTCCTTCGATTCGGAATGCATCGACTTCTCCATCGAGTAGTTCATCGAGTTCATCGATCATGCACATATCGTTTGGTGAAAAAATATGCGTCCCGTTCCTATCTTCGTAAATTGGATACCGGTTGTCGCGTTCTTTGTCATAAAGAAGTTTATTCCGTTCACTCTCACGGTTTTCTACAAGCATCGCTTTATCTTGATACAAATAATAATGTCCGAGTAGCGGCCGCTTCGACTGAAACATACAGGTCATGCCGTGAATCTGAATTTCGACTTCGACTTTCGCGTTCTCTTTGATTTCTACCATTTCATCCATGCTCAACTCGCGGGCAAGATACGCACGTGTTGCACCGCGTTCTCCCCAATAGTTCGCTGTGAAGTAATTAGTCGCGGTTTGTTCCGGATTCCAGATGAGGGGCACTTGATTGTCAATCTCACGATGAGTCATGACAACTGCGGGGTCGCCAAAATAAATGCCGTCCACGTTCAAGCGGTTCAGTTCACGCATATAGGGTGCAAGTGCGTCTACACGGTCATTGTGATAAAGGGCATTCATGGCGACATATACTTTTTTATGTTTGACGTGAGCAAACTCCGTTAGGATTGCAATGTCTTCAAGTGAAAACTCCCCTGCCAGGCGTAGTCCAAATTGCTGCTCACCGACGACAATCGCATCTGCCCCTGCTTCTAAAACATCTTTTGCATGTGGAACATGGCATGGTGTTACTACTAATTCTGTCATCGATTTCACCTCTTCTTACTCACAAGTAGCCCGTCTCCAATCGGATAAAACTGGCTATCATATTCGGAATTGTCATGAAGAGCTTCGGCAAACTCATGCAGTTTTCGAACCATCGTCCGCTTCCGACGTGGCACTTCACTCATAGGTAGTTGCGAGAGCCCATTTAAATAAATATTGTCGCTATAAATGACCCCACCAGACTTGACGAGTGGTGCATAGCGATCAAAAAATAATTGGTATTGACCTTTTGCCGCATCAATAAATAGGGCATCATAGGACGCTAGTTTTAACTTTTCTAGCGGAAAATCAAGGGCATCCGCATGGAAGAGTTCGATTTGGTGAGAGTGATCACTCGATTGAATAAATTGTTCGGCCTGTTTATAGCGGTCCTCGTCTCGTTCGATGGTGGAGATAAAGCGGCTTGGGTAACTCGCTGCCATCCGCAGAGCAGAGTATCCTATAGCGGATCCCACTTCCAGAACCGTCTCGGCATTTTGTAAGTGAAGCAAATGAACGAGTGCATCCATTCCATCGGGTCGCATAATCGGCACATGGTGTTCCGTTGCAAAGCGTTCCATATCATGAAAAAAGGCTGTTCGTTGAGAGCTGAACAGCTGCTGAAAATCCGTGGAGGTCATTTTGGTTCCCCTCTTCTTCCCGGAAAAATTGATAGAAAAATATCACATGTTATCATATCATTCCGTTTTTAGGTTGTGCAATAGTTTCCGCAAAGTGTCACGGGTTGCTCACAAAAGCCCTACTACTTCGTTAGTAGCAGGGCATGTGATTTATCTCAAGTATTGTTGAATGTTCGCTAAGTGTTCATCATATGTTTCCGCAAAGTGATTGGTTCCTTCTTTATCAGCTAAAAAATAGAAGTAACTTGACGTGGAAGGATCCATGACAGCTTCAATGGAAGTGCGTCCTGAACCAGCAATCGGTCCTGGTGGAAGACCTTGATTTTTATAGGTATTATACGGGTTGTCAACCTCTAAATCCGAATAAAGTACGCGGTCTTTATGTTCGCCGAGAGCGTAGAGAACCGTCGGATCTGTTTGCAATGGCATACCTGCATCCATTCGGTTATAAAACACACTGGCAATCGTTTTTCTGTCGGTCTTTGCTGTTGCTTCTTCTTCTAGGAGGGAAGCAAACGTCAACAACCAGTGGACGGATTTTTCTTGCTCGTCTAACAGTGCTCGGAATGGCTGGACATTATCGAGAGTTCCTTGCAACATCGTATAGATGATGGACTGGAGAGACGGGTTTTCTTCATAGAATGGATAGGTTGCAGGATATAAATACCCTTCTAATGCATAACGGACGTTTTCTCCTTGAATTTCACTCGTCAACAAATTCGGGAAGTCCGTCATCGCTTGTTGGACAAATTCATCACTTGTCACCAAATTCAAGAAATCTTCCGCTGAATGAGATGTACGAGCTTCTATTACATCTGCTATCTGCTCGAGTGTGAGTCCTTCTGGCACGTTCACCGTAAAGACTGGCTCACGATAGATACGTCCCGTCTTTAAACTTTCGACAAGCTCATCGAGCGTCATCGACTGCGTCAGCGTGTATTCTCCTGCTTGGAAGTCGGATTCATTATTAAATTTTACATAATATTTAAAGATGCGAGCATCTCGAATCACATTATTGTCTTCAAGTGTCTGTGCAATGGAATCCAGTCCCGAACCTATTGGAATCGATACGGCAATTGGATCATCATTAGTATCGTCATACGGTTGTAGCGCGCTCGTTACGTAGTTGTATGCAGAATAGCCACCGATTCCGACGACAAGTAGGACGATTACCACAAGAGCAAATACGATACGACGGACGATTTTGACTTCTTTTTTCTTTTCTTTCATGCGTTCAAACATCACTTGCTTTTTTGTTTCTTTGTCCAATTGGGAATCCCCCTTTATCTTTCGTAAGTATACTAGAACTCCCATTTGCTCGTCTACAATTGTCTCTAGAATGTGCGATTTGAGTTAGATTATAGTGGGCAGAGGGTGAATTTAGTCGTATAGTGTAGAAACGGGAGTGATTGGTGCGCTAATTACCTTCTATGATAAAAGTCACTACCCGATTTCACCAACAAAAAAGCCCAGCACTGTGGCTGGGCTTTCTGGCACTTATTCTTCTGTAATTCCGTATTCGTCTTCTTCTTGCTCATCAAGGAATGCACCAAGTGTTTCCTCAATCATGTCCCACTCTTCTTCTGTTTCAATCGGCATTAATTCGCCGTCAGTCCCATCTTCTGAAGGAACGAAAGAGGATGCATGAATTTCGATTTCTTCATTTTCATCTTCTGCGTCTGCACTTACTGGGTAGTATAGGACGTAGGACTTTCCGAAATCGTCCGATTCAAAAGTAAGTAATACATTACAAAGTTGCTCGTTGCCGTTTTCATCAACGATTGTGATATGTTCTTGTCCGTGTTCCATTTGATTCACCTCATCTATTTTTACTGTCGAGATATCCTTGCAGAATCATCACAGCCGCCATTTTATCAATGACTTGCTTGCGCTTTTTGCGACTGACATCTGCGTCAATCAGCATGCGGTCTGCTGCCATCGTCGTTAATCGTTCGTCCCAATAGACGACTGGCAATCTAAACTGCTGTTTCATTAAATCGCCGAAACGTTCACTGGCTTCTGCACGTGGCCCGATTGTATTGTTCATGTTCTTTGGATACCCGATAACGACTTCACTCACTTGATATTCGGCAATCAATTCACCGAGTCGTTCCATACCGAATTGTCCGTTTTCTTCATGAATCTTAATCGTTTCAATTCCTTGTGCGGTCCAGCCAAGGGCATCGCTGATAGCGACCCCTACGGTCCGTGTTCCGACGTCTAAACCCATTTTGCGCATTAGTTGTCCTCTTTTGTATTTCGGATGTAGAATTTCACAAGCTCTTCGAGAATTTCATCTCTCTCCAATTTACGGATGAGATTGCGGGCGTCTTGGTGGCGCGGAATATAGGCTGGGTCCCCTGAAAGCAAATAACCAACAATCTGATTGACCGCATTGTAGCCCTTTTCTTCGAGAGCATCGTGCACCTGAAGCATCACGTGCTTGACATCCTCTTCCATTGATTCTTCCTGAACGCTGAATTTCATTGTTTTGTCAAACGAATCCATTCTCAACAACACCCTTCCTATCCAACTCATGGAACTGTATATTTAGTATACCCCATGTCGGAAAAAGAAGGAACTTATTTCACCATAGCGCCAACAGATTCAAGTGCTTTTGCGAGTTCGCCTGCGTCTTTTGCACCAGCCATCGCAAAATCAGGACGACCACCGCCTTTTCCACCACACTGTTCTGCAACGAATTTCGCTAGTTCTCCAGCATGTGCACGAGAACCTGCAAGATCTTTTGTGACACCCGCAGCAATCATCACTTTCTCACCTGATACTGCCCCCAACACCACCACACCTGAAGACAGTTTTTGTTTCAAGTCATCCACGAGTTGACGCAGTTGATTATTATCTTTTGCCTCCACTTTCGCTGTTAAAACAGACACGCCATTGACGTCTCGAACGGAAGATAATAAGTCGCCTGCCTGGTTGCTTGAAAGTTTTGCAGAAAGCGATTCGTTTTCTTTTTGAAGAGACTTCATTTCCGTGAGTAATGACTGCACTTTCGTCACAATCTCTTTTGGTTGCGCTTTGATTAATTGAGCAGCCTCTTGAAGACGCGCTTCCTCTTCTTTCATCAATTCATAAGCTGCTTGGCCTGTCACAGCTTCGATTCGGCGAGTCCCTGCTCCAATTCCGCCTTCAGATACAATTTTGAAAATGCCAATTTCTGCTGTCGTAGACACGTGACATCCACCACAAAGCTCAAGAGAATAGTCACCCATCTCGACCACACGCACAATATCGCCATACTTTTCACCAAAGAGTGCCATAGCGCCGCGTTTTTTCGCTTCATCAATGGAATGATAACCTGTCTCGACCGGCGTAGAAGCCCAAATCTTTTCGTTGACGATACGCTCTACTTGCTCAAGCTCTTCTTTCGTAGCTTGCCCAAAATGAGAGAAATCAAACCGTAGGCGATCCGGACCAACATATGAACCAGCTTGGTTGACATGTGTCCCTAAGATGTCTTTCAGCGCTTGATGCAACAAGTGCGTCGCGGAGTGATTTTTAATCGTCTTACCACGTAACTCTGGATCGACTTCAGCTGTAACATCTGCACCTACCGACAGTTCACCTGAAGTGATGATCACTGTATGCAAGTTCTGACCATTCGGCGCTTTTTGAACGTCTTTTACTACACCAGAGAAGCGATCGTTCGAAATCGTACCAACATCCGCAATCTGACCACCACTTTCTGCATAGAAAGGTGTGCGGTCAAGGACCAGTTTCACTTCATCGCCTTCTGTTGCGGAATTTACAATTCCAGCTCCGTGAACAATTGTTGTCACTTTACCGATCGTTTTCAAGTGGTCATAGCCAACGAATTCGCTAGCGTCTTGAATGGAAGCAAACACTTCGGACTGTACTTGCATGGAATCGACATTCTGACGAGCAGCACGTGCACGTGTACGTTGTCCGTCCATTTCTGCTTCAAAGCCAGCTTGATCAATTGTCATTCCGGATTCTTCCGCATACTCTTCTGTCAGTTCCACTGGGAAGCCATAAGTGTCATAAAGAGTAAACACCGTTGTTCCAGGAACAACCGTTGACCCCTGTGACTTTTGTTCTTCAACAGCACGTGAAAGAATCGCTAAGCCATCAGCTAGCGTCTCATGGAAACGCTCCTCTTCCGATTTAATAACACGCATGATGAATGCTTCTTTTTGCTTTACTTCCGGATAGAACACTTCCATTAATTCCCCAACGATTGGCACAAGGTCCACAAGGAAAGGCTTTTCAATGCCGAGTTGTTTCGCGAACCGAACGGCGCGGCGCAGTAAGCGACGTAATACATACCCACGACCTTCATTTGATGGGAGAGCTCCATCACCAATCGCGAACGCAACCGTACGAATATGGTCTGCGATGACCTTAAATGCCACGTCTTGTTCAGCCGAATCACCATATGCCTTGCCACTAATATCTTCTGTCTTGCGAATAATTGGTAAGAATAGGTCCGTATCAAAGTTCGTCGGCACGTCTTGCACAACCGATGTGATACGCTCAAGTCCCATTCCCGTATCAATATTTTGTTTTGGAAGCGGCGTGTAGGTATGATCTGGATTATGGTTGAACTGAGAGAACACTAAGTTCCAAATTTCTAAATAGCGCTCGTTTTCTCCACCCGGATACAATTCCGGATCGGATAGATCGTTTCCATATTTCTCACCACGATCATAGAAAATCTCAGAGTTCGGGCCACTTGGACCTTCCCCAATATCCCAGAAGTTTCCTTCTAAACGAATGATACGTTCTTCTGGTACACCTACTTCGTCACGCCAAATAGCATACGCTTCTTCATCTTCAGGGTGAACGGTCACAGAGAGAAGTTCTGGATCAAAGCCCATCCACTTCTTGTCTGTTAAGAATTCCCATGCATAGTGAATCGCTTCTTGTTTGAAGTAATCGCCAATCGAGAAGTTCCCGAGCATTTCAAAGAATGTATGGTGACGTGCAGTCTTTCCGACATTCTCGATATCGTTTGTGCGAATTGACTTTTGCGCGTTCGTGATCCGTGGATTTTCTGGAATCACGCGACCATCAAAATATTTCTTTAGTGTTGCGACTCCACTGTTGATCCACAGTAGAGACGGATCATTGATCGGGACAAGCGGTGCACTTGGCTCGACACGGTGCCCTTTTTCAATAAAGAATTCCAAATACAGTCTGCGGATATCGTTTCCGGATAGGTGTTTCATGAAAATTCCTCCTTAAATTGAAATAATGACAAATAAAAAAGCCTTCATCCCCAAAGGGACGAAAGCTCTGCATTCGCGGTACCACCCTAAGTTGCAAAACATGGTTTTGCATCTCAATTTGCCTTAACGCGGCGTGGACGGCAGGTTTTAGTCTGCACTCGGAAGCAGCTTTCAAGGACACACTTCCGAAAGCTCTTCCAGCCTAGGAGCTTCTTTCTGAACGGGTTTTGCCTCTACTTATTTCGTCATCGTATTGTCTATTCTGTCATCCATCATACCGAAATACAGTTTCATCTGTCAATCTCCACCGTCATAAAATCTTGCGGAGAGACCCCTTCCATCCCAACCAGCGGATGAATGCGGTCAATGGTTTCAGGGGACAAGACCAGCTCGAGTTCTTCACCCTCTACTTCCTCTAGTGGGACCGCATCTGGGGATAACCGTTCAATTAGGGTTGTAAAACGAAGATTGTCATCGTTTCGTTCAATGCCAATCTGGAAAGCTTGCGGATCTCCACATAAAATCAAATAATTCTTCGCTCGTGTGATCGCTGTGTACAATAAATTCCGACGAAGCATCTTCATATACCCTCGAGTGACCGGTAAAATGACCATCGAGAACTCACTACCTTGCGATTTATGCACGGAACAACAGTACGCTAAAGTCAGCTGAGGAAGTTCAGATTTCTCGTACGTCACTTCAATTCCATCGAAGGATACAATCATCAGCTCTTTTTTCTCCACGTTCTCAGACGCTTTGAAAATGCTGATGACTTCTCCCATGTCCCCGTTGAAGACATTCGATTCCGGCTGGTTCACAAGTTGCAACACTTTGTCACCGATCCGGTAAACGGTGTCTCCAAAGACCATTTCCTTGCGAGACCCGTCTGGATTGGGATTGACCATTTCTTGAATCATTTTATTCAGCGCATCAATCCCAGCAGGTCCCCGGTACATCGGGGCAAGGACTTGCAAATCTCGGATGGTAAAGCCTTTGGCCATGGCACTCGAAACCACTTGTTCAATGACTTTTGGAATTTGATTCGCAGAAGCGGGAATAAACGAACGATCTTTCGTTTTCTTCAACAAGTCATCCGTTGTTTTTCCGCCCTTCATCGCATGGGCAAGCTCGATAATGGACGACCCATCTGCTTGTCTATATATATCCTGCAGTTCCACGACCGGAAGTCGTCCACTTGTAAGGAGGTCTTTTAGTACTTGGCCAGGTCCTACTGGTGGCAACTGGTCTTGGTCTCCAACAAGTACGAGTTGAGAGTCTTCAGGAACGGCTTTTAATAACTGATGCGCGAGCCAGCAGTCAAGCATCGATGTCTCATCAATAATAATGAGATTTGCTTCTACTGGACGTCCTTCAGCATCCTCATCGTCTTGGCCTGTGAATCCGAGAAGTCGGTGAATCGTCATAGCAGGTAATCCTGTTGATTCGCTTAACCGTTTTGCAGCTCGACCGGTCGGCGCAGCAAGTGCAATCGGGAATGGCTTCCCTTCTTTTGACCACTCTTTTGGATCAAGTGAAAGTCCATTTAGTTCCGCATAAAGTTCGACAATAGCTCGCACTACCGTTGTCTTCCCCGTCCCTGGCCCTCCCGTTAAAATTGAAATTTGATGATTCAGAGCCATCTCTATCGCTTTTCGTTGCGTAGGCGCATAGGTCACGCCGAAATCTTCTTCGACTGCTGAGAGCGAGGTTTCAATATCTTTTTTCTTGAACCCTTTAAACTTCGATTGAAGTAATCGTTCGGTCTTCGTGGCAATACCTACTTCGGAGAAATAGAGAGATGGCATATAGATTCGGTTCTGCTCTACAACAATCTTGCTCTCTTCACCAAGCTCAATGACAGCTTGAGCTAGCGCATCATAATGGATTTCGACTAGCTGTGACTTCTCTAGAAGCATCTTCACATCTTCCAGTAAACGTTCGGTTGGCATAAAGATATGCCCTTCTGATAGAGATGCCTGATTGAGTAAGTACAATATACCTGCTTTTAATCGGTCGCTATGTACCCCTTCGATCCCTAGTTGCAACCCCAGTTCGTCTGCCCGGCCAAAACCGACGCCTTCCACATCTTCAATCAATCGATAGGGATTATCGTGAAGTTTTTGGAGTGTCTCCTCGCGGTAGATCTGGTAGATTTTCATAGACAGTTGAGGGCCGAATCCCCATTCGTTTAGCTGCACCATAATGCGCTCCATCCCGTGATTTTCTTGAAGCCCTTTAATAATGACTTCTTTTTTCTCACGAGCTAGTCGTGGCACTTTATCTAAACTGCCTGGATCATCTAGGATGAGTTGCAAGGCATTCTCACCTAGTTTCTTCACAATGGTTTGTGCGGTTTTTGGACCAATCCCCGGAAATAAGTCGGACGATAAATAGTGTACGACGCCTTTCACGGAATCCGGCTTTTCACGAACAAACGTATCGACTGTAAATTGTTGACCATAGCGGGGATGATTTTTTAACTGGCCATAAAATGTATAACTTTCATCAGATGAAAGCTTCGGAAAATAACCGACCACAATTCCCTCTTTATCGGTATAGGTCGTATTAGTCGACTTGATTTTCACTTTTAGTATCGAGTACAGATTATCTTCATTATGAAAAATGGAGACAATCGGACGGCCCGAAATAAACAATTTGTCTTCATTTCGTTCAGTCATCCAATCGCCTCCAGATTTAATTGCGTAACTTAATCATGTCTGCCATATATTTTGCCTGATCATAGCCAGGTTCGATTTCAAGAGCACGCTCAAAATGAGCAAGTGCAGGAGCTGCATCTTCTTCCGTAAGTGCGAGAAGGACTCCCATATTATAGTGCGCATCCGCATTTTCCTCAGTGCGATTAAGGAGTTGTTCGAACAGAGGTTTTGCTTCTGCAAACAACTCTTGAGACGCGAGAAGGATGCCAAAGTGTAAAGCGATTTCATCATCCTCCGGTGAAAGTTCAGCGGCACGCTGCGCATAAGGAAGCGCAAGTTTCAATTGATCCGTCATTTGAAGGGATTTAGACAGCATATAATGACCATCTGCCCCTTCTAGGTTGTAACGAATCGCCTTTTCATAAAGTTTCGCTGCTTCTTCGAATCGCTCAGCATTGTAATACAAATTCGCAAGACCGTAATAGGCAGTCGCTGCTTCCTCGTTCACTGTGATCGCTTTTTGGAAGAAGCGCTCTGCCCGCTCCGTGTCTCCAAGAATCGCAAGCAGATTCCCGAAATTAATATAGCCGACTTCGTCCGAAGGATTCTCTTCGATCGCTTTTGTAAATGCTTGTGCTGCGTCTTCATAGTCGCCAGCATGCATCGCATGAATTCCTTGTTCATTCCAGTTCATTGTTTTCACTACCCTACATAGTCTAATCGTTTTTCATCTTTAAATACATGGTCAATCGTTCCGCCACCTAGACATTCATCATCTTGATAAAAGACAACTGCTTGTCCTGGCGTGATTGAACGAACAGGTTCATCAAAGATGACCTCTGCACGATTGTTTTCAAGCAGCTTTACTGTCACGCCTGTATCTTGTTGACGGTAACGGAATTTTGCGGTGCAGCGGAATTCCTGCGGCTTTTCTTCCGGAGTGGTAAAAGATATGTGCTCAGCAATAAGGCTAGTCGAGTACAAGGCTTCATTTTGCGCGCTTTGACCTACATAGAGCACATTACGCTTCAAGTCTTTCCCGACGACAAACCACGGATCTCCCGCGCCACCTATGCCTAGACCATGACGTTGACCGATTGTGTAGTACATCAATCCATCATGTTTACCGACGATTTTTCCGTCCATCGTTTCCATAGTACCAGGTTGAGCAGGAAGGAAACCGCTTAAGAAGGTCTTAAAGTCACGTTCCCCAATGAAACAAATTCCCGTTGAATCTTTTTTCGTAGCCGTAGCAAGACCTTGTTCCAGGGCAATCTCACGAACACGCTTCTTTTCAAGTTCTCCGATTGGGAACAGCACATGTTTCAACTGTTCTTGTGTCAATTGGTTCAAGAAATAGGTTTGATCCTTGTTGGTATCGACACCACGAAGCATACGAACTGAACCATCTCGTTCTTCGACACGCGCATAGTGGCCTGTTGCCAAATAGTCCGCGCCAAGTGCTAACGCATGTTCAAGAAATGCTTTAAATTTAATTTCTTTGTTACACATGACGTCTGGATTCGGTGTTCTTCCAGCTTTGTATTCATCTAGGAAGTACGTAAATACTTTATCCCAGTATTGTTTCTCAAAGTTAACTGCATAGTAGGGAATGCCGATTTGGTTACATACTTTAATAACATCATCATAGTCTTCTGTCGCTGTACATACCCCGTTTTCATCGGTGTCGTCCCAGTTCTTCATAAAGATTCCAATGACATCGTATCCTTGTTCTTTTAATAAATAGGCGGCGACAGAGGAATCGACTCCACCGGACATGCCGATCACGACGCGTTTGCCTTTAGTTTCTGTCATTTCAATCACTTCCATATCGATGCTGGTTTATTTATAGCACCAGCAATTTTTTCTACAGCTAGAGTTAGCTGTTCTTTCGTTGTTCCAAAGCCAAAACTAAAACGAACAGACGAGCGTAGTTGCTCTGCGTCCTCACCAAACATCGCTACAAGGACATGAGAGGGATCTACGGAGCCCGCCGTACATGCAGAGCCACTGGATGCATCAATTCCTGCAAGGTCGAGCTGGATAAGGAACGTCTCTATATCCGTTCCCGGGAAAAAGATATTCGTAATATGCGGAAGCTCTTTTCCTACCGTCACATTTTTTGTGTAGGATACACCATGTTTTGTGAGTTCCTCTAGAAAATGCTGTTTGAGACTCTCAAGTGCGAGTTGTGATTTTAACAACTCATTCGATTTTAGTTCTATCGCTTTTGCAAATCCTGCAGCAAGTGGTAAAGCTTCCGTACCTGCTCGACGCTTACGTTCTTGTTGACCACCGTGAGCGAGTGGGCGAAGTTTCGTTCCTGCTTTTTGAAACAAGAAACCGACACCTTTAGGCCCGTTGATTTTATGCGCACTAGTACTTAGTAAATCGACACCAAGTTCTTTTACATCGATTTCAAGTGTACCGTACGCTTGGACAGCATCTGTATGGAACAGAGCTTGATGGTCTTTCACGAGAGCCGCAAGCTCTTTAATCGGTTGAACCGTACCGACTTCATTGTTTCCGTACATAATGGTCACTAGAATCGTGTCATCGCGAAGAGCTTTCTCAAGTGATTCTACTTCCACAAAGCCATTCTTCGTCACAGGTAAATAGGTGATTTCAAAACCTTGCTTTTCCAGATATTCGCATGCATGTAATACAGCATGATGTTCAATAGCAGACGTAATAATATGCTTCCCTCTCTCCTGAGAGGCATATACCGCACCTAAAATGGCCAAGTTATCCGCTTCCGTTCCCCCACTCGTGAGGATGATTTCATTTGAATGCGCACCAATGGAGTGCGCGAGAATTTCACGGGCACGGTCCAGTTCCTTTCGCGCTGCTCGACCGGTCTCGTGAATACTCGACGCATTCCCGAAGTGATGAGTATACATCTCAGTAAGCACGGAAACCACTTCCGGGTGAACTGGAGAAGTGGCTGCGTGATCTAAATAAATTCGGTTCATGGGATCTCTCCTATATATAAAACATGTACGCATCCGACGTAAAAGGATCGTCGGAATGGTCTGCTAAATCTTGAATGGTTGTCGTGTCTAATACATTTTTTACTGCGTCTCGTATACGAATCCATAATTCACGCTGGGCAGGAGCTTCGTCTTCGATGCCTTCCACTGGCTGAATCGGCCCTTCGAGTACGCGGATGACATCTCCCGCAGTAATGTCATGGGAAGGCTTAGCGAGTTTGTAGCCACCATAGGCACCTCGCACACTTTTCACAAGTCCTGTATTGCGAAGTGGCGAAACGATTTGTTCTAAGTACGCTTCTGACAAATCATTATCTGCAGCAATCTGTCGTAATGAAAGTGGCTTTTCGCCTTCGTTTTTCGCAAGTTCAATCATTATTGTAAGACCATAGCGGCCTTTTGTAGAGATTTTCATCTCGTTCACACCGTCCGTTCGTTCATCAAACTACTTGTCCATTTTCCATTTTTCAGTATAGCATATCCGATGAATGTTTTTCGATGAAATGGACCTGAGAGTAAGGTATACTTCTCATTAAGTACAAATGTTCGTTTTTAGGAGGAATGACCATGCCAACTGGGCAACCACTCGCATACCGAATGCGCCCTCGTACCTTAGATGAAGTTGCAGGCCAACAGGAGGTCATCGGAAAAGACACCGCACTGTATCAGATGATTCGAAATGGACATGTCCCTTCCATGCTTCTTTACGGAGAACCCGGAATTGGAAAGACCTCTCTTGCCTACGCAATTGCAGGTACAAGCGACCTTCCCTTTATAGCACTGAATGCAACGACTTCCGGGAAGAAAGATATTGAAGACGTGGTAAAAGAATCACGGATGACCGGAAAAGTGCTGCTCTTTCTAGATGAGATCCACCGGTTCAATAAGCTCCAACAAGATACACTTCTTCCTCATATTGAAAATGGTTCTGTAGTCTTGATTGGAGCGACTACAGAAAACCCGTACCACGATGTTAACCCCGCCATCCGATCACGTTGTGGGGAAATTAAACAGTTAAAGCGGTTAACGAAAGAAGATATGCTCACACTTCTTCATCGTGCCTTAGATGATGAGGAGCGCGGACTTGGGAAACAGTCGATTGAAATTACAGCCGAACAGCTTGACCAGATTGCTGTGGCTTCAAACGGCGATGCACGCAAAGCCTTGACGCTCCTCGAATCGATTGTCGAGGCATCGGATGAAGAAAATGGCAGCGTAGTTGTGGAGGACTCCCTCGTCTCCCAACTTGTGTCTCGCGTTGGTGTATTCGGCGACAAAAAAGGGTCACATTTTTATAATTTGCTCTCTGCATTGCAAAAGTCAATTCGCGGAAGTGATACAGATGCCGCACTTTACTATACAGCGCACTTACTGGAAAGTGGCGATTTAGTCGCTTTATCTCGTCGACTCCTGGTCATCGCTTATGAAGACATTGGCCTTGCGAATCCCGCTGTCGGTCCGCAAGTTCTTGCAGCGATTCAGTCTGCAGAACGTCTGGGTCTTCCAGAAGCGCGCATCCCACTTGCCAATGCAGTTGTGTTAATGTGCCTGTCTGAAAAGTCGAACTCTGCCTATCAGGCCCTCGATGCGGCGATTGCTGCCATTCATGCCGGGAAAACAGGCGACATTCCGATGCATTTACGAGATGCACATTACGGAGGTGCAAAGGATCTCGGGCACGTGGGCTATCAATACCCTCATGATACCAAAGTGGGCTCATTTGGCGGTTGGGTAGACCAAACGTATTTGCCTGATAAGTTGGTGGGGACGCACTACTATTCCCCCATTGACGCCGGCGAAGAAAAACGCCTGGCATCGATTTATCGGAAGCTCGAGAGCTTCAAAAAGAAATAAGAACACGGTCGACTCCTGCGGGTTTTGCAAGAGTCGACCGTATTCCAATAATTCACCTTTACTATGAACAAACATTTGCATGATAGACGAAGAATTTCATCTAGCGATTCATTCTTTCTTAGAGTTGCCGCCTTTCACATCACGCACTGTTTGTATTTCGATTGGGCTCAAGATGTCGCGGATGACCCAGCTTGCTGCAATCAAACCGGCAGCGGATGGGACGAAAGCGTTTGAGCTAGGTGGCATCTTCGCTTTGCGGATTTGCGCATCTGGTTTCCCAACTGTCTTCACGACATCCTCACGTACAACAATCGGGCTCTCATCTGAGAAAATGACCGGTATGCCTTTTTTAATGCCCTCTTTCCGTAACTTGACTCGAATCACTTTCGCAATCGGATCCGTATGTGTCTTTGAGATGTCGGCAATCTGGAATCGGGTAGGATCCATTTTATTTGCCGCACCCATGCTGGAGATAATTTTAATATCACGTTTCAAACACTCTTTCATCAAATGCACTTTATAAATAATCGTATCCGATGCATCGATGACATAATCAATGCCAAGCGCAAAGAAATCTTCGTATGTCTCTTCTGTATAGAACATGTGCATATCAATGACTTCACAGTCCGGATTAATATCGGCAATGCGATCTTTCATGATTGCAGATTTACTTTTACCTACTGTTGATAAATACGCCACAAGTTGACGGTTGATATTGGTAATGTCGACATTGTCTTTATCGACTAAGATAATGCGGCCCACACCACTACGTGCGCAAGCTTCAGCTGCGAATGAACCCACACCGCCAATCCCCAAGATGGCAACTGTTGTGTTTTTCAATAAGTCAATTCCTTCTGTTCCAATAGCTAATTCATTTCTTGAAAATTGATGTAACATCTTTTCACTCCTAGTTGAATAGTCGGAATTGATTGATTCCGTAAGAAAGCCCTTCAGCCGGGACTGAAGGGCGTTAAATTCATATTAGGACGAATCCCAAGCGTGCCGTCTCTGTAATGCTATCGTTTTGAACCCGCACTTAGCAGGTGGGTGCCCTCTTCAGTGCGCCGATGCGTCCACCGGAGTGGCATGATCTTTGCATTGAAAGTTAAGCTCCCGACGATAATATGTTCGGTCAAAATCGATTAACAAGTCACGAACACATCAGGATTCGTATTACTGATAATATAGCACACCTTCTATCGAAAATCAACTAAAGACTCGATAAGGCTATTGATTCTTCTGTTTGATTAGAGACAGATGCAAATCAGTTAATTGTTTCTCCGAAACCGGACTTGGTGCGTCCGTCAGCACACAGCTTGCACTCGCTGTTTTTGGGAAGGCAATGGTGTCACGTAAGTTCGTACGGCCTGAGAGTAACATCACCAGTCGGTCTAGACCAAAGGCAACCCCGCCATGCGGAGGTGTTCCATACTCAAAAGCTTCGAGTAGGAATTCAAACTGTTCTTTTGCTTCCTCATCTGAGAATCCAAGTGTGCGGAACATTTGCTCCTGCATCTCTCGTTCATAAATACGAAGAGATCCTCCACCTAACTCATACCCATTCAGCACTAAATCGTAAGCTTGCGCGCGAACAGAAGCTGGATCAGTTTCAAGAAGCGCAGCATCCTCATCGAACGGACGAGTAAATGGATGGTGAGCTGCATAGTAGCGCCCTTCTTCCGCGTCATATTCAAACAGTGGCCAGTTAACTACCCATAAGAAAGCATGCTTCGAATGGTCAATCAAGTTACGTTCTTTTCCGAATTTCAGACGAAGCGCACCTAAAGCATCTGCTACAACAGAAGATTTATCTGCAACGAATAATAATAAATCGCCAGCCTCCGCTTCCATCGCTTCCATCAGCTGCTGCCCTTTTTGTTCTGGGAAAAATTTCGCAATTGGGCCTTTGACACCGTCTTCTTCTACTTTTAACCACGCTAGACCTTTAGCTCCGTGTCGAGCAGCGAATTCGCCAAGCGCGTCAATATCTTTACGAGAGTAATCAGCTGCTGCACCTTTTACAGCGATCCCTTTTACTTGTCCACCATTTGCAATCGCATTTTTAAATACGCCGAACTCCGAATCCTTGGCAATTGCTTCAAGGTCTTTTAATTCGAGTTCGAAACGTACGTCGGGCTTATCCGATCCGAAACGAGCCATCGCATCTTGATAGTCCATGCGTGGAAATGGAATTTGAATATCAATTCCTTTGACTTCTTTTAAGACTTGTTTCATCATTCGTTCGTTCAGTTCGATGATTTCATCCATCGATAAGAAACTCATCTCCATATCGATTTGTGTGAATTCAGGTTGACGGTCTGCACGTAAATCTTCGTCACGGAAACAACGCGCAATTTGGAAATATCGTTCAAACCCAGAAACCATCAGCATTTGTTTAAACAACTGAGGAGATTGTGGAAGTGCATAGAACTCTCCGTCGTGCACACGGCTTGGAACAAGATAGTCGCGTGCCCCTTCCGGTGTCGATTTTGTTAAAATTGGCGTCTCTACTTCTAAGAAGCCTTCATCAGATAGGAAGTTACGTACCGTTTTTGTAATATCTGAACGCATTTTAAATGTATCATACATAACCGGACGACGAAGGTCTAAATAACGGTATTTTAAACGAATATCTTCATTAGCTTCTGTCTGGTTTTCAATTGCAAATGGAGGTGTCTTCGCTTCATTAATGATTGTCAGGTCACTCACTTGAATTTCGATTTCACCTGTTTTCATATTGCTGTTAATTTGCTTCACATCACGTGCAACTACAGTCCCTTTAACGGCAATCAAAAACTCGCTACGAAGCTTTTCAGCTTTTGTAAGTGCGTCTTGTGAGAAATCTGGATTAAAGACGACTTGTACGAGTCCTGTACGATCACGGAGATCAACGAAAATCAATCCTCCAAGATCACGTCGTTTTTGAACCCAGCCGATTAATTCGACTTTTTCTTCGATGTGTTGAGTGGTTAAAATCCCACATTCGTGTGTACGTTTCATTGTTGTTCCTCCCTGATCATCTGCTGCACTTTATTCCCTACTTCTCCTAAAGAAATTAGTTGCTGTTCACCTGTAGCGAGAAGTTTGACTTGAACACTGCTGTTTGCAAGTTCATCTTCACCTAGGATGAGGACGACCTTTGCTTTTTTACGGTCTGCTGATTTCATTTGTGCTTTTAGCTTTCGGTCCGCGTAGTCCATATCTGAACTAACTCCAGCTTGTCGAAGATCTTTTAATACTTTCATCGCGGCAATTTTTGGTTCATCACCAAGAGCAATGACGTAGGCGTCGACTGATGAGTGATCTTCAATCTCAGACTTCTCTGCTTCTAACGCAAGCAACAGGCGCTCAATACTCATTGCAAAACCAATTCCTGGAGAAGACGGACCACCAAGCTCTTCCACCAGTCCATTGTACCGACCGCCACCGGCAAGAGTGGTAATCGCACCAAATCCACTTGACGTGCTCATAATTTCAAATGCTGTGTGGTTGTAATAATCCAACCCACGGACTAGATTTGGATCAATTTCGTAAGCAATATCTAAAGCATCTAAATAGGTTTTCACTTTTTCAAAATACGTGGCGGATTCCTCATTTAAGTAGTCCGTCAGTTTCGGTGCTATCGCCATTAATTCGTGGTTTCGATCTCGCTTGCAATCTAAAATACGTAAAGGATTTTTCTCTAACCGATTTTGACAGTCTCCGCAGAATTCATCGATCCGTGGGGCGAAGTGGGCAACTAGAGCTTCTTTGTGTGCATTTCGGCTTTCACTATCACCAAGTGAGTTCAACACGAGTTTAATTTCTTTTAATCCTGCTTTTTTGTAGACATCCATAGCAAGGGCAATCACTTCTGCATCTACTGCAGGATCTGCACTGCCGATGGCTTCAATTCCGAATTGTACAAATTGACGGTAGCGGCCTGCTTGCTGACGTTCGTAGCGAAACATCGGACCCATGTAGTAAAGCTTGACGGGTTGGTCAGGCTGCCCGAACAGTTTGTGCTCAACATACGCTCGTACAGTAGATGCCGTCCCCTCCGGCCGAAGCGTGAGTGAACGATTTCCACGGTCTTCAAATGTATACATTTCTTTTTGAACGATATCTGTAGTATCTCCTACACTGCGCGTAAATAATTCGGTATGTTCAAAAATCGGTGTCCGAATTTCTTTATATTGATAAACATTACAGGTTTGACGAATGATATTTTCAACCGCTTGCCATTTATACGACTGCTCAGGCAGAATATCTTGCGTGCCTCTAGGTACTTTGATCATAAGTTTTCCTCCTTAAAATAAGCTGTGTAGAATGCTGTTCTAAAAATACTGATGAAATCAGAAGTAGCTAATCAGGCGTACTTTGTCTCACTAGCTACGGGGGATTTTCAAATGTATTTCTTGCGCTCGAGAAACGATTACTAAAGAAAGATTCAGGTCGTTCCACATCAAGAAAAACAAAAAGCTCTCGCCTCTTGCACGAATTGTGCAAGGGACGAGAGCATACTAATAGCTTCCGCGGTTCCACCCTGATTGACCCAAAAGGTCCTCTTTCCATCTGGATAACGGCCAGGTCCGTCTTCGCCTACACCAGTTCTGGTTCGACCAAGCGCCTCTTGAGTGTTGTTCACGTTCAACGTCTGTAGAAAAGATTTCAGCCACGTCTTTTCCTCTCTTGTCAGTCCGGTTTGAAAGTTACTTTCTCTGTCATGGGCAATGTGTTCTTGATAATATACTTTATCTTAATCATGCATTTAAAGAAAGTCAACAACAAAATGCAATTCGATATAGATATTTTATACCGGAGTAGGTAGACTAAGGAAAAGGAGGTCGAAAAATGGCGAATTTTCGAACATGGGGCGTATTTTTGATTTCACTTATTTTATTTATTGCCCCGCTACAAGCACTTGCGGAAACAGTAATAGTCGATACGCCTTCACTCAAAGTCCGGTCAGGTCCTGGCTTGAGTTATGATGTGATTGGCAGTGTCAAACAAGGAGATCAATTTGAGATTCTCACATCTCAGGACGACTGGTCCCAAATTGACTACAAGGGCCACAAAGGATGGATAGCGAGTTGGTTGACGAAATCAAACAGTGCTCAGAGTATCAATCGGTCGGCTATCGTTCAAGTCAAGAATTTAAATGTCCGTTCTTCAGCATCGACTTCGTCAAGTTTAGTCGGTCAGTTGCAGCAAGGAACAATGGTTCAGGTACTCTCCATTGATGGAAGTTGGGCAGAAATTTCATTTAAAGGCACGACCGCTTGGGTACATACAGATTATATTCAACTCGTCACAGGTTCTACATCTGAACAAACTCCAAAAACTAAGCCGTCCTCATTTGTCGTTCAAATAGATGCGTTGAACGTCCGAAAAAAACCTACGCTGGATTCGAAACGTGTCGGGGTGGTTTATCGGAATGAAGTGCTAAAAGTAGTTTCGATCAGTTCAAACTGGGTTGAAGTGGAGTTATTGAATGGTGCAAAAGGATGGGTATATAGCTATTATGGTGTGTTCCAAGATAACCCTGCCACTTCCGCTCCACCAACTTCAGCTGCAGCAAGTACTACCGTGACAATTTTATACAACGGAACAAACCTACGGACCCAACCCAGCACGTCGGGTGAAGTGGCTGCTCGAGTCGATGCCGGTCTTAAATTGAAGGTAGTCAGTTCGGTCAATGATTGGTATGAGGTGGACTACAAAGGTCAGAAAGCGTTTGTTGCAAACTGGGTTGTGACGACAGATGATGTGGCGATAGACACTTCTTCCCCTAAAACCGAAGAAAAAGTAGACCGAAAAAAAGGCACGTTAAACGGATTAGACATCGTCATTGATCCAGGACACGGCGGAAACGACCGCGGGACGACGGGGTACTATGGTACAGATGAAAAAGGATTGACACTACCGACCGCCGAACTGCTCGCATCAAAATTAGAAGCTGCAGGCGCACGCGTCACATTGACACGTGACTCTGATACATATGTTAGTCTTCGCAAACGAGTTTCTGTTAGCCATCAAGTCGGCGCTGACGCCTTCATTAGTGTCCATTATGACTCAGTAGACGACAGTTCCGTCCACGGATTCACCACGTATTATCAACATGGCTTCCAAAAAGAGCTTGCCGACCAGATCCATGGTGCTCTCCAGGATCGTCTATCTCTCCGTGACCGTGGCGTTCGGCAAGGTAACTATCTTGTTTTACGTGAGAACAAGCAACATGCCGTACTTCTCGAGCTTGGGTATCTTAGCAATGCAACAGAGGAACGCACAGTAACTACTGCACAGTTCCGTGAGAATGCAGCACATGCCATCTACGAAGGCATCATCAATTTCTTTGATGCACAGTTGAAATAACCACATAAAAACCATGCCTGGAGGATTTTCCGGCATGGTTTTTAATGTTCTTTCATCATCATGAACCGCTCCAAAACCTTCGCTTTTCTGAGGGAGCACCTTCAAGCCTCCTCGTCGAACCTCACATCGTTCGGTCCAACTGTGGGGTCTCGAAGGCACTCTGGTCCTCTAGAAGTCTTCGGTTTTGGAACGTTTCATTCTTTTGCAGAAATCAATCATTTAGTTAAGATGTGACTCTAGAGTTATTTACTTTTTCTATAGCTATTTAGTTCGTATTATTTCTCTAACATGATTGTTACTGGGCCATCATTCGTGAATTGGACATCCATCATGGCGCCGAAGATGCCTGTCTCAACAGTGAGACCGAGTGCGCGGAGGCGATCATTGAAATAGAGCCATAAAGGTTCTGCCATTTCCGGTCGGGCCGCTTCGATGAAGGAGGGACGGCGGCCTTTGCGAGAATCCGCATAGAGAGTAAACTGAGAAACCGACAAAATCTGCCCACTGACATCAGCTATCGAGCGGTTCATCTTTCCCTCATCATCTTCAAACAGGCGAATCCCCGCTACTTTTTCTGCGAGCCAATCAGCTTGGGCTGTTGTATCTTCGTGAGTCACTCCCACAAGAAGTACATAGCCATGAGAAATGGCCCCTGTCAGTTCCCCGCTTACGGTGACTTGTGCGGCTTTCGCGCGCTGTAAAACAATTCGCATGAAAACACCTCTTAGTTGATAATACGTTGCACTGAGTAAACATTCGGCAAATGTTTAATACGTTCGACGACACGATGTAAGTGTGAAATATTCGTGATTTTGATGGTTAAGTTGATGGTCGCAATATCTTTCTCCGACCTCCCTGTCACAGCTGAAATCGTTGTCTTTGAATCCGTCACAACCTGTAACACTTCGTTCAACAGCCCCGTACGGTCAAAAGCTGATACTTCAATATCTACGGCATACTCCTTCTTCACTTCAATATCTTGTTCCCACTCGACGTCGATCAGGCGCTGAGACGAATCTGCTCGCTGGACATTCGGACAGTCTGCGCGGTGAACCGAAACACCGCGTCCTTTCGTAATGAAACCAACGATTTCATCGCCAGGTACCGGGCTACAACAACGAGATAAACGAATCAATAAGTTTTCGATACCACGAACAACAACGCCGGATTCTGTCGACTTCTTCACAGGCGGAGAGGCCATCGTTTTGTTGATTTTTTCAAGCGTCTCTTCTTGATCGCGCTCTTTGCGCTTCTTCTCAGCTAATCGATTGACGACTTGTTGTGCGGTAATACCACCAAATCCGACAGCGGAATATAAATCTTCTTCACTGGTAAATGCATATTTCTCACAGACGCGCTTTAGATTTTCAGGAGTCAGCACTTCTTTTTGATCAAAATCCTGTGTACGGATTTCTTTTTCAATGGCTTCCTTTCCTTTTTCGATATTTTCTTCACGCTGTTGCTTTTTAAAGAACTGTTTAATTTTGTTTTTTGCTTGGGATGACTGAGCAATCTTTAACCAGTCTCGACTTGGCCCGAAAGACTGCTTGGACGTCAATACTTCAATGATGTCCCCAGTCTTCAATTTCGTGTCAAGAGGAACCATTTTCCCGTTTAGCTTGGCACCAATCGTTTTATTTCCGACTTCTGAGTGAACGCGGTACGCAAAATCGATAGGCACAGATCCTGCAGGAAGTTCAATAACGTCACCCTTAGGTGTAAAGACATAGACCATATCTGAGAACAAATCGAACTTCAACGATTCCATGAACTCTTCCGCATTCGAAGATTCGTTCTGGAATTCGAGGATTTCACGGAACCACGATAGCTTTTGATCCACGGTTTCATGTGAGTGATCAATTTTACGTCCTTCTTTATATGCCCAGTGTGCAGCTACCCCGTACTCAGCGATATTATGCATTTCTTGTGTACGGATTTGAACTTCTAAAGGATCGCCATTTGGCCCGATAACGGTCGTATGAATGGATTGATATAAGTTCTGTTTAGGCATGGCAATGTAATCTTTGAAGCGTCCCGGCATTGGTTTCCATAACGTATGGATGATGCCAAGAACAGCGTAACAATCTTTGATGCTATCGACGATGATACGCATCGCAAGCAAGTCATAAATTTCATTGAACTGCTTTTGTTGGACGATCATCTTTTTATAGATGCTGTAGATATGTTTTGGACGCCCGGATATGTCCGCGAGAATTCCGACCTCATCCAACTGTTTGACGATGTCCCCCATCACATTGTTTAAATAGGCTTCACGTTCTGTCCGCTTCTTCTTCATGAAATTCACGATGCGGTAATATTGCTGAGGATTTAGGTAGCGAAGTGACGTGTCTTCAAGCTCCCACTTTACTGTCGAGATTCCAAGACGGTGGGCAAGGGGCGCAAAGATTTCCAGTGTTTCGTTCGCAATACGACGTTGTTTTTCTTCCGGAAGGTGTTTGAGTGTGCGCATATTGTGCAGACGGTCCGCTAGTTTAATCAAAATGATACGGATGTCCTGCGCCATGGCTATAAACATTTTACGGTGGTTTTCCGCTTGTTGCTCTTCTTTAGACATGTATTTGATTTTCCCGAGCTTCGTAACGCCTTCTACAAGCATCGCTACTTCTTCATTAAATTCATTGACGAGGTCTTCTCGTGTCAAATCCGTGTCTTCCACGACATCATGAAGAAACCCAGCAGCGACCGTTTCTGGGTCCATTTGAAGGTCCGCTAAGATCCCTGCTACTTGAATAGGGTGGATAATATACGGTTCTCCCGAATTACGGAATTGGTTGCGGTGCGCATGTTCCGCTAATTTGTATGCTTTTTCGACGAAGTGAACGTTCTCCTCGTTCATATATCCGGCGGTTAACTCAAATACCTCTTCAGCGGTTCGCACCTGCTCTTTTGCCATGTCAATCACCTGTTCCTCTGTATTTCGATTCAGAAAGATTTCTCTTTATTGTAGTAAACTCTTATAGCCATTGTAAAGCTTGTATGTACCACAAAACGCAGTCAGATTTCTCTGCTGCGCCTTGTCAATTAGTATTGAATTAATGTGCGAATGTCATAGCCTTTTAATTGGTCACGACCATTTAAGTAAGACAATTCGATTAAAAATGCCGCTCCAACGACTTCTCCGCCAAGTTGGTTGATGAGATCAATCGTTGCGCCGACCGTTCCACCTGTAGCTAATAGATCGTCAACAATCAGCACTTTTTGTCCTGGTTTTAATGCATCTTTGTGCATCGTTAATGTGTCAGTTCCGTATTCAAGACCATAGTCTGCAGAAATGACTTCACGTGGAAGCTTTCCAGGTTTACGCACAGGCGCAAATCCGATTTCAAGAGCATAAGCAACTGGACATCCGATGATGAATCCACGTGCTTCTGGACCGACGATGATTTCAGCACCAACTTCACGTGCATATTTTACGATTTCATCGACAGCAAATTTATATGCAGGACCATTGTCCATGATAGTTGAGATATCTTTAAATCGAATACCTGGTTTTGGCCAGTCTTCAACAATCGTTACGTACTGTTTCAAATCCAAAATTGTTCCTCCTCAGGACGGGTATTGACGTTTTTCATCAAACCATTGCTTTAATTCACGATATGGAGCGTAGAGCAGAACCTGCTCGAGCGCCACCCGTTGTTGTTGATTCTGATAACTTGGCGACTCCGTTAAGTCACGCTTGGATGAGTCTTTGTTTAAGACTAAATGTCCATTGTCTATTTTAACAAAATCCAACTCAAAAAACACCTTTGACATAAAATTAATTGTTTGCTCGCTCCAGCCCTTGTGTCGCGCGAGTTGTGCGCCTTGCTCTTTCAGTGGAAACGACGCACGATTTGTTAAGAATCCATAGTACCATTTAAATTGGTCTCGGCTTGGCAACCCGTCAAAAAAGGCTTGAGACGGTGTGTAGAAGTGCGCAAAGATTCGGTTCCATTCCGCCCGAGTTATGATGTCGTCAAGCTCCTCTTCGGAATCTGGCATGTCTAGAAGCACGAGATTCGAATGAACCGGTTTAAAACTGTCCTTTGACTCAATCGTGACCGCAAGTTGGTCTTGATAGGCCTTCACTGTCTCCGACTGGAACGCCACAAAGTGTGTTTCTTCAACTGGCACTTGATTGATCCAACGATACAGCTGGCGAATCCCCCGCACATCAAACAGTTGCCAATCTTTGGAAGCGGCATCTTCTAACAGCATCTGCGGCTTTTTTCGTCCATTCCACTCGTTTACTTGCAAATCGCCAACTAGTGTTAATTGGGTAAGTGGCGCCAGCTGATCAACGAGTTCGCCTTGATAAAACCCGATGACATCGAGCGTATGCCCATCTTGAGTAACTTCGAGCTTTGCGTGATTAGTCGATGCCCCAATTTTTCTAGAAGTCGTCACTTCTGCTTGTTGTATGCAGTAAAGTGGCTTAGCAAAGCTCATCCCAAAAGGACCTAGTTTTGCCGTGTCTTCAATAGCCTCTACAGTAATTTCAGAAAGACGAATTGGAATATCAATCGTTAAACGCGGTATGAAGTGATCTTCTGTTAAGGTATCGTCTCCTTGCTGAATCATACGATTGATGAATTCATCCAAGTTGTCAAGAGGAAGTGTCATCCCAGCCGCCATTGGATGTCCTCCGAAATGTGGAACAAGATCTCGATTTTTCGCAATTTCTTGGTATAGGTGAAATCCTTCAATGCTTCGAGCAGACCCTTTTGCAATACCCTTGTCATGATCAATCCCAAGAACAATGGTCGGACGCGTATACTTCTCGACTAGCCGTGAAGCGACAATTCCGAGGATGCCAGGATTCCAGTCCTCCCCTGCCACTACCAGAACACTTGGGATGGGTTCTGACTCCACCATTGCAATTGCTTCGTCCGTCGTCGCTTTGACAATGGCCTGACGTTCTTTATTTTTGTCACTTAAGAATTTTGCATACAGGTTCGCTTCTTCTTTGCTGTGACTGCGGAACAAGTGCACACCTGGGTCAGCGTCTCCAAGTCGTCCGACTGCATTAATGCGGGGGCCGAAACCAAATCCCACCGTTTCTTCGGTAATGGTCGGAATTTCAATTCCAGACGCAGCTGCGAGCGCTTTGATCGCTTCTGTCGGTTGCGTGCGCATCTGCTGCAGCCCTTTTTTCACAAAAAAGCGATTTTCTCCGACGAGTGGAACAAGGTCGGCAATCGTCCCGATTGCGACCAGATATAAATATTCTTCAGGAAGTCGCCCGAGAAGTGCATGGGCAAGCTTAAACGCCATCCCCACTCCAGCTAGATCGGAAAAAGGATAGTTCTCATCGAGATGCGGATGCAAAATGTAATCCGCAGGTGGCAACGTTTCCCCTGCTTCGTGGTGATCGGTTAAAATCACATCCATGCCGAGTTCTTTCGCAATTGCAATCTGGGCGTGACCTGAAATTCCATTATCGACCGTGATAATCAATGTACAGCCTTCGTCATGAGCAAGGCGGAAAAGTCGTTCACTTGGTCCATATCCGTCTGTGAAACGGTTCGGGATCTTAAAGTGTGCATCCGCCCCGAGCGAGGTTAACGTCTCCATTAGCACTGTCACACTCGTAATTCCGTCTGCGTCATAGTCTCCGTATACGAGAATTCGTTCGTTCGATTCGATTGCTTTTCGTATGCGCTCCACAGCCGGTTTCATTTGTGTAAATAAAAATGGATCATGGCTCATCGAGGAGTCTGTATGTAGATAATCTTGCGCTTTTTCTACTGAATCTACACCGCGGGCTAGCAACAATTTCGCAGCCATCACGGATATAGTTAAGCTCTTGGCAAACTCTTCAGCTTGCTTTTGATCAATGCTTTCAAGCAGCCATTTCTTTTTTGATTGAATCATGTTCTCACTTCCTCACAGACTTTCATTATAGCAAAAAAACCTGCCCAACTGGACAGGTCTTTCGTTCAATTTGATGGCGTGATTTCTTGTTGATACGTAGGTTGACTCTTCATCTCGCGTTCACGGTACACAGCGAGTTCATTTTCCACTGCATGAAGTTCTGCATCACGTTTCGTTTTTTCTGCTTCTAGCGCTTTGACTTTCCGACTGAGCGTAAAGCTGCGCACCATTGCGAGCAGTCCACTAACCAGTGCGCCAAGTAGCGCAGAACCTAAAATAACTAGAATCAGTGGCCATTCTGCTTCGCCAAATAAATAATTGACAGGAACGGCGTCCACATTCACGACAGCAAAAATGGCGATGACGATTGCTAAAATAAGACCGATTAAAATAATCCATTGTGCCTTCACTCGATCATCTCCTTATGTATAAATGACCCCATAAAAAAACAGGATATAGATTCACTATACCCTGCTTTTGAAATATTTGAAACTTTTAAACAACTGGTTCGTCCGAACCCCATTGTTTCTTCTCAGCCACCACATCAATTGGTCCTTTGTTACCCAACTGTTTCCGTTTCAAATCGAACCAAAGCTGAGCCGCAATGAAGATTGATGAATACGTACCAGCAATTAAACCGATGAGTAACGCAATCGAGAAGTTTTGAATGGAAACTGCTCCAAAGAAGATCAAGGCGATAACGACAAACATGACTGTCGCTACTGTATTGATAGAGCGCCCAAGGGTTTGACGAAGTGATTTATTCACGACCTCTTTCAATTCTTCTTCTGTCGCAATGACACCCGAACGCGCCATATTTTCACGAATTCGGTCAAACGTTACAATCGTATCATTGATTGAATAACCTACTATGGTCAACACGGCTGCGATAAAGGTGATATCGACTTCAAGTCGCAGGATACTGAATAGCGCGATCATGAAGAATGCATCGTGTAGGAGTGAAACGATGGCAGCTAGTCCCATACGCCACTCAAAGCGAATCGATGCATAGATGATAATCCCGAGTGCAGCGATTGCGAGTGCTAGAACGGCATTTCGAGCGAGCTCTCGTCCGACAGTTGGAGATACAGCACTCACACCTGGCTCAATGCCGAAACGTTCTGTAATATCCGCTTTGATTTGAGCAATCTCGTCTTGAGTAAAATCTTCAACGTAACGAATGACAGCAATGTTTTGCTCATCACCCGAGATGACGACGTCTTCTGATGGGAGTCCAATTTCCTCAAGATCATTTTGTACTTGTTCTTTCGTCAATTGTTCATCTGCCAAAATCTCAACTCGGGTTCCACTTGCAAAATCGATTCCTAAATTTAATTGGAAAATAGATAACATGGCAATCCCTGCTGCTAGCAAGAATACGGAAATCGAGTAGAACATTTTTCGAGTGCCTACAAAATCAATGCGATCAAATTTCGTTGGAAGGTCGAGTGTGTCCACTTCTTCTTCCGCAGGATGAATGGTTTTCGCAGATACACCAAACCATCCTTTTTTATTGTCGAGCCATCCACTATGGACGAGAAGTCCAAGAAGTAAACGAGATCCCCAAACGGCTGTGATAAAGCTTGCTAAAATACTGATGATCAACATCGTTGCGAACCCTTTGACGGAGCTGTTCCCGAAGTAGAATAAAACGCCCGCTGCAATCAATGTAGTTACATTGGCATCTAGGATTGCGCTAAACGATTGTTTGGCACCCATAGCAAACGACTGGGCAACTGATTTGCCAACGCGTAATTCTTCTTTAATCCGTTCATAGGTGATGATATTTGCATCGACGGCCATTCCAACACCAAGCATGATAGCGGCGATACCTGGTAAAGTAAGTACCCCATTGATTAACTCAAATACAAGTAGGACTAGATAGATATACACCGATAGTGTAATCATCGCCACAAGTCCTGGAATTCGGTAATAGACCATCATAAAGAGGAAGATGAGTGCAATACCAATAATGGCTGCAAACACCGTCTCATCAAGTGCCTGTTCCCCGAACTGAGCACCTACAGATGTTGAGAAAATCTCCGTCAGTTTCACAGGAAGCGCTCCTGCATTTAACACACCTGCTAAGTTGCGTGTCTCATCGGTCGTAAAGGTACCTGAAATTTCTACATCACTTGAAGCGATTCGATTATCAACTTTTGGAGCAGATACGAATTTTGGATCTGGTTTCATCGCTTCAGCAGCGTAACTGTCGACGCCTTCTTCAAAATCAAGCCAAATGACGAGGAGGTTCTCGCCAAACGGGCGAGAAGCAAGTTCAGATGTCACTTCTGCAAATTTATCTGGATCTTTCAATTTTAACGTAACGATAGGGGATCCATTTTGACTAAAAGCAGGCTGTGCGCCGCCTTCCACCAAATCATTCCCATCTAACATAATTTCGTCATTTACGTCACGGAACGTCAAGTTAGCCTCTGTAGAAAGCAATTCACGAGCGGCCGCTTGATCTTCCACACCTGGAAGCTGTACTCGAATGCGGTCCTCTCCTTCAACGGAAATGACCGGCTCACTGACACCGAGTACGTTGATTCGATTGTTCAACGATTCGACAGTGGCAGACACCGTTTCTGGCGTAACGTCTTCTCCACCTTCTTCGAGAGGTGAAAGTTCATACAGAACTTCAAACCCACCTTGAAGATCAAGACCTAGTTTAATATCTTTTATGATGCCGTTTGCAGTACTGCTAATGGTACCTGCAAAGATGACGAGGAGCAGCAGAAACGCTACTATTCTTCCTCTGGATTTCATTTTCATTCTCCCTTCTTTTCCCCTAAGCGAGGGGAATCACAGACACCGGTCTGAAACCGAAAAAACACAACATGATTATTATGAATCACGTTGTGTAGCGTGTCAAATGCCCATCGGCCCTATTCACTTTGGATTAAGTAATTGTTCTAAATCTTCTTTTTTTAATTCTGAAAACCAATTCTCAGATTTGAACTGTTCAACTTGAATCAGTGACATATAGGTGGAAGGGGCAATGGCATACAGATCAGCAATCACTTGATGAAGCTGCAACTCTTCAAATGATTTCTTTTTCCAGAACTTCCGTTTCGCAAATGCCCATAAATCCTCTTTTGTCACTTTTGTGAATTCGTAGTACTCGAATTCTTCAATCTTGCTTTCAAGCACAAGTTGTACGTCATTGAACAATCGTTGTTCATGTTCCCCTTTATCCATTCCTTTGCCCCCTTGCATAAATTAGACTCCCGTTCATATCGTGTGGTAGTAGCTAAAATCGTATCGATTTATGAAGGATGTGTCAAATGTCTTTTCGAAAAGGGTCCTTACTACTCATGGGCGCTTATCTCATCACCAAAGTACTAGGATTTATCTTCCGAATGCAATTTGTCCGTATCGCCGGGGAAGAATCGGTCGGAGTTTATATGGCGGTATATCCCGCTTTTATTTTTTTCTTAGCTGCTATTCAGCTAGGACTTCCTGTTGGCGTCGCAAAGATGACCGCGATTCACACGGCAGAAAACCGACTAGGACGAGCAACCGATGCGTATCTAGCTGCCCTCAAATGGGTCGTCATCAGCTCCGCTATTTTTGTTCCCATCTTTTTTTATGCTATTCCCTATCTCATGACTGAGCTTTTGCAGCAATCGGCAGCGATTCAAGTGGGATATGCCGCGCTTATCATGGCACCGATTACTGCTGTGGCCACACTCGCTCGCGCATACTTTCAAGGCTTGACACGGATGTCTGAAACGGCGACTTCTCAAATCTTAGAACAAGCGATTCGCATCCTTTTAGTCACCTTTTTGCTTCCCTATGCTCTAACAAGTACTCCACATGGAATGGCCGTCCTTGCCATGTTGATTGCGTTAGTCGCCGAACTCGTTGGGCTTTTCTATTTATGGATCCGTTACAAAGCCGTCCGCGTCAAAGGGACAGGAAAACCCTATCCACACAAAGCCTTACTCACCCCTTCGCTTCCTGCGAGTGGGAGCAAATTATTCGGATCCTTCACATGGTTCTTAGAACCCGTCCTATTCTTACATGCTCTTACCCGAAGTGGTATGGCGGTCGCACAAGCTACAAGTCTGTATGGAATCATTTCAGGAGTATTAGTGCCCATGCTCCTCTTCCCCTCCTTCATTCCGTATGCTTTAGCCACAGTACTTATTCCAGCGGTCAGCGGTGCAGCCGCTTCCGGTCGTATGACTCTCGTGCGTGACCGTGTTCACTTAGCACTGCGTATCTCTGCTGTTACCGGTGTTCTTTCCTCAACGCTTCTCTATGTATATGGCGGCGAACTTGCCGAGTTATTTTTTCACACCGACAAGATGACCGTCTATTTTCACTTACTTAGCCCGATTTTCTTCTTTTATTACATTCAAAGTCCCCTGTTTTCAATCTTGCAGGCGATGGACGCATCGCATATTGCATTCCGTAATTCGGTGCTCGGTGGGATTGGTAAACTCGCATTACTCGCAGCGTTGACTGCAGATGTGTCGTTTAAAGAACAAGGAGCGGTTCTAGCGATTGGATTTGGTGTACTCATCACATCCGGATTACATATCGCCTCGATCCGCAGCATTCGTAGCCTCGAAGTGGGCTATTTAACATTTTTACCGGTCTATCTCATTTTTCTTGTCGGCATTGCTTTGCTTCCCGTTTTGATTCCACCCTCTCTACCTCTTATCGCTCAAGTAGCTATAGGTGCTTGTTTACTCCTGTTTATACTAATCGTGACACGTCAGCTTCATGTGAAAGATATCGCGCTTACCTGGCATCTGCTTAAAGTTTCTGTGAAGTCGATTTAAGTTGAATAATCAATTCCTTGTCGTGAAAAACCGCATAAAAGACTGCATCCGGTCGAGAGATGCCTTGCTCAGCTAATTTTTCTTCGACTTCCTCACGTGTGTGTCCAGTCACTAGTAGGTGGCGCTCTTGAATCTCGCCATCCATGATGACGGCTAACAAGAACGGGGATTCTCCTTTTTGGAATACCGATAATCGACCGGACGACTCAAGAAACGCATATGCGATATTCTGTACGGTCCCTATCTGCTGTTCTCGCAGCTGCTGAAGCAAGTCATCCAGATTGTAGCGGTGTTTCCGCATCGTATCTTCCATGATGACCCCATCACGAATCACTAGCGCTGGCTCGCCATCTACTGTATCTCGAAAGCGTTTGTACTTCATGGTCATAAACGCCATGGTGAGTTGCACAAACGCGAGAACAGCGACAGGGACAATCCCTTTCCAAACCGATAGATCAATCGAATGAATCGTATCGGATGCCACCTCTGCAATGAGTAGAAAAACAACGACATCAAAAACACTCAAATTGCCAACTTCTCGTTTTCCAAGGAGTCGTAAACTGACGAGAATTATTGTATAGAACAATACAGTCCGCCAAATCAGCACGATGTAATCCATCTCCATCACCTCACGTGTTAGTGTGTGTGAAAGAGGTGGAATTTAAACGAGTAATGTCCTCCCGGTCGCTATCACGGTTCGACTATTACCGAAAAAAAGCATACAAAAACCCCACGTCCAGCCCATGAGCTGAATGTGGGGTTCGTTTGCTTATTCGACGACGCGGCCAATAGCCACTTTCTCGAATTGGAGACGCGTTCCATCTGAAACTGTAAGAAATACAGTTGTATCATCTAGCGCATCAATCGTGCCGTGCAAGCCACCTACTGTAATGACTTGATCTCCACGCTTTAAGCTGTTTTGCATTGTAGATGTTGCTTTTTGACGTTTCTGTGCTGGGCGGATAATGAAGAACCACATCACAGCGAACATTGCGATAATCGGTAATAGTCCGATAACTGTTTCCATCTCTATAATTCCCCCTTTCTTACATCTAGAATATTATACTTGAATTAAAAGTTTTTTGCATTTGGTTTATTGTACCCATACTCTTCAAAGAACTCTTCTTTGAAATCAAGCAAACGGTCTTCACGAATGGCCTGACGTACTTCTTTCATCAGGTTCATCAAGAAATGAAGATTATGTGTCGACGCCAAACGCAAACCAAATGTCTCATCGGCTTTGAACAAATGTCGCAAATAGGCACGAGAATAGTTTTTGCATGTATAACAATCACACGTCTCATCCACTGGTCCGAAGTCACGTGCAAATTTCGCGCCTTTAATGACTAAACGCCCTTTTCGAGTGAACATTGTCCCGTTCCGGGCAATACGTGTTGGTAACACACAGTCAAACATATCAATACCGCGGATGGCGCCGTCAATGAGTGAATCAGGTGAGCCAACACCCATCAAGTAGCGTGGTTTATTGTCAGGCATCAGTGGCGTCGTGAACTCCAGCACGCGGTTCATCACGTCTTTTGGTTCACCAACGGATAATCCACCAATTGCGTACCCCGGGAAGTCAAGAGAGATAATATCTTGCGCCGATTGACGACGAAGATCTTCGTACTCGCCCCCTTGGATGATTCCGAACAATCCTTGTTGATCGGTATTCGTGTGCGCTGTCATACACCGCTCTGCCCAACGTGAGGTCCGCTCAACAGACGCTTTCATGTACTCGTGAGATGCCGGATACGGTGGACACTCGTCAAATGCCATCATGATGTCAGAACCCAGTGCGTTTTGTATTTCCATTGATTTTTCCGGACTTAAAAACAGCTTGTCGCCGTTCAAATGATTACGGAAGTGGACACCTTCTTCTTCAATCTTACGCATGTCACTTAAGCTAAATACCTGAAAGCCTCCAGAATCCGTTAGAATGGCGCGGTCCCAGTTCATGAACTTATGCAGTCCACCTGCTTCACGAATGATGTCGTGACCCGGACGTAACCACAGGTGGTACGTGTTACTCAAGATGATTCCTGCGTCCATGCCTTTAATTTCTTCAGGCGACATGGTTTTAACTGTTGCTTGGGTTCCTACAGGCATAAATGTAGGCGTTTCGAAGGAACCGTGCGGTGTGTGGACGATACCGAGGCGCGCACCAGTCTGTTTGTCTTTTTTTAGTAGTTCGTAGCGTATTGCGGTCATTTGAAATCCTTTCCTTTGATCAGCATCGCATCTCCAAAACTGAAGAAACGGTAGCGCTGGTCAATCGCTTCTTGATAAGCGTCTAATATAAATTCGCGAGACGTCAGTGCACTGACGAGCATCACGAGGGTTGACTTCGGTAAGTGGAAGTTTGTGATCATCGCATCGATGACACGGAACGTGAAGCCAGGGTAAATGAAAATCGATGTCCAGTCACTGTCTTCTTTTAGTTCCCCATTAAACTTCGCAGCGACAGATTCAAGTGTACGTGTCGAAGTCGTTCCTACAGCGACCACACGTCCACCACGCGCTTTCGTAGTGGTAATAAGGTCAGCAGTCACTTGAGGCAAACGATAGAATTCCGCATGCATCTCATGGCTCTCAATGCTATCCACACTTACTGGCCGGAATGTTCCAAGACCTACGTGAAGAGTCACATAGCCAATCTCCACGCCTTTGGCTTCCACTTCTTTAAGTAATTCTTGTGTAAAGTGAAGTCCAGCAGTCGGTGCAGCAGCAGAACCTTGTTCTTTTGCATACACGGTTTGATAACGATTACGGTCATCAAGCTTCTCGTGAATATAAGGAGGCAACGGCATCTCGCCGAGTTGATCGAGCACTTCAAAGAATACACCATCGTAGCTCATTTTAAACAAGCGTCCGCCGTGGTCTTTGATGCCTGTACAAATTGCTTTTAGCAACCCATCGCCGAAGACAAGCTCTGTACCTATTTTCACACGTTTTGCAGGTTTTACGAGTGTCTCCCACTCGTCGCCTTCTAGTTGTGTTAGTAGCAGTACTTCGACATGCGCGCCCGTCTCTTCTTTTACACCCATGAGGCGCGCCGGCATGACTTTTGTGTCGTTCAAAATCAAGCAGTCGCCTGCTTTTAGTTCATCTACAATATGTGAGAACGTCGTGTGCGTAACTTGGTTGTTCGGGTAGTCTGCAATCAGCAACTTGCTACTCGTACGGTCCGCAAGCGGCGTTTGCGCAATTAATTCTTCTGGTAAATGAAAATCAAAATCTTCTACTTTCATTGTCATCTTCCTTTTCTATCATTCCGGAACGGGCAGTCCCAAGTGGCTATAAGCAAGTGGCGTCAAAACGCGCCCACGCGGCGTGCGCTGAATAAAACCGATCTGTAATAAATACGGCTCGTAGACTTCTTCAATCGTCGCCGGTTCTTCCCCAATACTTGCCGCGAGTGTATCTAGACCGACCGGGCCACCCCGGAAGCGCTCCGCCATCGCGTGAATTAATTTATGGTCAATGTGGTCAAGGCCACGTTTATCGACTTGTAACAGTTCTAAGGCTTCGTTTGCGAGGGCCTCAGTAATTATCCCGTCTCCGCGTACTTGAGCATAATCCCGCACGCGTTTTAAAAGACGATTGGCAATACGAGGTGTCCCACGAGACCTTCTCGCAATCTCAGAAGCTGCACGAAGATCGATAGCCGCTTGGAACAAACGACTGCTTCGCGTGACTATTGACGTTAATGCGTCTTCATCATAATACTCCAGACGGGCGAGCACACCAAACCGGTCACGAAGTGGTGCAGATAAAGATCCCGCACGTGTCGTCGCACCAATCAAGGTAAACGGTGGTAGATCGAGTCGTATGGATTTGGCAGAAGGACCCTTTCCGACTACGATATCGAGACAGAAATCTTCCATCGCTGGATACAGGACCTCTTCAATCGCTCGGTTCAATCGATGGATTTCATCAATAAACAGCACGTCACCTGGTTCGAGCGCACTGACGATAGCTGCCAGATCTCCCGGTCGTTCAATCGCTGGCCCACTCGTCATACGGATCTGCACACCCATCTCGTTCGCAATGACAGCAGCGAGTGTCGTTTTCCCGAGTCCGGGTGGTCCGTAGAGAAGAACATGGTCAAGACTCTCTTCCCGCAATTGAGCAGCTTGGATGAAGATACTGAGATTTTCTTTAATCTGTCCTTGACCGATATAGGAGCCGAGCGTATCGGGACGCAACGTCTCTTCAAACGGTTCATCATATGAAGTTACATCACTTGAAATGACGCGGTCTGTCATCCTGTCTTCCTCCTAGTTGCCAAATAAAAGTTGCAGCGCTTTTTTCATCAGTGCATCCGTTGTATCGAGTCCTGCAACTTCAAGTTTCGGTGTGATTTTCTTTAGTTCACGTTCGGAATATCCGAGTGCCTGAAGCGCTTGTAAGGCTTCGTCGAGTGCATGATTTTGTGTCGCGGGTTCGGGTGTCTCTTCAAACAGCCCATCCGTCCATTCGTCGTCTGCCAGGTCATGCAGTTTGCCTTTTAAATCTAAAATGATTTGGCGTGCGGTCTTTTTACCTACACCCGGAAACTTCACGAGAAACGCATCATCTTCACGCTCGATGGCGCGAATGACTTGATCTGGTTCTCCGCTTGCTAAAATCGCAAGAGCCCCCTTTGGACCGATGCCTGTCACTTGGATGAGCTTACGAAACAATTCGCGCTCTGTGAGTGTCTTAAAGCCTAGCAATTGATGAATATCTTCTCGGACATGTAAGTAGGTATAGACCATGTCGTCTTGTCCCATTTGGAAACGAAACGGATTAGGCGTCAAAATCTGAAAGCCCAGTCCCTCACGGTCTATCACAATGTATTCCGGTGTAATACGGGCGACTTGCCCTTTTATGTAATCGTACACAGGCGTTCCTCATCTCTCGTTCCGTCAATAAAGAAGGCCGCTAAAGGGTAGCGGCCAAAACGAACAGTTTCATATTATGCATCATACCACAGTTTGCGGTGATTTTCTAATGCTTTTGCTGTAAATGCCAACAAACGTTCTTGTTTTCGTTTGTGCGGCTTTTGAAGAAATGCGAGCCATTCCCGGAAGACTTCGTTTGGATAGCGAAGCCCACTCGGTTGCTCCTCAATGATGCGCAAGAAATCCGGGTGCTCATCAATCAACTGCTGCAAATCATAGTCCGCAAACGGTAAGAATCGTTGAAGCAACAAGGTCCATTCCTCGTCCGGATCTGCATAGCTCGCCAGGTCAAAGTCGATGATCACGATTCCACTCGCCGTCTGCAGGAAATTATGATGCGCAATGTCTCCATGAATCAACGTGTGGGCCGCCTCGTAATGGACATATTCGGACATTGCCTCTTCCGCCTGTCTCACAAAATACAAATATGGATCCTTTCCGAAATGCTTGATGAGAAGTTCCTCGACCGCTAATATCCGAGACAGCCGCAGTTGCCACTTTAAATACAGACTTGATGCCGGCAGAGTCGTCTGTTCCCACCACGACTCTACTTTCTCTGTGGCATGAAGTTTCTCGAGCACATGAATAATCTCTTTCCGGGTAGCACTCTCGGTATAATCCGTTACGTGAGTAACCTTGCAAAACGGTTGAATGATCAGCTGGTTCTCGTCATCAAACTCGGTTGGCAGAGCTTGTGTGAATTTCAATTTCATCAACTGCTTGTGAAGATGCTTTACTTTTAAATACAGCACAAGTTCTTCATAGGATTTGATGCAGACGTCACGGCCCTCTTCTTTTAACCGCCAGACATTCGGCTTGATCGCCTCGAGCACTTAGATCCAGCTTTTCCGGCAGTAAGGACAGCACCCTTCATGCCACGGATGCGCAGGCCAGACCGGATAGAGATAGATCGGATAGCCTTGGTGCGGTTGATGCGGATGAGATGGATGTGATGGATGTGATGGATGGGCTGGTGGTGTAGGATGGTGATGAGATCCCGAATTGTTTGACTCTAGTTGCCATCCTTGATTCATGTCCGGAATGTCGAGGTCCGGAAGCGGCAGATAGGATGGTTGAACAGAAACCGTATGCTTCGGTACCCAAATGATGTCTCCTGGGGAAATCACGTCAGGATTGGTAAGCTGCGGGTTCGCGGCTTTTAGCTCCTGGAAGTCCACGTGATACTTCTGCGCAATCGTCCAGAGCGTCTCCCCAGCTTTCACTACATGGCGGTGAAATAAGGACGTCGGTAGATACACCTTCATGCCAACCGTCAACTTATTCGGATCTTGAATTTGCGGGTTTTCGTCAATTAATTGCTGCAGGGTGATGCCATGCATGCGCGCAATCTTCCACATGGTGTCTCCTTGCTTCACCACATGATACGGCCGTGTATCATGCCCACCCGGAATTGTAATTTTCATGCCTGGCATGATCAAGTCCGGATTAGAAAGTTGTGGGTTCGCGGCTTTTAGCTCCTCAAAGTCCACTCCATACATTTTCGCAATCTTCCACAGTGTATCGCCTTTTTGAACCGTATGAATTTGCACCAGTTGCCTCCTTTTCTGTTTCATTACATCCTATGCCTCCGGACGTGAATTGTGACATGAAAAATGACAACTCATCTGGTAAACTAAAGCAAAGACCAACGGAAATCGAGGAATGCCCTATGCGAAGAAAAGGCGAAGAGCGTCGACAATGGATTTTACAGAAACTACTGTCGGAACAGTTTGCGGTGAAAGGCGGCGTGCTTGCGGAAGAAGCGGAAGTCAGTCGACAAGTTATCGTCAACGACATCAACTTACTGAAAGTAGCGGGACATCCGATTGTGGCCACAAGCCAAGGCTATATTATACTCAGTAATGCCTCAACCGGAATCATTCGCGAGCGTATTGCTTGTCGCCATATGCCAGAAAACACAATGGACGAGTTGAACTCGATAGTGGACTGCGGCGTAACAGTCGAAGATGTCACTGTGGAGCACCCTGTTTACGGAGAAATCTCAGCGCAACTCTTGCTTTCCAATCGAAATGAAATCACGTCCTTCTTAACACAAATTCAAACAAGAAAAGCAACGCTATTGCTCGAAATGACAGACGGCACGCACCTCCACACGCTGGCTGCAGACTCTCAGGAGAAGCTGGATGCTGCGAAGGAAGCACTAAGGGAGAAAGGGTATTTGGTGGAGGATTAACTAGGTTCAAATTTATTTAAATTAATCTATTGATAGAAAGAAACTCGGGTGGCGGATGAGATACATACTCATTTGCCACTCTTTTTTATGTATTTTTGAGAAGGAATCCATTCTGTATGTGTACCCGGTCCTTTAAACACACCTACCCGGTCCATAGTTTAAAAGGTCGGTCCCTAAGTCAGTTTCGAGAGTCAGTTCGTGTAATGAAAAACACATTTCTACTAGAAAAAGCCTGACAGCATCACCGTCAGGCCAAATAAGTCTAATCGCTATGTTTATTCTGTCGACGTTTCGTACGTATAATACGACCCCAGATTCTTCACCGAGCAGCCAAGGAATGTGAGCTCTTCAACGGCACCTTTCATCATGATGTGGTCTTCCTGCTCGAGGATATCCACAATGAAGAAATAATGGCCAAGACCTGTTTTAAGAGGACGAGACTCGATTTTACTCAAGTTTAGGCGCCGCCATGCAAAGACGGATAAAACTTGATGTAAAAGACCTGGACGATCATCTTGCGGAAGTTTCAGCATCCACGTCGTCTTGATTTGTGGTTGATGATTCTGGACGTCAATCTGTTGATTTTTCGGTCCCACCACCAAAAAGCGTGTGTGATTGAAATGGAAATCATGAATGTCTCGTTCCACAATCGTTAATCCATAGGCATGCGCCGCCGTCTCATTGGCAATCGCAGCAATATTCATGTCCGGGTGATCTGCACAGAGTTTGGCAGCTGCAGCAGTCGACGCATACTGCTCTGTCTCGACATGCGGCAACCGGTAAGATAAATACTTATGACACTGGGCAAGTGCGTGTGGGTGCGAATAAATACGTTCGACTTGATCCCACGCATCCTTCCGGTCCGGATGTACCATTAGATGCTGGGCAATCGGAGCTAGGATTTCTGCTTGTATGTATACGTGCGCTTCATGATATAAGTAATCAATGGTGAGAGGCACCGTCCCCTCTAACGCATTCTCTACCGGAACGACCGCTAAGTCTGCTCGACCTTCTGTCACAGCTTCAATGCACTCTGGGATGGTGCGCATCGGCAGTAACTGTTGAACAGGAAAAATATGTTTTGTCGCCAGATGCGTAAAAGACGCTTCCGGACCTAAATAAGCAATCTTCGTCACTTAAAACGCCCCCGAACTAATGATGTCCGCAGCTTCTACAAAGTCGAGACGTTTCATTTCTGCTAAAAATTCGTTGAGGTCTTTGCTCATCGACGTAACATCTAGAGACAACGTCACACTCGCGCGACCTTGAATCGGAATCGTTTGGTGGATTGTTAAAACGTTGCACTCACTATCTGCCACGAGTTGGAGAAGTCGTGCAAGCGTCCCTTCCCGGTCCTCCAGTTGCAAAAACACCGTCAAGATGCGTTCTTGGACAATCGAATGAAACGGAAAGACGGCGTCACGGTACTTATAAAACGCACTGCGCGATAAGTCTACTTCTTTCACCGCATCCCAAATCGACGTCGCTTTCCCACTCTGTAGGAGCGCCTTCGCTTCCAAAGTCTTTTGCATCGCTTCCGTTAGTACATCTTCCCGAACGAGATAAAAATGCTGATTGGTTACATCTTTCATGTACGTTCCGCCTTTCCGAATCGGTTATGTAGTCAAAAGCACCCGTTTTACCGGGTGCTCAAATAGTCTTCTATTCAATAAATTCGAATTCAAATTCGAGAAGACGAACCGTGTCGCCATCTTTCGCGCCGCGTTCACGTAGAGCGTCATCGATACCCATTCCGCGAAGCTGACGTGCGAAACGACGAATCGATTCTTCACGAGAGAAGTCTGTCATCTTGAAGACGCGTTCCACAGAACCACCGGATAAGACGAATGCTCCGTCATCATCACGTGTGATCTCGAAAGCATCTCTCGAAGCTTCATGCTTATAAAGTACAGACTTGTCTGATGCTTCTTCAACCACTTCATGGAGTGGATATTCTGGTGCGGTCTCAAGCGTTTCCGCAATGGCATACAACAGTGGTTGTAAACCTTGACGAGAAACAGCCGAAATCGGGAACACTTGAATGTCATCTCCGACTTTTTCTTTGAAGACTTTCAAGTTCTCTTCCGCATCTGGCATATCCATCTTGTTTGCCACGACAATTTGCTTGCGCTCTGTCAGACGAAGGTTGTAATTTTTCAATTCTTCATTGATGGTTACATAATCTTCGTACGGGTCGCGCCCTTCCATACCAGACATGTCGACGATGTGAACGATGACACGTGTACGTTCGATGTGTTTCAGGAATTGGTGACCGAGACCGACACCTTCCGATGCCCCTTCGATCAAGCCCGGAAGGTCCGCCATAACAAAGCTCTTGTTGTTCTCCATATCCACCATACCAAGGTTCGGTACAATCGTAGTGAAATGGTATGCACCGATTTTCGGTTTCGCTGCAGAAACAACAGATAATAATGTGGATTTCCCGACACTTGGGAAGCCGACAAGACCTACGTCAGCAAGAACTTTAAGTTCAAGTACTACGCTTAATTCTTGACCAGGTTCCCCTTTTTCAGAAAGCTCTGGTGCAGGATTTGCTGGTGTTGCGAAACGAATGTTTCCGCGCCCCCCGCGTCCGCCTTTTGCAATGACTTTTTGTTGACCATGTTCCACAAGATCGGCTAGAATGTCGCCTGTCTCTTCATTGATAATGACCGTACCTGGTGGCACTTTAACAACCATGTCCGCAGCTCCGCGTCCGTGCATGCCTTTAGTAGCTCCATGCTCTCCGCGGTCTGCTTTAAAGTGACGTTTGAACCGGAAGTCCATGAGTGTACGTAGACCTTCATCTACTTCAAACACAACATTGGCCCCGCGTCCTCCGTCTCCTCCAGATGGACCACCATTTGCAATGAACTTTTCGCGACGAAACGATACCATACCGTCTCCGCCGTCTCCACCTTTTAAGTAAATCTTCACGTGATCGACAAACATGCGCTCACTCCTATCTCGCTCGCTCCACTATTTCTAGTTTCAGAGAAGTTTTTGTATATTCTACAATTTGTATTTCAAACAATGTATCTTGATCATACGAAATGTCTTGCAGTACCGTCCAGTTGCCGACAAAATGAACATGGACATGAAGAGGTTGTTTCATTTCAAATGTCACATGAATCAATTGGTCATGATAATCCGTGAAGCGTTCTTTCATTTGATGCAGAAAATCATCAAACATCTGAACGAGTTCCGAATCTTGATCCGGGGTAGCTTTGTGCGCCCCTTCGACTTCGTACGTCACTTTGATTTCCGGATGATGGATATGGACGGTTTCCAACCAGTTGTTCATTTGATGGAATCCTGCATTGTTCAATTGGAAAAAGTGTTGGCAACGCAAGGAGTAGTCTTCGATGAGGCGCCGCACTTGATCGGTACGCCCAAGGTCAAGGTTCATTTGCATGACTTGCAGCCGGTTCAGCATATCGTGATGCACGGCGCGTAACAACTCATTCACTTCAATATGGGGTTTCATACGCTCATCTCCTTGCTCATGACTCTATTATACCCTTCTCCAGCGGAAGAATTCCACTGGATGTGTACACTTTATCATCAAGTTTCGCGACCTAGAAACACACTCCAAAATCATTCGCCCCTGTAGAGGCAAAGAACGCCTCTTCGGGGACGCCTGATTTTCTCGGAGTTTCTGGAGCAGGTCGCTCCACATCTAGCATTATCGAGTTGCGCAGGCTTGAAATCCATGCCAAATGCCATCGCGGCCATTGAGGCAAAGAGCGCCTCCCTGTCCACGCTGGCATTTGACAGAATTTCAGGGCGAGCCTGCTTCACATCTAAAAAAATAAAAAGGACTGCAAGTGCAGTCCTTTAAACAGATAAGCTTATGCTTCTTGAGCTGTTGGGTAAACGCTCACTTTTTTCTTGTCGCGTCCGAAACGTTCGAAACGAACAACTCCGTCCACTTTCGCGAAAAGTGTATCGTCTCCGCCACGGCCTACGTTTTCACCTGGGTGAATCTTTGTACCGCGTTGACGGTAAAGGATTGAACCACCAGATACGAATTGACCGTCTGCGCGCTTAGCGCCAAGGCGTTTAGATTGAGAGTCACGACCGTTCTTAGTCGAACCTACTCCCTTTTTCGATGCGAAAAACTGAAGATCTAATCTTAACATGTGTCTCACCACCTGTTTAGTTATAGGATATTTTTATATATTGGCCATAATCTTTTTCTATCGTTTCGAGTGATGTGCGAAGCGTTTCAAGGATAACCTCGATCCGAAACTTCGTCATCTCATCCTCCACGGGAGGAATCTCGATGGCTAAATAGCCTCCATCTTTGCCTTGGTCGATGATGGGTTCAATCTTGGCATTCTCAAAAAGAGAGTTTACCGCGCCAAATGCAACTGCAGAAGCGCCTGCACAGACCAGATCTTTTCCACGAACATCGAACTCCGCATGTCCGGACATCGAAAATGACTGAATCGACCCTGCCTCATTTCGGTTGAAAACAACACGAATCATGATTATAGGTTGATTGCGTCAACAACTAACTTCGTGTACGGTTGACGGTGACCTTGCTTTTTACGGTAGTTTTTCTTCGCTTTGTATTTGAAGACAGTAATTTTCTTTTGCTTACCATTCTTCACGGCTTTCGCTGTTACAGTAGCACCATCCACGAATGGAGCTCCTACTTTCACATCGTCACCACCAACGAATAAAACTTTATCAAATGTTACTGTCTCGTCAGCTTCTACATTCAATTTCTCGATATAGATTTCTTGACCAGCCTCAACTTTGATTTGTTTACCACCAGTTTCAATAATTGCGTACATATTCCTGCACCTCCTCATATACTTAGACTCGCCTGCCATCAGGTGATTCCAGGGGAATGCTTGAACCTTCTCAGAGCGGTTGCAGCCACAGGTGCTACAAAGACTAACATCAAATAGAATACCATAATTGAAAACTCCGCGTCAAGACTTCACGTAGCGATAATTTTCGATAAAAAGGATAAGTGAAACCATCGCCACCATCCACCATCCGCTGAGTGCGCTGATTAACGCAAAACATCCGAAAACAGGAATCATTAGGGCAACATAGATTCGGTATAACTTTTGAAATGGTCCTCCAAGAAGTGCTGTGACCATTCCTCCCCCATCGAGTGGATAAAAGGGCAGGAGGTTTAGGAGTAGAATCATATATTGAATCGTGAAAAATAATTGGGGGACTGGCACAGGAATAAATAGTAGGATTCCAATGAGTGCAAGTGTAGCAAGAGGTCCTGCAAAATAAACTATGAACTTTTTCAAACGAGACCAACTAGCCTTATTATCCCATTCGATACGTGCGCCAAATGGATAGAGAATACAGCGGACATCCTGCACACCAAAGAATTTGAGCGCAGCGAGATGACCGAGCTCATGAAATAAGAGGGAGATAAAGACTGCTGAGAAAAAGCCGAGTTGTCCTGTCGCAAATAGAAAGATGAACCAGAAGATGAGAAGTGGATGCAGTCGGAATTTCATCTACATGAATAGCCACATCAACAGAGATTCCGGATCCAGCACTCTTGAATCGTTCTCGTGTTGAATATAGAAAAGGTCACTTTGCGATGATCCAAGTGAATCCCCTGCTTGAAAGCGCGTGTACGGCAGCATATCGAATTGGTGCAGGAACCCGTACGTTACCGTGTCTCCGCTATCGTATGCGACGGTAATCGTCTTGCCCGTCTTCCGTTTGTCCCCTGTGAATAGCACCATCCCACTCGTCTTCGCCACGACAGGTTGTATGCTTTCCACCCGAAGGAGCAGTCCTTCTTCGAATGGTTGATACGAAGTGTAAATGAATTCACGGTCTGCTTTTTGATCTGCCGTTACCGGAATTAATGGATCTGCAGCTACCGGAAACTCAGGTGTCTGGAGCCAGGCGCCTGTTTGCCAAATTGCTTCTTGTACACCCAGATGCAATACATTTTTCTCTTCTGCCACATGAAGTACTGCTAAAATTGACGTTACTATAATTGCCACTTTCCACGTCCACTTCAAACTCGCCATCCCCTTTGCCGGTCTTTTTGATTAAGGTATGCGAGGCGGTGGGATAACATGATTCTCCCTGAACCACTTCGTTTTTCTGATGAAGCAATCATTTCCTATTAAACAATTTTGATTAGTGTGACTGTGGTTTTGGAAGCATCTGGTGCGAAAAATACGCTGACTGGTGCGAATATGGGTCTAGCTAGTGTGATTAATTAGTAAATCTGGTGTTTTTATATCTGGCTAGTGTGAAGAAGAAGCTAACTGGTGCGAACATCAAGTCGACTGGTGCGAATATTTAGTTGACTGGTGCGATTATTTAGACGGTCTCGCGATAGGCTAATGGTGAACGCACACTTCCCCAAAGAGTTTAAATAAGGCAAATTGAAACACGCGAGATTGCATTCACAATATGAAAAAATAAAATAGGTGCGGGGCATGCATACTTTGCATGCTCCACACCTATTCGTCATCTTATGATAGTAAAAGATATAATTCTGATATTGTTCTCAGTTTCCTATTTCCCACCAAAAATCGACTTCAACTTCGAGAAGACTCCGCCTTTTTGGTCGGTCATCGACATGAGTGGTACGGATTCGCCGAGGATGCGGCGAGCTATGTTGCGGTACCCTTGTGCTGCTTTCGTTGTCGGGTCCATCACGATGGGTTCACCTTTATTTGACGAACTGATGACGCGCTCATCATCTGCCACAATGCCAAGTAAATCAATCGACAAGTGTGTCGTGATTTCGTTGACATCGAGAGCTTCTCCTTTATCCATCAAATGCTGACGGATCCGGTTGATGATTAGTTTCGGTGGTTCAAGATTCGGCTCTTGCTCAAGAAGACCAATGATTCGGTCCGCATCACGAACCGCCGAGATTTCAGGTGTTGTGACGACAATCGCTTGGTCAGCTCCTGCTACCGCGTTCTTGTATCCTTGTTCGATCCCGGCCGGGCAATCGATAAGAATATAATCATAGTCTTTCTTTAACTCCGTCACGAGTTCTTTCATCTGTTCTGGAGAGACTGCGTGCTTATCAGCCGTTTGTGCAGCAGGAAGTAAAAATAACTTATCCTCAAAACGTTTGTCTTTTACGAGTGCCTGTCCGACGCGACAACGACCTTCCACCACATCTACTAAATCATAAATAATGCGGTTTTCAAGGCCGAGCACCACATCTAAGTTACGTAGACCGATATCCGTGTCAATAAGACATACTTTTTTGCCTTGTAAAGCCAATGCAGTTCCCAAGTTGGCAGTGGACGTTGTCTTACCAACGCCTCCCTTACCTGAAGTTATTACGATCGCTTGTCCCACATTAGCTTCCTCCTTTAAACGTCGAAATATCCGGACGAATCCGTCTTAATTCTTGCAGTCGGTCGATGACCAGCTTGCCAGTTGTATGTAAATACGCGCATTCCATTTCAGGGTGTTCAGAGAGCACGGTTAGCTCGTCTGTCATCGTTTCTAATACGTCATCAATTTTTAGATGTGTCGCTTCTAACCAAGACGCGGCAATAACAGCTGTACGGTTACCATTCGCTCCCGCGTGTGCAATTCCCTTTAATCTTCCGAGGACGTAAATATTGCCCCCTGCGACGACGCGACCATTCGGATTGACATCACCAATCACGACAAGATCCCCCTGGGCTTTCACGACTTGACCAGAACGAACAATTCCCACGTACGTCTCCGACTGTTTTTCAATCAGACGCTTGTTGTATTCCTCGACTGTCATCACTTCGCTCTGCACTTTGGTAATACGGATTTTTTGACCTTGTTCAATGAGCTGAATCAGCTCTTTTTTCTGAACATTTGTCAAGAAGCGGTGACCGAGTTGGATCGTCATTTCCGCTTGACCATCAAAGCCTTCTTCCGTTAATTTTTGCTCGATTTCTTGAAGGAGTTCCGAATAGCCCATTTGTTCGTCGAGCTTCATGACCAGCCCATCTTTCGTACCCCGGATGGTGATTCCTTGTTGTTTGGACAAATACTTCACCCCATCTATAATGTGTTAGCTTGATATTTTTGTTCATAGCGCTGCAGTAAGATCCATTTGAAGAACCAGCCCACTGCGAATAAAAACACTGAATTGGCTAACATCGTAGGAATCAAACGTAGCTTTAAAAATTCATCGAAGAACAATCCGCTGTTGCCGATGATGGTATTAAAGATGAACAGCAGTGACTCCAGTCCTGCAAGAAGCAGAAGACTGAGAAACGTCAGCGTCACGATGTTCATATGAATATATCGCATCACCCAAGTTGCAATGACAATTAGAATCGGATAGATAAAAGCGTATAAACCAATAATATCAATGAAGAACACATCATACAAGAGACCAAAAAGCACACCCATGAGAATCGCACGCTTTCGGTTGTAGTAAATCGATACAAAAATTAAATACATAATTAAGAATCGTGGGACGAGAATATAGAATTCTTCTCCTATTTTAAAAGGAGAGATGAGACCTAAAATCGGCTCCAAATAAAAGAGAAAAAGCGCGATGAAGATGACAACAAAACGAATCATTCGCTGTCCTCTCCTTCCGCGACTTCCGCATCTTCCACTTGACCGTCATCTCCAGTTACCATGGGTACTGCACGTGAGGCAATCATCACATGATTAAGCGTTAAAAAATCATCTGCTGGCTTGATGTACGCAAGCTTTGTTAGACCATGGTCATCTGATGTGACCTCTGTCACTTCCCCTATGTACAGTCCTCTTGGGAAGATGCCTCCAAGTCCGGACGTCGTGATTTTCTGGCCTTTCTCGACATTTGCATTCGTATCCAGCCTGCGTAAAATCAGTTCTCGTCGTTTTTCGTCGTAGCCTTCAATTAAACCAAAAATCGACTCGTCATTTGCGACAATCGCTGAGATACGCGAATTTGGATTTTGTGTCGTTACGAGTTCAACCGTTGATGTTCGATTGGTAACAACGGTGATCTTTCCTATCAATCCTTTGGCTGTCATTACAGCCATATTGGTTTTGACACCATGCACCGAGCCTCGGTCAAGAATGATTTTTTCATCCCACTGATCCGGATTTCGGGCGATGACCGTGGCTTGAATCGGATCATAATCGCTCAAGTCTTCCTGTACATCGACAAGTTCTTTTAATTCCGCATTTTCCTGCGCGAGTAATTGTACTTCAGCCTGCACGGAAGCATAGTCTTGAATGCGCGCTTTGAGGCGCTCATTTTCCTCATACGTATTGAGAAAATCTTTGACATTGTGATAACGTTCCACGACAAAATGCGTTGGCTTGGCAAAAAGTGATTGCCCAAAACCAACGACATCTTTAATGAGTGACTCCGCCGGGTTCGCGTTGTCCCGGTCACGGAGCGTAAAGCTAATTAACACAACTAGAACGATCATGCCGACCAATAATACGATTAATCGTTTTGCTGAAAAAAATGATGGCATGTTCAGAACTCCTTAGCGTTTAGGCTGTGATTTACGGATCTCGTTCATGTGGTCGAGGGCTTTCCCTGTTCCTACTGCGACACAGTCAAGTGGCTCTTCCGCAATAAAGACAGGCATGTTTGTTTCATCACTGATCACTTTATCCAAGTTTTTCAGTAATGCCCCACCACCCGTTAACATGATTCCGCGTTCCATAATATCTGCAGAAAGTTCCGGAGGTGTTTTCTCAAGCGTACGTTTGACGCCGTCAATAATCACAGTGATGGATTCACGTAACGCTTCCGCAATCTCTTTCGAAGAAATTTCGATTGTTTTCGGTAGACCAGTAACTAAGTCACGTCCGCGGATTTCCATTTTTTCCTCTTCCCCGATGACAAGTGCTGAACCAATCTCCATCTTGATGGCTTCCGATGTACGCTCTCCAATTGTCAGGTTATACGATTTGCGGATGTAGCTCGTAATCGCGTTGTCCATTGCGTCACCTGCTACACGAACCGATTCACTTGTCACAATCCCTCCAAGAGAGATGACTGCAACCTCCGTCGTTCCTCCACCAATATCGACGACCATCGACCCAGTTGGTTCCCAGACCGGAAGATTTGCACCAATTGCCGCAGCAAATGGTTCTTCAATCGTCACCGCATCACGCGCACCCGCTTGTTTCGCTGCGTCAATCACTGCTCGCTGCTCAACAGACGTAATTCCGTATGGCACACAGATCATTACGTTCGGCTTGCTCCAGCTAGAACCTGCTGCCTTCATGCCGTTTTTCATGTAATATTCAATCATTTTCCATGTTGTATCATAGTCTCCGATTACGCCGTCTTTCATCGGACGAATCGCCACGATGGAGCCTGGTGTACGACCAATCATATTTCGTGCGTCGTTTCCGACAGCCACAATATCATTTGTATGCGTATTTTTAGCGACAACAGAAGGCTCGCGCAACACGATGCCTTTCCCTTTCATGAATACCAGTGTATTAGCCGTTCCTAAATCAATCCCTATATCTTTTGCTCCAAATCCAAACACGTTCCAACTTCCTTTCTATCCCTGTCGCACTCTCTGCGACGTCATAAAGTTCATTATAGACGATAGATGGAAATTAATACAGCGTCACATGTACCCCTTTTCTTTTAGGCTGATGAATTGATGATCCCCGATGATTAAATGGTCCAGAAGCTCTATTCCCATAATCTCGCCTGCATCTTTTAGCCTCTTCGTCACGGCAATATCCTCTGGCGACGGTGTCGGATTACCTGATGGATGGTTGTGTACTGCAATAATGGACGCACAGGATTTTTTAATCGCCTCTCGGAACACTTCTCTTGGATGGACAATAGATGCACTGAGTCCTCCAATAAAGATCGTCTGCTTGTGTATAATTTGATTCTTTACATTCAGAAATAACAATACAAAATGCTCCTGCATCAAATGGTGCAAATCATGCTTAATATAATCCGCCGCATCTTTTGGCGACCGGACCGTCACTCGGTCCTGCGCATCTTGCACTGCAAGCCGTCGTCCAAACTCGACAGCTGCTAATAACTGTACTGCCTTCACCGTACCGACCCCTTTTATCTGTGTAAGCTCCTCAATCGTCGCATTCTTTAAATGGTGGATGCGCTCAAAGTATTTTAAAATTTCATTGGATAATGATAAGACCGATGTCTCTTTCGTTCCTGTACGAAGCAAAATCGCTATCAATTCCTGGTTCGACAAACTTTGTGGTCCTTGCTGAATCAGCCGTTCTCTTGGCCGATCGTCCCTGTTCACATCACGAATTAGTTCAAATGCATCTGCATGGATATTGGTCATGGTACGTGCCCCCTTTTTTGGGAGTGTACCGCGAAAAGAAATTGGTGAAAAATTGCACACAACACACACTTCGAAGTTTTCATGACCTGTCTATTCCAATTCAATTGACACACAAGACTCCTTGGCAAGCACCTGATTCAGCGCAGCCAGCGGTTTGGATGACGTCACAGAGAAGTCACCAAGCCACGTTTGAAACAATTTCATTTCCTCGTTTTCGAGTTTTGCGGCATTGATCTGCTCCAAAATAAAATTTTGGTCATCGAGTTTCGCTGCATGAGATACTAGCAGCTCCACCCCCTTTTTACATCCGGAAGCACTCACGTTGATTTGTTTCGTGAACGACTGTACGTCTACTGTTTTCTGTAAACTTTCTCTCTGTTCCGATAACCCGTCCCAGATAAACAAATAATTATCGAGCTGCACCAGTTGAGCCGTTGGCAAAGCGAGCTGATTCAAATATTGTTTGGCCGCATCTTCTGTGGAGAACACACCATATTGCACGGTGTAGTAGGTTTTCGAAACTTCATTAGGTGTCTGTGCTCCACTATTTTGATTTTCGTCACCCTCCCCAGGCTTTACATCTCCGGACGCAATTACTGTTTCATCCCCCGGTGCATGCGCAGTCGACTCAAAGAATGAAAATATATACCCCATCACTAAAAACCCAATAACCCCTATCATTGCTCCTTGAAAAATAGCCATCACATAAATTCCCGGTTCTCGTTTCCTCTTCTTTATCATATCCGTTCCCTCCCTCTGACTTGAAGGGTACACGAGCCCACTTGCAAAGTCCGTCGAAGGTTGCGGGGAGTGAATTATTTTTGCAAAAAGAAAAACCTGTTCTCGACAATCGAAAACAGGTAGACAATTAAAATAAACTCATGTAAGCAGTTATCAGTTCTTCACCATACAGATGCACAATAACGGCAGCAATTGCGATAGATGGACCGAACGGGATCGGCGTCTTGCGGCCGGCTTTTGTCAGGCGTAAGGAGATGATGCCAAAAATCAAGCCAATGACGGAAGCAAGGCCAAGGACAACTAGTGAATTTAGTGATCCGAGAACAATTCCGATGACGAGGAAGAGTTTGATATCGCCTCCGCCCATTCCGCCCTTTGAGATGATGGCGATGAGTAGGAGGATGCTGAACCCAAGGATGGCTCCAACGTAACTGTCCCACCACGGTTCGAGTGGTTCTATCATGCGAAGGATGATGAGTGGAATGCCAAATGCGAGCAAAAATTTGTCGGGGATTAGCATGTACGCCAGGTCAGATACAGTCAAGACCACAAGAAGCGAGTAAAAGACGAGGGCTACCGCAATTTCCCATGAAATGCCGAACCGTAAATAAGCGAGAACAAAAAGGATTCCTGTGATGAGTTCCATAAAAGGGTAGACAAAACTGATTTTCGTTCCACACCCTCGACATTTTCCTTGTAAAAATAGGTACGAAAATACAGGTACTAAATCAAGGATCGTCAATCGGCGGTTGCATACCGTACAGTGAGAAGGTGGCGAGATGATGGACTGCCCCTTCGGAATACGTAGGCCCACTACATTATAAAAACTACCGAAAATCAACCCATATATGAAAAATAGAAAAGCAATGGCTACAGTCACTTGAATGAATTCCTTTCATGTGGACGATCTTTGTATTTTTCTTTGTACATTTCTTCATCAGCACGTATCAACAATTCATCGAGCGTGTCGCCATCTTTAAAATGAGCGCCGCCGACACTGAAATCAACGAGGACCGCATAACTTCCCAAGGTGACATGGAAACGTTTCCTCTGCTCGCAGATAAATTTGATATTTTCATTTTAAAAACCGATTAAATTGATCCAGAATCTGAAGTTGCTCAAACATCGGAACCACATTGTCCCCTTTTAATCGGAACCGCAGAATATTTTTGGATGCTGCCTGATTTAATTCCAGAATATCTAAATTTTGATTCAGGATGACTAACGCATTCGGATTTAACTCAAAAATGGTCCGGTAGCGCTCTGCTAGCGATGGAATCAGATTATGTTTATAGATGGCAATGACGAGATACAGACTAAATAGGAGTCCCATTAAAATATATGAATGTGGAGGTAAGAAACTACCGAAACTAAAGAGCCCTAAAACTAGCATGGCGATTAGCGTCACAGCAGAACCTTTGCGAATAAACTTTAGTAAGTGAATACGCGGTTCTGATTTTTCGTGTCGGATACCCACAGTCAAAATATAGAGAGAAACCAATATCATAACTATGGACCCGATCATCGTTCCGTAATACTTCGCATTATAATCCGGCACAAGCCAGTATCCCGCTTGGTGAAACTCTTCGCTATTGGTCAAGGTATCTCCACCAAATACATTAAAGAGCATCAACAAGAGCGGAATCACATATAAGATGTAAGGATAGAAAGGAATTTTCTTGAACTGATGAAGTCGGCTAATCCGGATATACATGTGTAAGGAAACACCAAGCATGATTAATCCAATATTACCGAAGATCATATTGACCATAATAGGGCTATACGAGATCGGTAGAAGATGTCGGATGAACTCTGCAAAGAATAATAGTGAATACAAAAATGGAATCGCTGCAACCACTTGGTTATCACGGTTCCTCGGGTTGGAGAGTAATGCAAGAGCGGCCAAACTAAAAAGAGTGGCAGCTGAGAGAAGATAGACACAAATGTATACAATCACTTGTCCGACTTCCATAGCTACCACTCCTTGTTATTCGACATAATAAAATGTAGTCACAGTTAGCGTTGCAGTTACTAATGTTTCTATATCTGGTGTAGCTAGCTGTTCCTCATTTGGTAAAGCAAGTGTTAAGGTATCAATGCGATAAACTCGCTCTACCTGTTCGATTTCTTTAATAATATCAACCAGCTGTTGTTCTGTTTCGGCAGTTACATTTAACGAAATCGTGATCATTTTGAGTTCTTCAGGCAGGTTGGCAGCTGAAATCGTAGAGACTGGAGTCGCTTCTTCTTCCGCTTCTTCACGGGCTTCAGTTGATGAATCGCCTGGCTCAGGTGTCTCTTCATCTACGGCCGGATCTTCTGCTTGCTCTTCCGGTTCCTCTGACACAACTTCCTCTTCTTCCGCCTCAGTGAAACCAGCAGAACCTGCCTCATCATATGTATTAAAACTGATAGAACCAACACGCGTTTCTGTAATCAATTCAATTTCTTCAATGGTACGGATAATTTTATCTAGTTCACGGCCTTGAGGGACCTTCTTCATGAGCTCATATGGTTCATCTTGATTTGGAAGTTCAGCTTCTGGCTCTGCAACTTGACTGCGAAGAATGTCTACTTCCGCTTGAAGTAGGTTGTTCGCATTTCGCTTAGCATCATTTGCATCTTGTAAAGGAAGTATGTATAAATAATAGACACCTGCTAAAATGAGGGCGATAAGTGCGCCACCAAGTAGAATGGCTGCTCTCTTGTTTTCACGAATCGAATCCATCATGGCTGTGTCACTCCTTCCGATACAAATTCCGGAAGCGGAATAACTGTAATCGACGCTGTATAGCGCGGCGCCACATCATCTTCTTCAACGAGATTTTCTGATTCTTCAATTGTACTTATCAGTTCGAATTCAGAGATAGTGGATACGCGAACATCTTCAAAATAATTGCTCTTCATCATATCTTCGATAAAAAAGGCAATATCTGATTTCGTTTCAAAATCGACATGGATGGCAATCTGAGAAGGGTTGAATGAATAACTTTTCACATACCGTGTAGGGCCCGCGAGGTCTTGGATTTCTTCATAAAGAGGCGAAACTGGATAACTCCGCGTTTCTACAAATAAGACAGCGTCTGCATATGTAATTTCAGGTTCTGGGTCTGCTGTTGCGAGTTGGTCTTGGAGTGTAGCACGTTCAGTAATCAATGCCTGTTCCTGCGCTAGAAGATCCGCCGCATCTTGTTTGATTCCCATTAAATACATTGCGAGAAAAAAGATGAGTCCACCAAGTACGACAATAAATAATAGTAAGCCTACATAACTTTCTGGTTTTCTTTTTTCAAAGACGGGGAGTAAATTAATCTCTGGATTCATGTACATCCCCCTTTAGCGCGAGACCAATTAATGATATGTCACTTGAGCCAAATCCCGAATAAACTTTTTGAACATCCGCATCTTTGATGGTCGTCACTTTAGGAAAGGATGGATTTTCAACCATTTGAATTTCGATGTACTCTAAATCTGGAGACTCACCAAACGAGAGAATCTCATCTATTCCAATGTCACCTTTATGTATTGAGAAACGGTAAAACGTCATCATTCGTTCAAGCTCGGCAACTTGATCAGATAATAGGAATTGATAACTTTCAAAATCGCCCTCGAAGCGGAAGGCTACATCTTCGCCTTCTTCATAAGATTTGTATCGTCCATTCTCTTTTTCTAAGGCTTGAAAGCGAAGGAATTCTACAAACTCATTTCGGTAAATGGTTACAACAACACCCGTCATCATCCATTCAACAATCATATACGCTTTATCTTTTTCAAAATAATTGTGGTGCACAAAATAGCGAATCGAAGAGAGACTGCGAATGTCCGCAATCATTGGATCAAGGTTTGCATCCTCTAATATATTCGCTAAACGCATGACTTCTTCAGCAGGAGCGGCAAAAACCGTTGCCTTCTGATCACCAGGAATGGGGTCATAGACATCCAGTAACGGATTTTCGAATGGCAATTGAATCGAACGCCCAAGTTCCATCTGGACATACCCTTTTAATTCATGACTCTCCACATTTTCTGGATGCTCAATCGCTTTCATCATGACGGCGCTATCAGGAACAAAGTAACGAACTTCATCACGTTTTAAGTTCCATTTCACTAAGCACTCTTTTAACCAATCAAAAAAGCCGATTTCATCTTTAATTAAATCATCTTCCACATAGCCGGTTGGTACAGCTGCCTCATACAGCAACCATTCATCCCCATCTTCTTGGGGCTTAACTAATGCGCGCAAAACCGTTTCATGTAAATCTAGTGAAACTGTTCGACGGCGGCCTCGTTTTCGAAACATCTCATGACCCCTCTCGAAAAACTTCAACTCTCGCTCGAAATTCCAAGCTTATGTCAGACCAGCTGGTGGGCTGGCCTCAAATAAGGTTGGATTAATCTAATGCGGTATTTAATTCAGTTTCAGTTATTACAGTATCTGTAATAGCATTATTAGTTCCACTATTTGTTACTCCTGCTACAGTGTTTTCTAATTGACTTAGTCTAGAAAAAGTAATTTCCCAAATCCCTGGGCTTGTTTCTTTCACATAATAAGTAGCAGTTGAGTCAATACCTTCTACATACTTAGCCATTGCTGGATTTGTTTTTTCGCATGGACCTACGGTATTTGCCGCTGGAGCTACCCCTGTACTGGTTAGAGAAGGGTCACAATCTCCAGAAGTCTTAGCTATTTTTGCACCAGACAAAATATTAGATGCTTCAGCTAAGATTGCTTTGTCTCTAGATTCACTAATTAAATTCCCAATAGCAGGTACAGCAATCGCAGCAACAATAGCTAAAATTACAATTACAGCTAATAGCTCAATCAGTGTTAAACCTTTTTGATTTAAGCGTTTTTTAAGTAATTTTTTCATGGATGAGTCCTCCCTCATTGTGTTTATTTGTTGTGATTCATGTATATTTTCATTCATAGTTTTCACCTCCTTAAGCAGAATAAAATCTATTACATTTGTTCATATAGACTAAACATCGGAATCATTATCGCCATAACAATTCCCCCCACTATAAAAGCTAAGAATAAAATCATAAGTGGTTCAATCAATGACTTTAGTGTATCTACTGTCCGATCTACTTCTTCTTCATAAAAAATTGCTACCTTTTCAAGCATGTAATCTAGAGAACCCGTCTGTTCTCCAATCTGCGTCATCTGCGTGACAAGTGGAGGGAAAATCCAGCTTGCTTGAAGTGGTGCGGTTAACGTACTACCTTTTTCTAGACTTCGTTTAGCCTCTAATAGTACTTTCCCAATCACAGGGTTACCTGAAACTTTTTCAACAATGACTAATGCTTGTAAAATTGGTACGGACGAACTGAATAATGAAGATAGTGTTCTAGTAACCCTAGCAATAGAAGATTTTTGTATTAATTGGCCAAACACTGGCATTCTCATGATGGCGTAGTAGACACTAAAGTTGAACTGCTTATTGTTTTTAAACAGCCATATAAATATCCCGACAGCAGCTGCTATTATAAGTAAAACAATGTACCAACTTGATTGGAGTACTTCACTAATCGCCATTACCACTTTCGTAATGGTAGGTAGCTCTGCCCCCATGTCGTTGAACATATCCACAAACTGTGGAACAACCGTTAGCATCAAGAATCCCGCTACTCCAAACGTTAAAATGAGTAAGATAACTGGATATGTTAAAGTCGATTGAACTTTTTTCTTAATCGCATACTGCTTCTCAAGAGACATGGCTAGTCGGTCAAGAGAGGTATCTAGATTTCCTGTCGCTTCCCCAGCTCGAATCATATTGACAAACACGGCTGGAAAAACGTTCGGATATTTAGCTGCTGCATCTGAAAATGTAAGACCTGAGCGAACATCTTCCTCTACGTTATTTAAAGCTTTCTTAAGAGGTTTCGATTTTGTTTGATCTGCTAAAATTCGTGTGGATTCCACAATGGAAACGCCTGCCCGAATCAGGGTAGCAAACTGTCGTGTATAAATGACAAAGTCTTGCGTTTTTACTTTCGTCCCAATTGCTAATTCTTTATGCAAAATCGACTTTGATTCTTCCACCTCACGAGGATTAATCTTCATTTCACGTAACTTTTGGACCGCTTGAGCTCTCGTTGCGGCTTCAACCGTTCCTCGTTTCAGCTGACCTTCAATAGATCGTCCATGATATCGAAAAACAACCATCAATACTCACCCACTGGCAAATATGGTTTTGCATCTTCGTATTTAATCGACCCTTTAGTAATGAGTTCTTGAATATTTGCCTCGAGAGTATGCATGCCAAGCGCGCGACTCGTTTGCATGACGTTTTGAATCTGGTGAACTTTTTCATTTCGAATCAAGTTGGATACAGCCGGTGTAGACACTAGTATCTCAGTAGCTGCGACTCGGCCATTCCCTGAACTATTCACAAATAATCGCTGGGAAACAATTCCTTGTAAAACATTTCCGAGTTGGATTCGTATCTGCCCTTGTTGAAAAGGCGGAAAGACATCTATGATACGATCAATTGTTGTCGGTGCGGAACTTGTATGTAACGTACCCATAACCAAGTGTCCTGTCTCTGCTGCAGTAATAGCCGTCGAGATGGTTTCGAGGTCACGCATCTCACCAACCAGGATGACATCAGGATCTTGTCGAAGTGCGGCACGCAATGCATTGGCAAAGGTTTGAGAGTCGGCTCCAATTTCACGTTGATTCACGATGGATTGGTTATGCGGATGTACATATTCTATTGGATCTTCAAGAGTTAAAATATGGCGACTCGTCGTGCGATTTATATGATCAATCATCGCTGCGAGTGTTGTTGACTTTCCAGAACCTGTTGGACCAGTGACCAGAATCAATCCTTGCGGACGTTCAGCCAAATCGTATAACACCTTAGGCATATTAAGCTGCTCAAGTGTTGGAATTTTATTAGAGATTTGACGCGCTGCTAACGCTACTCGTTTTTGTTGATGGTAGGCATTGATACGGAAGCGACATTTGTCGCCTAACGCAAATCCGAAGTCGGTTTCTCCTCGTTCTGCAAACTCTTGTTGTTTATCAAGTGGAAGAATTTCATTGACCATATGCGCTGTCATTTCTTCAGTTAATGTAACTTCCCCACCCGGAATCAATTTACCATGTTTACGAAACATGGGCGGCACACCGACTGTAATATGTAAGTCAGAGATATTTTGTTCGTAACTTGTATTTAATAAATCCAGAATTGAATAGACCAAGTATGCCACCTCCTTTTAATCAAGTGTTGCGACCCTAAATACTTCTTCTGTCGTGGTAATCCCTTGAGCGACTTTTTCCATACCATCCTGGAGAAGAGTTTTCATACCAGCTGTTTTCATGTACCGCATAATTTCACGCTGGCTCTTTCCTTCCATTACCATTGAACGAATATCATCATCTACTTCCAAAACTTCGTGAACTGCTAACCGACCACGATATCCTGTATTGTTACACGCAGGACAACCTACCCCTCTAACGACTTCATGAATTTCGATACCATTCTCACTAAATAATTCTTTCTCTCGAGTAGATACAGGTTCCTTCACAGCACAGTCTCGACACACACGGCGGACGAGTCGCTGTGAAATAACTCCTACGAGTGAAGAAGCAATTAGAAACTGTTCAATACCCATATCACGCAAACGAGAGACTGACTCAACAGCAGAATTTGTATGAAGGGTACTTAATACTAAGTGTCCTGTTAGAGAAGCCCGAACAGCAATTTGTGCCGTTTCTAAATCTCGAATTTCCCCAATCATGACGATATCTGGATCTTGCCGTAGAATCGAACGAAGTCCTGCCGCAAATGTTAGCCCGACCTCTTCTTTTACTTGAATCTGATTGATACCTTCTAATTGATACTCGACTGGATCTTCAACTGTTATGATGTTCACTTCATCTTCATTTAATCGATTTAGACCAGCATATAAAGTCGAGGATTTCCCTGATCCAGTTGGGCCGGTAATCAAGACGATCCCGTTTGGACGCTTCAACATTTTCTTAAAACATTTTAAGTTGTCGTCACTAAAGCCCAGCTTACTAATATCATTAATCGCATTTGTCAGATCAAGTACCCGCATTACAACTTTTTCACCGTAAATAGTTGGTAAAGTGGAAACTCGGATATCGACAGGTTTCATGTTGATATTTTGCTTGATCCGACCATCTTGGGGAATACGATGCTCAGTGATATTTAAATTCGCCATAATTTTAATACGTGCCAATATAACGTTTTGAATATATTTAGGTAAGGCTCGTTCTAAGTGAAGCACCCCATCAATACGATAACGAACCCGGAAATCCGTTTCTTGTGGATCAAAGTGGATATCTGATGCCCGTTGTGTAACGGCGTTACCTATCAGTTGATTTACTAAGTTAACGATTGGTGAGTCTAAATCCATGATTTGATTCTCGTCATCAATGTCTTGGGGAATAATGTCTTGCAGTGACATATCCATTGTTTCTTTCAAGTCGTAAAATTTCGTGAGCATCCGTAATAGATCATATTTCGCTGCAATTGCTGGTTCAATTTGAAGACCTGTAGACATCCTGACCTCTTCAATTGCAAAATAATCCATTGGATCCGACATCGCGAGTAGCAATTTATTTCGTTCCCTTTTAATCGGTAAAACGAGTAATCGTTTTGCTAATTCTTTTGGAACCAAAGCCGTCAGTTCAGGATCTATCGGATACTGTGTTAGGTTCACGTGAGGAATACCGAGTTGCATCTCCAAAACTTCGATTAATTGTTGTTCAGTAATAAGGTTCTCACGAATGAAGTAATCTCCAAGCTTTTCAGTTGGCAACTTATTTTGAAGTCCATATTCAAGCTGTTCATGAGTAATCATGCCAGCATCGACAAGCATATCACCTAAACGTTTTCGTGAATTTACCCGCATCGTGAGCACCCCTTTCTAATTAATTTTATTTCCACCTTTATCATAGCCATTATTCGACCCGTCTCCTGATAAACCTCCATTAGAATTCGATCCGTCTGAAGAACTTCCTCCAGAACCAACTCCATTGTTACTCGTGTTATCCCCGGTAGTTCCACCCTGAGAAGTACCCCCTCCATCACCTGACCCGGATCGAGCCGTTCCATCCGTTGGAGTATCAGTTCCAGGTGTCGTTCCATCTGTTCCTATTGATCCATCCCCCGTTGTTTGACCATCTGTAGGTGTCACTACCACTTCCGGGGGTAGTTGTGACGAAACTTCATAAACATTATGTACAGGTGGATAATAATCCCGCGCGACAACTTCTTGCGTTTCAAATGATCCAGTTGATGATGAGATAGTCCGATATGTAGTTACCCGCCATCCACTTCTACCCGTTTCAATTTTCCGCTCAGCCCCATAACTTAAATCCGCCACGAGTCGTTCAATTCGCTTTGGTTCTATCTCTTCTCTTGAACCTACCTCGTATCGAGCGTTGGAGTCGGGTGCAAGTGTATAAAATTCTACTAAGAAAACCCCTGCATTATGAATTACATTAATCGTTACCGGCGAATCAAACGTATTTTTAAACTTAAAATCTCGAACAAGTTTTTCACTAATCATCGCCTCTAAGCCTAGAGTCGTATAATTTGGGACAATTCCTTGTGAGTGACGTTCTAAAATCTCGAATTCTGACTGTAAAACAGCGATATAGAACATAGATGCGACAAAATTCGCCGTCTCTTCACTAATAGGCGCTGCAGCTCCATTTAATATAGTTAGTAATGAAAATTCTTCTTGAGGTTGCAAAGTGTGATCATTTAATAGTTCGCTGACTGTTAGAAGCTCCGCTGCAGATAACCCTGTTTGTACATGAACAAATGAAAAACGTTCCATATCCGATGTCGAAATATTACTTGCTACTAATTGGATAGGTTCATCACTTAATACACTTGCTTTCAAATGTAGTTCATTACTCGATTGCACCATATCTATGGAAGGATCTAGATCAAGAGCCTCTGTGAGACGATCACTTATCGTTACAACAAGTGGTTGATGTACTTCTTGTTTTCTCTTCCAAAACGCGTACCATGGTACATCTGCTTTATCAAGAAACTGCTGGACTGAACTCTCTATATTAAATTGAAAATCATTTGGCGTAACTTCAAGATTGGGATGATTTGCATTCAATTGAACAGATGCCGAATCGCTCCAAATCGCAACTTCATTTGTAATAAAGCTAGATAATTCTTGTTTATCTAAACTAGGAGCAACCTCTCCACCAAGCGTGTGAAGAAATTCGTCTGCAGCAACAAATGGAGATAATAATAGTAATGCAAGTAGTATGGTCAGTAAATATTTAAATGATTTCATACTATTTCCTCACCCTTTGTTGGAATATTGACTAACTATTTTTATAGTCGAAAAATCATATATTCATTATCTTTATCATCATTGTAACGTTATTTCTATTACATTGAATATGTCTTTTGGTGGAATATATGAAATTTATGCAACAGAATCTTCCTTTGTTTCATTCTTTTGATACGTTTGATATGATGAAAGTATAAAGTGATTTGAACGGGGGTGCAATAGATGTTAAGAAATTTTCTGAATTCGAGAGGATTTACGTTAGTAGAAGTTTTAGCATCTGTTGTACTGCTAGCAGTAGTTATTACCTTATCGCTAAGTATCTTTCCAAATATGTTTCGAACAAACGATGTGAATGAGCAAAGTTTAGATGCTGTTGCGGTGGCGAAGGATGTATTGGTTAAAGCAAAAAGTTCTTATTATGAGACAAGTGGATATGAAGTAAGAGTTGCAGGACCTAATGAAATGTTTCGAGGAGTTGAAATACCCCAAGATCATTTATACATCATCGATTCTTCCTATTCACCACTTACCGCTTTGATTATAGTCGATAATCAATTTGTTGATGGATTGAATTTGTTTGAAACGACTATTCATATTTATAAAGATGATACAATACGTGCAACCAATTATGGCTATTTAGTGGAGGGCAATCTCAATGAACTCGTCTATCCATAATCAAAAAGGAATAACATTAGTAGAAATTTTAGCAGCCATCGTAATCGTAAGCTTTTTAACAGTTATTATCTGGCGATTCTTCTTTCAAACAATTGATTATAATACTTACGCTGTTACTGAACAAACGTTGCAACAAGAAGCAAATGTAATTTTGGCGAAATTGCAAGCCGAGCATACAAAAAACACAATTCACGCTCTCACCATTGAAAATGGTGCATTAACAATTTATAAAGGTGGTTCTTGTTCAAAAGAAACGATTTCCAAACGTAATGGAATCACATACAGTTTAGTTGATTCAGCGCCACATCAACTCATATCTCCTTGTAATAGGACGCTTAATGGTCTAATTTCTAATTCAATTGGTAATAACAGAATTAATATGGAAGTTAAAATTGATCTGTCTAGTGCGTTTAAAGATATTGAGACAATTAACTATACTTTAAGTACTCGTCTCTCAAAACTAACAGCAAACTAAAGGAACTCAAGATGAGGTCTTTTTTAGAAGGATGATTTGTTGTAATTTAAAATTTTACCTAAATAAGTCACCCTTTTTTAACGGTGGCAAGTGCCGCTTAATTAATGGAATAAGTGAGGATATCTATTCGAAGATTGGCAAGTTTTGTCGAAGCCTGTATACTTATTTTAGGTTAGATTTTCTGGGAGGCCAATTCATATGAAGTACATTACATCAAATCGTGGTTATACACTGCTCATCACTCTTGTTCTAGTCGTTTTACTTATTATGATAACGACTACGTTTACAATGGCTTCTATGAATCAGGCGAAGCAGGTAGTTAAAACAGATAATCAAATAGTTTCAGGTGCGTATTCAGAAATGGGAGTTGAATATAGTAAAGAAACTTATCAGAGTTTTTTTTTAAAAACACAAAATGAACTATATAACTTAGTAAGAGTGAACGAAAGTTGGACAAACCAGCAGTTTAACCAAGCAATTATCAATTCCAAGTTATCACTATTACAGTCATTCACTAAAACTCTTTACAATAAATTCAATCGAGTAAATAATCCAATAGAAATACAAATTTTCAACTTTTCAACTAATAAATTTGAAAAAATTGCTACCGTAAATTATATTAATTCTACTAATATGATTTCATATGTGAATAATAATCAGTTTATTATACGAAGTCTCGGTAAAGAGCAAGCAACTCAGAAATCAATTGATATTACTTTTACTTTACCCATGAATTTCGGCGTCACTAGAACACCAGAGACAAGTAAAGTAACTTCGGATTCCGTATTAAATAAATTTTTTAATACTTTTTGTATTGAACAAAACAAATGTGTAGAAAGTCGATTGAAAGGTAATAGTGGAAACGACTCAATCACAAACGACATATTTGCTAAAGGCACTATACAAATAGCTAAAATACAAAATTTCACTACCCCGGCTTATACATTATATTCTAATGACACCATTGAACTTAAAGCAAACCAGATTAGATTGAATAATTTCATGTTGATAACTGATGATTTATTTTTTAACTTCCCTGCTTCTGCTAGCGGAAAATTAGAAATAAAGAATTCCACAATTATTGTTAATAAGTTAGCTTTCAACAACAAAGTAAATGCTAGAAATGTTGAATTAGAAAACACTAAAATTTGTTTTCTTTCTCCTCCAACAAACGAACAGTTAGAAAAACTTGATTGGAAATCTCCAACATCCCCAAATTATATAGTACTATCAATCTCAAACCTGAACCAGTTTAAAACAGATTGCAAAATTAATATAGATTTATCAGTTTCAAACAATTCATTTTCTACTACTAAATTAGAAATTACGAAATTAATTGAAAATATTCAATATCAATAAAAACGCGACCATAACGGCCGCGTTTTTTATTTCAAATACTCCGCCACCTTATTCCTACCCGCCTGCTTCGCGCCAATGTATAAAGCGCGATCCGCGTTGCGTAATAAGGACATCGTTTCATCCGTATCCTCTGGCGCGCTTGAAACGCCTATAGAGACCGTGATGTAGATGATTTCGTCCAAACGGTTTTTCGTTAAATCCGAATCCACTAAGAATGGATGGATTTCCACGGTTTGACGAACTTTTTCGCCAATCTTCGTCGCCTCTTCTTTTGTATACTGAGGTAATATGATGACAAACTCTTCTCCCCCATACCTTGCGACTACTGCATCCTCCGGAACATTCTTCTGTATTAACTTTGCAAAGTCTTTTAGTACGATATTTCCAGCATGATGTCCATACCGATCATTGATTTGTTTGAAGTGATCAATATCTAACATCAATGCGGACAAAATGAGGTGCGGATTCGAATTCAAACGATTCTGTTCGATTTCTAGTGTTTTATTCAGGAATCGATAATTATGCAGCCCGGTTAAGGCACATGTCTCGCTCTTCTCCACTGCTGCATTGACATACTTTGCTTTCTCAAGTGATACGGCAAAATACGTGGCCAGTAAGTGAACGATATCAAGCTGGAACTTTTCGAAGGCATACTTTTTCCTTGCCGTAAGTATGATCAATCCTTCTGTCTTTTTATTCCGATGGACCGGAACAATTAGCAAACTGTTCATGTCGTTCTTTAAAAAGTCAGGAGCTTCATGGACCCACTCACTCGATTTGACATAACACTGTTTCTCAGAATACGTGAAATAGTAATGAATAAATGAGTTCTTAATCGTATCCGATGGAACGTCAATGCGCATTTCATGTCCATCCTCTAATGCACGCATCACAACATAATTGCCTTTTAAGTTATCGATAATATAGATGTTATCCGCCGGAAGTAAATTCTTCAAGTGCTCTAAGAACATGTTCACGATTTGTTCCACACTTAATCGATCCGCTAATTCATGGCCGAACGCACTCGCTTTAGCAAGTGCAATATTCGCTCGTTCAGCCGTGTTGTACATACGCATCACATATGTAATAAGTAGAAATGGTATACCCAGTAGTGGAAATGCAAGCCACCCCATGGTTAGCTGAAGGACATATAACGCAACCGCAAACGGTAAGGTAACTAATCCGGCTGCGTAATCCCACAGAGCATCGCGGCTGAAAAATTTTTCCTTCTGACCGAGGATACGCTCTCTACTGTATAAAATGACATGATTACTTAACAAACTCACAAACATGAATATCGTTGCACCCAGGAGAATTTGAATCGTATCCATAGAGCCGATCTGATATCCCGCGATATGCGCAGCACTGGCGGACAAGAAAGAGACCATAATAAACATCCATGAGCTGAAAATGAGTCGGTACGGTAAATCTTGTAAGAAGAGTACTCGGAATATCATTGGAAGTATAGAAAGTTGAACAAGAATCATCTCAACGCCAGCACCATAAGCTAAGAATGCCGCTACAGTTACCCATTGTGAGAAAAAAATCGTTACATTTCCAATATAAATTGGGATGGCTGTGGTAGCAATGGCCAATAGGACCATCAACATGAAGATACTCCAGTCGATAGGTTGACTAGGGTAGTAGTAGTAAAGGAAGATCGACATCGGTAGTGCAGTAAATACCCACAGCAGAATAATATTCAGTTTGGTTCGTTTACTAAACTTCACAATGGTCCTCCTTCCAGTTATTTGGTTTTCTGACAAATCAAATTATAGCACTCTTTTACTATACTTCACTAAGGCACTAAATCCTGTTTTTCAATTTCCATTCACTTAAAAAATACAAAGAACCGGTTATAAAAGACCTATAATTATCGTTGTTTAATAAATTTATATCTATTTCTGAAATATGTTTACAAGAAACATTTTGAATTCGACATAATTCGACTAGTCTATTTGACTTAAGTGCGCGTTCATATGAAAAATCGACAAATGTGAACTTGTTCGCCACTGTTTCATAAGTCCGTAACACCTCTTCAAAATCTTTATCCTTTAAGATTCCCATAACGAAATGGATTTTTTCATTAGAAAACTGAGCTTGGATAGTTTCTACAAGCGCCTTTGCAGCAGCAGGATTATGTGCACCATCCAAGTAAATATTTTCAGTGATTTTCTCCATACGGAAAGGGATGAATGCTTTTTTAAGACCTGATCTAAGAAGTGTATCATCTAACTGAAGATATTGACTTAAAGCTGTGGAAGCTAAAGTGGCGTTCATACGTTGATGTTCACCTAGTAAGGAGAGCTCGATATCTTCCGTTAAGGGTCTCATGCGGAAGAGTCGCGCGTTTTTCATATCCGCCTCTCGCTCAAACGGGGGTAAATAGATATCTTCCGGTAAGAATACGTCACTATCTTGCTTTAGGATGCCTGCCTTATGTTCCCCTATTTCTTCGAGCGACTCACCCAGGAAGTTTGTATGTTCGATTGCTAGACTCGTGATGATTGCAATGCTTTGAGGAATCACGTTCGTGCTATCGTATCTTCCCCCCATACCGGTTTCAATCAACCAGATTTCAACATTGGACTCGTTAAAGATAAGAAAAGCACAGATGGTTAAGAGTTCGAAGTCTGTTAAGGAATCAGCATCTTTCGTCTCAGCTATTCGTCTCATGGCGGAATCGAGTTGCACTTCTGTGGCGTTTTGACCATTGATAGTGATTTGATCATGTACGTCTAATATGGCAGGCGATTGGAATGCACCATACGTGACACCGTGTGATTCACAAATGGCCTTCATAAATGCTATCGTGGAGCCTTTGCCGTTAGTACCCGCAACATGCACAATTTTGTCGTGCTGTTCAGGGTTTCCGAGTTCAGCCAAGACTCGTTCCATGCGCTCGAGTCCTGGCTCAATTACAGAACGACTACCAATCCCCCACTTTTCCTTATATGCATCCAATCCTGGAATTTGCATTATGTATGTCCCCCTTAGATTCACAAAAAGCTCGGCTTCTAAATTCACTTTAGAAAGTCGAGTTAATTCATAATATAGCAACATGATGAGAAAAAATCTCCGATGAGCAATAAGTGAATGAATCTCCACAAAACCGAAGACTTCTAGAAGGTCAGAGTGTTCCGGAGACCCCACAGTCGAGGCTAAAGTGCAAGCTTTGGTATGCCACGAGGAGGCTCCGGGAGGCTCCCTCAGAAAAGCGAAGGTTTTGTGGGGATTCATAATGAATAAATTAAAACTCCATCGTTAACAGGTGTTCCCGCACTTCGCTCATAAAGTAAAGAGATCCTGTAATGACCAGGACTTCGGTATCTTTATGAGTTTCATGGAATTGATTAATGACTTGTTTCCAGTCGTCGACAGCAGATTTTTCTGTGTGTGACGAGTACTCGATCAACGTGTCTATTGGTGTAGCTCCACTATGTTGGAAGCTAGTGAACGTAATGTCAGTTGCGACTTGATCGACCATGGCGACGCTGGATGCGTTGTCTTTTTCTTCGAGTGCTGCATATAGGAAATGATAGTTATACTCTGGGTACACGGCAGCTAATGTTTGGAGCAACATCGTCATCCCTTCCGGATTGTGCGCACCATCAATCACGATGTGTTCGCCGAATCTTTCAAAACGGCCTGCCCACTTCGCTTTTTTAAGTCCTGCATATATAGCTTCCGTATGAATGTCAAAATGAGATTGTAAAGTTAGAACAGCTGTAACTGCCAGTCCTGCATTTTCTGCTTGGTGAATTCCGAACATGGAGAGCTCGATATTTTCGTAGCGGTCTTCACCAATTTCCAAATCAAAAAGTTGATATCCATTTTCAAGTCGAACATTGGATACTTTCATGTGATCTTCGAGTTGCTGAAGTGGTGCCTTTTTTTCAGCTGCCGTTTCGCGAATAACAAGCTGGGCTTCCGGATTTTTCACGCTCGATACAACCGGAACTCCTTGTTTAATGATTCCTGCTTTTTCAGAAGCTATTTCTTGAATCGTCTCCCCTAACACATCGGTGTGGTCGTAGGAAACGGTCGTAATGACAGAAACGAGTGGTGTGATGACATTTGTTGAATCGCGTCGTCCACCTATTCCGGACTCCATCAACGCTACATCGACTTGTTGTTCGTCAAAGTACAGGTACGAGATGATGGCCATCATGCCGAAAAACGTGGGATATTTGTTATACTTTTTCTCAGAAATCTCAATAATCGTATTAAAGTGATTGAGCAATGTGTCTTCATCAATCGGTTGTCCGTTGACGATGATGCGCTCGTTGACGTGATGGATGTGCGGAGACGTGAAGACGCCGACTTTCAAGTTATGTTCTTTTAGGATGGAATGGATGGCATTGAGTGTTGAGCCCTTTCCATTAGATCCAGCTAGGTGAATGGTTTTAATGTTGTTCTGAGGGTTTCCTAAATCATGTAATATGTCAGCCACCAGGTCGAGTGGCGTTTGTTTGTAGTTTTCATTGCGGATGGAAAATACGAATTTAAGACAGTCCTTTAGATTGGTATACATAGCGTGTCTCCTCTTAGTTCCGAGTAATGTTTCGTGTGTCGTAAAAGTACAAATTCAGTATAGCAATCTTGAGGGTCGATGTCTTTTATTTCTTTCCGGGTTACCCAAAGCTTGCGCTTTGTACCCCCGTAGGGGTCAGTTGAGCCACTCTAAAGCCTCTAGAAGTCTTCGGTTTTAGCTCACTTTCTTTGATACAATCACCACATTAGATAACAACCTACATTAACCATGTTCAACGAAGGATGCTAAACGTGACCGTCGGAGTCTATTAATCCGTCGGTCACTCCATACGAATACTGGCCATTCATTACAAAACCCCTACTCTCTTCCGAGAATAGGGGTCAAGATGTATTACAAGTTCTTCAATTCTTCTAAACGCTTGATCACTGTATCACGCTTCTCAAGATAATCCGCTTCTTTCGCGCGTTCTTCGGCGACAACCGCTTCAGGTGCTTTGGAGACAAAGCGTTCGTTTGAGAGCTTGCCTTGAACGAGCTTCACTTCTTTCTCCCACTTCGCAAGTTCTTTTTCAAGACGCGCAAGTTCTGCGTCGATGTCGATCAAACCTTGAAGTGGTAAGAACAGTTCTGCTCCTGTTACAACCGCAGACATGGCCTTTTCGGGCGCGTCAAGACGCAAACCGATGTCAAGCGTTTCCGGGTTACAGAACTTCTCGATGTAGGCAGCGTTGTTCTCAAGTGTGGCAAGTGACTTCTCGTCTTTCGCAGATAGAATCAACGGTACTTTTTTGCTCATCGGTGTTTGTACTTCAGCACGTATCGTGCGGACAGAGCGAATGATTTCAGAGAGAAGTTTCATTTCTTCTGCTTGCTCTGGGAAGTTCAAGTCGTTGCGTACTTCTGGCCAAGCAGCTGTGACGATCGAGTCACCTTCTGTCGGCAGGTTCTGCCAGATTTCTTCCGTGATGAACGGCATGAATGGGTGAAGTAGGCGCATCGTCTGGTCCAGTACGTAGGCAAGCACAGAACGCGTCATTTTCTTCGCTTCTTCGTCTTCTCCGTAAAGGGGAAGTTTCGCCATCTCGATGTACCAGTCACAGAAATCATCCCAGATGAAATTGTAAAGAGCACGGCCTACTTCTCCGAACTCGTAGCGGTCAGATAGACGCGTCACTGTTTCAATTGTTTCGTTAAGGCGCGTTAAGATCCACGCATCTGCCACTGATTTCTTGCCATCTAAGTTAATTTCCTCGTATTTTAGACCGTCCATATTCATCAATGCGAATCGAGAAGCGTTCCAAATCTTATTCGCAAAGTTCCAAACGGCTTCTACTTTTTCGGTTGAGTAGCGAAGGTCTTGTCCTGGTGACGAGCCTGTTGATAAGAAATAACGTAAAGAATCCGCCCCGTACTGCGCAATAACATCCATTGGGTCGACCCCGTTACCGAGAGACTTCGACATCTTCCGGCCTTCCGCGTCACGCACGAGACCATGGATCAGTACATCTCTGAATGGGCGTTGTCCAGTGAACTCGACACCTTGGAAGATCATACGAGATACCCAGAAGGCAATGATGTCATACCCGGTAACGAGTGTATCTGTCGGATAGTATTTCTTCAATTCTTCGTTATCCGCATCTGGCCAGCCCATTGTAGAGAACGGCCATAGTGCAGAAGAGAACCACGTATCCAGAACGTCTTCTTCTTGACGCCAGTTTTCACTATCTGCTGGTGCCTCGTGCCCTACAAATACTTCGCCAGTTTCATTGTGGTACCAAGCCGGAATTCGGTGACCCCACCATAACTGACGAGAGATACACCAGTCGTGCAAGTTTTCCATCCAGCGCATATAGGTATTCTCAAAACGGTCTGGAACGAAGTTGACTTTGCCCTCTGTGCCTTGGATCGCCATCGCTTGCTCGGCAAGTGGCTTCATTTTTACGAACCATTGCGTCGATAGATACGGCTCTACAACTGCTCCGCTTCGCTCCGAGTGACCTACCGAGTGAACATGTGTTTCAATCTTAAACAGGACACCCATGTCTTGTAGATCTTTGACAACTTGCTTACGGCACTCGAAACGGTCGAGCCCGTCATACTTGCCGGCGTTGCCATTCATCGAACCGTCTTCGTTCATGACAAGAACACGTTCTAGGTTATGACGGTTTCCGATTTCGAAGTCGTTCGGGTCATGGGCTGGCGTAATCTTAACAGCCCCACTCCCGAATTCCATATCGACATAATCGTCTGCTACAATCGGAATCTCGCGCCCGACAATTGGTAACGTTACGGTTTTTCCGATCAAGTGCTTGTAGCGCTCGTCTTCTGGGTGAACTGCAACCGCGGTATCGCCAAGCATTGTTTCCGGACGCGTCGTTGCAACATCAATCGCCCCGGTTCCATCTGTCAACGGGTAATGCATATGATAGAAGGCACCCTCAATTTCTTTGTGAATGACTTCGATATCGGATAACGCGGTTTTCGTAGCTGGGTCCCAGTTAATGATGTACTCGCCACGATAGATCAAGCCTTTTTCGTAAAGCTTTACGAAGACTTCGCGAACGGCATGAGACAGACCTTCATCTAAAGTGAAACGCTCGCGGGAATAATCAAGTCCAAGGCCTAGTTTTGCCCATTGTGAGCGGATATGGCCTGCGTACTCCTCTTTCCATTTCCATGTCTCTTCCACAAAAGCTTCGCGACCAAGATCATAACGTGTCTTGCCTTCAGAGTGCAGTTTTTCTTCTACTTTTGCTTGCGTTGCAATTCCGGCGTGGTCCATTCCTGGAAGCCATAGCGCGTCATAGCCTTGCATACGTTTCATACGCGTGATGATGTCTTGTAACGTTGTATCCCACGCATGACCTAGGTGAAGTTTTCCTGTCACGTTGGGTGGTGGAATTACGATGGTATACGGTTTTTTGTCACTTTCCGGATGAGCTTCGAAGTATTTTCCTTCAAGCCACCAGTCATAACGGCCTTGTTCGATCGATTGCGGATCGTACTTGGTTGGCATTTCGATTTCTTTTGTCATGTAAGTCACTCCTTTTTTGTAGATTGAAGAGGAGCAGAACACAAAAAATCCCCGTCCTTAAAAAAGGACGAGGAATGATCGCGGTACCACCTTTATTCATGCCTACCTAAATAGACATGCTCTTCAATCGGTAACGGCTTCACGCCGGCTGTCATTACTCAATGTTCACGACAGCTGCTCCCGGGCTACCTTCAACAATTCTCATCAAAGACCTTTCACCAAGTGGCCTTCTCTCTACAGATCAGGGGATTGTCTACTCTTCCCGTTCGTTGCATTTGGTTATGTGTTCTTATTGTAAGCAATCCGCTGCAAGACGTCAAGCTGTCGAAAGGAGGTGATTCTAATGAAACGGCGCTACAACCCGCACTACTTGCCCGAATGGATTCGCAAGCCGCGGTTCTATTGCAAAGCCATCTGCATTCCGATTACCTGCTTCCAGCTCGTCCGCGTACTTATCGTTCCAACCACCGGCGACTTTTTGTTACTACTTTTCCTTGTAGCACTCAGTTTTATGTTCTACCATGATGTGATTTAAGTGGAATTCGGATTGTCGTGTACGTATCTTTCCATTTGGGAAGTTGATCTGGGTGCACGGCTTCCACTTCCGGAACTTCAATCGTAGATTCCTGCCACGCTTCAATAGCGTCTTCAATTTCGTAATACGCCGACGTGGATTCTACAGCGGCTTCTGCTTCCTCATACGCGACAGATGCTTGCCATGAACAGTGGATACATCCCGAATCATAGTCCGCATCATGACTGATGAGTTCAAAGGACGGTTGCGAATTATTCGCCACTTTATCGATGTCCACATAGACGTGGAACGGTAAAGCGTATTCGAAATAGGCAGTTGTATTCTCGCGGTCGACGTCATCAATTTGTGTCACGGACGCGTCAAAATCGCCGTTCTCTTCCCTCTCATCTTGAATCTCTGCTCGTACCATCAATTTATAAAGTCCCTTTAACTCCCACTGTCCATCTACTTGTTTCCAGGTGAAGAGCGGTTGGATGTTGAATTCTTCCACTCCATGAAATGCACCAAGTGCAGGTTCCAGTGCAAACGATTGTTGTTCTGTCCAAGTTTTCTTCATGACATCCCTCCTGCCAAAGCATATGCTCGTAGGAAACAAACAAGACCTGCTCTCCTATCGATAGTGAGATCAGGTCTTTGTCATGTATTATTTCTTCAACTGCTCAAATGCCTTACGGAACGCTTCAATTGTTTGATCGATGTGCTCTTCCGTGTGTGCGGTCGATAAGAACAATCCTTCAAACTGAGACGGTGGCAAGTAGACGCCTTGCTCGGCCATGAGTTTGTAAACATCTGCAAACAATGCGAGGTCAGATGTTTTCGCCTTGTCATAGTTAATTACTTCTTCATTGGTGAAGAAGAAGCCGATCATCGAGCCTGCACGGTTCACGGTGTGCGGGATATCAAATTCCGACGCAACGCGACGGAAACCTTCTTCAAGACGGTCGCCAAGCTTTTGGAAATGCTTGTAGCTTTCCGGTGTTAGTTGAGAAAGTGTTGCGTACCCTGCTGCCATCGCAAGTGGGTTCCCAGATAACGTACCTGCTTGGTAGACGGAACCTGCAGGTGCGATTTGCTCCATGATGTCACGGTGTCCACCGAATGCACCTACTGGTAGGCCGCCTCCGATAACTTTACCAAGACACGTAAGATCTGGCTTCACATTGTAGTAGCCTTGAGCACACCCATAATCGACGCGGAATCCGGTCATGACTTCATCAAAAATAAGAAGGGCACCGTGTTCAGAGGTGATCTCGCGTAGGCCTTCTAAGAATCCAGGTTGAGGTGGGACGACACCCATGTTTCCTGCCACTGGTTCTGTGATGATTGCTGCGATATCGTCTCCATATAATCGGAATGCTTCTTTCACGGCTTCTAAATCATTGAATGGCACCGCTAATGTGTTTTTCGCTACCGATTCCGGTACACCAGGTGAATCAGGGAGTCCAAGTGTCGCCACACCAGACCCTGCTTTGATCAACAAGCTGTCCCCATGTCCGTGGTAGCTGCCTTCAAACTTTAAAATCTTATTGCGGCCTGTGAAGCCTCGCGCTAAACGAAGTGCAGACATCGTCGCTTCTGTACCTGAAGATACCATACGAATCATTTCAATCGATGGCACGCGTTCCATTACAAGTTTCGCCATTTCGTTTTCAATCAGTGTGGATGCACCGAAACTTGAACCGAGCTCAGCCACACGTTGAATTTCTGAGACAACCTTTTCGTCCGTATGCCCTAAAATAAGAGGACCCCATGAAAGAACGTAGTCAATATAATCATTGCCATCGATGTCTGTGACGATAGCCCCTTTTCCTTTTTCCATGAAAATCGGTTCCATGTTTACAGACTTAAATGCACGTACGGGACTATTAACGCCACCTGGCATCAAGTCTTTCGCTTCGGTGAATGCTTCGTGTGATTTCGTGTACGATTTTGTCATTTACTTCTCCTCCAACCATTTCGCGACGTCTTTTGCGTGGTACGTCAAAATAAGATCCGCACCCGCACGTTTCATGCTTGTCATGGTTTCCATGACGACTGATTTCTCGTCAATCCAATCATTGATGGCAGCGGCTTTCACCATCGCATACTCACCGCTCACGTTATATGCGACAATCGGAAGATTATGCGCATTTCGCACGTCACGGATGATGTCTAAGTAGCTTAGTGCAGGCTTTACAATTAAGAAGTCTGCTCCTTCATCAACGTCCGATTGTGCTTCACGAAGTGCTTCTAAACGATTTGAATAATCCATTTGATACGTTTTACGGTCCCCAAACTTCGGTGCACCGTCCGCTGCTTCACGGAATGGCCCGTAGTAGCCAGATGCATATTTAACCGCATACGACATGATGGGAATATCGTGATACCCAGCGTCATCAAGAGCTTTTCGAATCACAGCAACGAATCCGTCCATCATGTTCGACGGAGCAATAATGTCCGCTCCCGCTTCTGCTTGACTCACAGCCGTTATCGCAAGGAGATTTAGTGAGTCATCATTGACGATACGCTCGTGCGCGTCAACTACACCACAGTGACCATGGCTTGTGTATTCACATAGGCATGTATCCGCAATGACGAGCAGTTCGGGATGACGCTCTTTCACTAAGCGGGTAGCTTCTTGAATGATGCCGTGGTTGTGGTAAGCACCACTTCCTACTTCATCTTTTTCAGCGGGAAGACCGAATAAGATGATGGATTGAATACCGAGTTTCACCACTTCATCAAGCTCTTCCCCTAGTCGATCGAGTGAAAACTGGTACACGCCCGGCATCGATGATACTTCCGTCTTACGGTTTTCTCCTTCTGCCACAAATAACGGGTAGATCAGATCTTCTTTGTGCAAATAGGTTTCTTTTACTAATGCGCGCATCGCTTCTGATGTTCGTAAGCGGCGGTGACGGGTAAATGTAGGTTGCATGGAAATCACTCCTTATATTGTAAGCGTTCGAGTAGTACATCTTCTAAAGTATAGCGTTCCGGCATGACATGAACCGGCAGTCCTGCTTCTTCAAGAGCCTGTTTCGTGACATGGCCAATCGCACAGACAATGGTGTCCGGGGCAATCTTGCCACCCGCTTCTTGAAACACCTTGACTCCGGAAGGGCTGGCAAAAACGAGGGTCGATTCCGGCTCATTCAAACATAACTTGTTGATTGCTTCTATATGCTCTGGCCTGTCTGTCGTTTTGTAGACAACCACAGCCGTGACTAAGGCATCCAGTCCCTCTTCAATCGTAGGTTTTGCGAGATTCCCCTTGCAAAAACCGACTCTACTTCCAGAAGGCTGGACCGCATTCCACTCCTCGACAAAGCGGTCTGCACTGAAAGTCGATGGGATGAAAGAAGCGGAGTAACCATACTCTTTTAAAGCTGTTGCCGTCTTCGTCCCAACAACTGCGAACTGATGCCAGAGTGGTTGTGTGACTTGTTGAAAAAAGGCATGTACCGCTGTTTGGCTTGTGAAAAGCAACCAGTCGCAAGCAAGCAGTTGCGAAATCCCTTCTTTCGTCATCTTAACTGGTTCTGTTTCAATCAACGGATAATGGACAGCACGAAATCCGGAAGCCTCGATTTTTTCAAGGAACTCCGGATCATGCAGTTGGTTCGTTAAAATGAAATTAGACATCGGCCTGTTCTTTGACGCGTTGAATGAGGTCGTAAGCCCCTTCTTTCGTCAAGATTTCAGCAATTTCTTGTCCGAGTTTAACGGCATCGGTGCCCGTACGTGTTTCTTTATAGACGACAGAAGCATCTGGTGCTGCCACAAGTCCTGTCATCGTGATTTCTTCACCATTAACAGTTGCGTGGCCCGCAATTGGCACTTGGCATCCGCCGTCCATAGCGGATAAGAATGCTCGCTCCGCTTCAACAGCAGTCCACGTACCCGCATCTGTCAATTTCGCAAGTGCATCAAGCAGTTCTTGGTCTTCTGAGCGACACTCAATAGCAAGAGCTCCTTGCCCTACAGCTGGAATGCACATATCGGTTTCTAAATATTCCGTTACCGTGTCATCGGACCATCCAAGACGCTTAAGTCCTGCAGCGGCTAAGATGATGGCATCGTACTCGCCTGCTTTTAATTTTGCTAACCGTGTATCGACGTTTCCGCGGATCCATTTAATTTCCACATCCGGACGTTGCAACAGAATCTGTGCACTACGACGTAAGCTGCTTGTTCCCACAACGGCTCCAACAGGCAGGTCAGCAAGTTTTACATGGTTGTTTGAGATAAGCGCATCACGCTCATCTACGCGTTCCGGAATACAGCCGATGACAAGACCTTCTGGCATTTCTGCTGGCATATCTTTCATGCTGTGTACAGCGAAATCGATTTCTTTATCATAAAGAGCTTGCTCGATTTCTTTCACGAATAATCCTTTACCACCGACTTTCGATAACGTCACATCGAGAATCTTATCACCTTTTGTAACGATTTCTTTGATTTCAAACTCGAACGGTGCTCCACTCTTCTTCAGTTGATCAATAAACCAGTTTGTCTGCCATAAAGCGAGTTTGCTTCGGCGAGATCCGACAATAATTTTGCGCATTTTGCTCCAACCTTTCTGCTACCATAAATGAAATTCGGAAAATGAACTTCCGAGGAAAAAATTAATTAATACAAACAAGAAGGCATAGACGTGAATCCACGCATAATTCGTCCCTACGATTTTCGCTCGTTCCCTGACGATGAAAACGAATAAGTAGAGGACGAGTAAAATAAACGATGTGACGATTTTAGCGTCTAGCCAGTTAAATTCTTCAATAGCAATATAGCCCCACTCCAAGCCTAACAATAAACTCACAAATAATAAAGGAATCCCTGCGATGATCGAATACGTCATCATTGATTCCGCTTGCGAGAGGGACGGAAGTCTTGAGAATGTCGCGTTCCATTTCTTCTCTTTTAGCATCCGGTGTAAGACGAGATACAAGATCGAGAACACAAACGAGACGGAAAATGCCACGTACGCTAGAATTGCGAATGTGATGTGAATAATGAGTAATTCACTTATCAGTGAATCCGTAACAGCCGTGTTTGCTCCTCGACCAAACGTGTGAATCACAAGAAAAATAAATCCGATACACGTGACGAGCAATGCGGGAATGTCTAACTTCCAGATGACTTGCAGTGCAATCGTTACTCCGAGAAGTAACCAAGCATAGAAGTAAAACCCCTCTTCGAGGGAAAGAATCGGAAAACGTCCGTCTCCAATGATGAGGTACAAGATGAGAAGCGTTTGAATGCTCCATCCAGTAGATAACAAGATCGTTCCGGTGCGGTTCATTCGTTCACTTTTCTTAAGAAAATCAATCACATAAAATACAAGGGCTGCCGCAATCATGATGACGATGACTTCTTGCAGCCGTAATACCCATAAGTCATTCATAGAAATCATCCTCTACTAGATGTCCAAAGAAAAAGGCATTTCTCTATCATCTATTATGCCATAAATAGATTTGAGAAACGCCTTTTGATTGCTTAATAAGAGTATTCTCCGCGAAGAGAGGTTTCCTCTACAACTTCAACCGATTTCGCTGCTTTAAGTTTTTGGCTTGCCAACTGCACTTCTTCTTGCACATCGTCTTCGATGCCAAAGATTTGTTGGAACAACGCCAATTGCTTCGCAGCTTCCGGACTTGTAGAAAGCTCTTTCGCCTGTAAGATCGGCTCTTTCAATAGCTGATTAATAATGGATTTTGTATGCTTGTTTAAAATTTTCTTTTCACGGTCTGTTAAATCTGGCATCTTGTTTTCAATCGATGCCATCGTCTCTTGTTGAATCGAGCTTGCTCTCTTACGAAGTGCCGAGATCACAGGAACGACCCCAAGCGTCGCAATCCAATCATTGAAAGCAACGATTTCACCTTCAATCATCTCTTCGATTTTAGAAGCTGCACGCTTACGTTCCGCAAGGTTTGCCTCGACGATTCCTTGTAAATCATCGATATCATATAAGAACACATTCGGAAGATCGCCGATTTTAGGATCAAGGTCACGTGGAACCGCGATATCGACCATAAAGAGTGGCTTACCTTTACGTAATTTATCCACAAACTGCATCAGTTGATAATCAATGACGTACGTCGAAGATCCTGTTGAACTGATCAAGATGTCTGCTTCGAGAAGCGTACATTGTAGCTCATCTAACGGTTTTGCTTGTCCATTGAACTTTTCTGCAAGGACTTCTGCTTTTTCAAATGTGCGATTGATAACAGTCACTTTGCCCGCTCCGGAACCATGAAGATTCTGAATGGCTAGTTCGCCCATCTTTCCTGCGCCTAAAATCACGATATGCTTGTTTTTGAGCGACCCAAAAATCTTTTTACCAAGTTCAACTGCTGCATACGAAACGGATACGGCATTTTCACCAATTGCTGTCTCGGCATGGGCACGTTTCGCGAACGTCACCGCTTGTTTGAACAGTTGATTGAAAACAGTCCCTGTTGTTCCGTGCTCTTGACCGGATAGGAAGCTCTTCTTCACTTGTCCTAAAATTTGTGTTTCCCCAAGAACCATCGAATCGATTCCTGCAGATACTTTGAACAAGTGCTTCTTTGCTTCGTCTTCTTCTTTAACGAAGACATAACGAGACAATTCATCGATGCTTAAGTCAAACCATGCAGCGAGGAATTGTTTGATATAGTATTTGCCCGTGTGTAACTGATCTACAGTTGCGTAGACTTCTGTACGGTTACACGTAGAGACAATCACGTTTTCTAATATGCTTTTTTGTTCCTGTAGCGCTTCCATTGCATTCGGCAGTTCCGCTTCAATAAACGACAACTTTTCCCGAATTTCAACAGGCGCTGTTCGGTAATTGACACCGACCACAAGTGTGTTCATTGCGTCATAGCTCCTTTATACGTCCATTTAACTAGTAATGAGTATACCATAGTGTGTACCCTTCATACGTTGGTATTTGTGAACACTGTATGAAAGAAACGATTGCTTGATAATCCACTTTAGAATGATTCTAAATAAATTATAGCAAAGACAAGGAGATTCGACAACGCATCGCCCTTTTACAGAGTATTCCCTCGATTCTGGGCGTGAAACATATGTGCGACACGGTTGGCGACACGGTTGGCGACACGGTTGGCGACACGGTTGGCGACACGGTCCGTCCCTGGGTCGCCGAGTAGGAAAGCGAGTAGGACGACGACACGGTCCGACCCTGGGTTGCCGAGTAGGACGACGACACGGTCCGACCCTGGGTCCCTGACTAGATAGACGATGAGCGTTACACAATGTAAAAAAATAGAGAATGAATCGACCCAAAACCGAAGGCTTTTAGAGAGTCAGAGTGCGTCGAAGCCCCTCCGGAGAAGGCTTCGGCGTGCTCCCTCAGAAAAGCGAAGGTTTTGGGCCGATTCATGATTAATAAACTTAGGACTTATTCTGTTTTCTCACCAATCGCTCGTTGAATTTCGGCCCACGCTTCGTCGTGACCTTTGCCGGTTTCTGAAGAGAACAATACCAGAGGATCGGATGGGTCCATATCGAGCGTTTCTTTGACAACTTTCTTGTGTTTCTCCCATTTTCCTTTTGGAATCTTATCGGCTTTAGTGGCGATAATGATACATGGAATGGAGTAGTGCTTTAAGAAGTCGTACATCATCATGTCGTCATTCGTTGGTTCGTGGCGCAAGTCCACTATCAGAACAACCGATTTCAACTCTTCACGGGAAGTGAAATACGTCTCAATCATTTTGCCCCACGCTGCGCGCTCGGATTTTGAGACTTTTGCGTAACCATATCCTGGCACATCGACAAACACTAATTGCTCTTCAATTTTATAGAAGTTCAGTGTTTGTGTCTTTCCTGGTTTTGATGAAATACGTGCCATGCTCTTACGTCCGATCATCCGATTGATGAATGATGACTTTCCGACATTCGAACGTCCTGCCAGTGCAATCTCAGGTAATCCGGATTCCGGATACTGTTCTGGTCGCACAGCACTGATCAGTAGTTCGACATTATGAATTTGCATAATTGCCCTCCTCGAGTGCGATGGCTAGTACTTCTTCCACTTGAGAGACGGGATGGAACGTTAATTCTTCACGAATACTATCTGGAATGTCATCCATGTCCGGAATATTGTCCTTCGGTAGGATGATGGTGTCGATACCAGCACGATGTGCACTTAATGTTTTTTCTTTGAGTCCGCCAATTGGTAACACCCGACCACGTAGAGTTACTTCGCCTGTCATCCCGACTTCTCGTTTCACAGGACGTCCTGTTAACGCGGAAACGAGTGCGGTTGTAATCGTAATTCCTGCAGATGGCCCGTCTTTTGGAATGGCCCCTTCCGGAACGTGAATATGAATATCATATTTTTCATGGAAATCGGAATCAATGCCAAGTGCTTCCGCATTAGAACGCACATAAGATAGCGCTGTTTGCGCAGACTCTTTCATGACATCTCCTAATTTTCCTGTAAGAAGTAATTTGCCTTTACCGGCTGAAAGCGACACTTCAATTTGAAGTGTATCCCCACCAACAGATGTATACGCGAGACCCGTCGCTGCACCGACCTGGTTTGACTTCTCCGCTTGCCCATGACGGAACTTCCGTTTGCCAAGATAGTCTTCTAAGTTCTTTGCCGTAATCGTTACCTTTTTCTTATCACCTTTTACGAGTTGTAACGCAGCTTTACGGCAAAGCCCTGCAATCGTACGCTCGAGTGAACGAACACCGGCTTCACGCGTATAATAACGGACGACATCACGCAACACGTCGCGCTTGATGGACAACTTTGACTTCGTCAGACCATGTTCTTTCATTTGTTTCGGCAACAAATGGTGCTCAGCAATATCAACTTTTTCCATTTCCGTGTATCCGGCAAGTGAAATCACTTCCATACGGTCACGCAGTGGACCCGGAATCGAACCTAAATCATTCGCTGTAGCGATAAATAACACATTCGATAAGTCGTATGCTTCTTCGATGTAATGATCACTGAACGAGTGGTTTTGTTCCGGATCAAGTACCTCAAGCATTGCTGAAGACGGGTCTCCACGGAAATCATTCGACATCTTATCAATCTCATCGAGTAAGAACACTGGATTGATGGTTCCTGCCTTTTTCATTCCTTGAATGACACGGCCTGGCATCGCACCAATATATGTGCGGCGGTGACCACGGATTTCGGATTCGTCTCGGACGCCACCAAGTGCGACACGGACAAATTTACGGTCCAGTGACTCTGCGACTGATTTCGCAAGGGATGTTTTCCCTACCCCCGGCGGACCAACAAGACATAGAATCGGTCCGCGAAGAGATTGAGTCAATTGACGTACAGCAAGATACTCTAAAATTCGCTCTTTTACTTTATCTAACCCGTCATGGTCACGGTTCAAGATTTCTTCCGAACGGTTGATATCGAGTACATCCTCTGTTCTCTTCGACCAAGGAACCGAAGTCATCCATTCTAAATAGTTTCGGACGACGCCACTTTCCGGCGACTGTGCAGGTACACGTTCAAAACGTTCAAGTTCCTTCAACACATTTTTCTTTACGGCTTCAGGCATACCAGCTGCGTCAATGCGCTTTCGAAGTTCAGACACTTCGCCTGACTTTCCGTCCTTGTCGCCAAGTTCCGTTTGTATGGCTTTCATTTGTTCACGCAGGTAAAACTCTTTTTGCGTTTGTTCCATTGCTTTTTTTACTCGTACTTGGATTTTCTTTTCAATGTCCAGGATTTCTTTTTCATTCTCGAGCTTTTGAATCAAGAACACCATACGCTCGGTCACATCGAAGGCTTCTAACACTGCTTGTTTGTCAGAAATACGAAGCGGAAGATGTGTCGCGACAGTATCTGCCAAAAGACCAGGTTGCGTAATCTGCGCGGCTGCACGGGAAGACTCTTCCGATACTTGTTTGGAGAGCTTACTGAATTTCGTAAAACTTTCCACAAGAGTGCGCATAAGGGCTTCTTGTTCTTGCGTTGGTGTTTTCGCATCCGCGTGGAACTGAATAGTCACTTGATCAAAGGCCTTCTCTTCGTGGTAATCAACAAAAGAAACACGTTCAACGCCTTCGACTTGTACACGCATCGTGCCATTTGGCAGCTTAATTAATTGCTTAATGTGTACCAAAATACCGACATTATACAAGTCCTTTTCGAGCGGGTTGTCCATTTCCATATCGCGCTGGGCAACTAATACAATTTTCTCATCTATTTTCATCGCGGCTTGCAGCGCTGCCATCGATTTCTTGCGGCCGACATCAATATGTAAATTCATTGATGGGAAGACCAACAAACCGCGCAGCGGCAGTACCGGATAACGTGTTGAATCTTGTGAGGTCATGACGATTCCACCTTTCATGGTACTAGTGACCATTCTGTTCTTTAGTATACTCGAAAATGGTCATTTAACCCTAGTGATTAGAATTTAGATGTGGAGCAGACTGTTCTGAAATTCGGTCAAATATCAGCGTGGCCAGAGAAGCGCTTTTTGCTTCTATGGCCGCGATGACATTTGGCATGGATTTCAAGTCTGCGCAACTCGATAGTATGTATCAGCGAGCGTTCTCCACATCTAAAATAAAAAACTGACTTTCCGAAAGGCTCTATACGAGCTCATGGAAAGCCAGCTGTTGATGTCATCTATTATGCAGAAGTTTTCGCATCTGACTGGAACTCTGTCCCGTCTTCTTTGATTAACTTCGGCTTTTTGCTTTCAGTTACCGTTTCTTTTGTGATGATACATTCGACGATGTCTTCACGAGACGGCAGTTCAAACATTACATCAAGCATGATATTTTCGATAATGGAACGAAGTCCACGAGCACCCGTTTTACGCTCAATCGCAAGTTTCGAAATTTCACGTAATGCATCCTCTTCAAAAGTTAATTTGACATTATCAAGTTCCATCATTTTTTCATATTGTTTAACAAGTGCATTTTTAGGTTCTGTTAAAATCTGAATCAACGCTTCTACATTTAACGTCTCCAAACTAGCAAGCACTGGTAAACGACCAATAAATTCCGGAATGAGACCGAATTTTAAAAGATCTTCTGGAATCAAGTGGCTCATTAAGCTGCCTGCTTCTGGTTCTTTTTTGTTCGGGTCGGAACCGAATCCAATGACTTTTTCTCCCATACGACGCTTGATGATCGAATCGATGCCGTCAAATGCACCACCGACGATGAACAAGATATTCGTTGTATCAATTTGAAGGAATTCTTGGTGTGGGTGCTTACGACCACCTTGTGGTGGGACGCTTGCAGTTGTGCCTTCCAAGATCTTGAGAAGGGCTTGTTGTACACCTTCCCCTGACACGTCACGTGTAATCGAAGGATTTTCCGATTTACGTGCAACTTTATCGATTTCGTCGATATAGATGATTCCTTTTTCCGCTCGTTCAATATCGTAATCAGCTGACTGGATCAGTTTTAGTAAGATGTTTTCTACATCTTCCCCTACGTATCCAGCTTCCGTTAACGATGTTGCGTCCGCAATGGCAAAAGGTACATTTAAAATACGTGCAAGTGTCTGAGCTAAAAGCGTTTTCCCGCTTCCAGTAGGACCGATTAGCACGATATTGGATTTAGAAAGCTCAACTTCATCAATCACACTGTTGGAATTGATGCGTTTATAGTGATTATATACGGCTACCGCGAGTGCTTTTTTCGCGCGGTCTTGCCCAATGACATACTCATTCAAGATGCCTTGAATTTCTTTTGGTTTTGGAACTTCTCGGTATTCGACTTCTTCTTCTGTTCCCAGTTCTTCCTCTACAATTTCAGAGCAAAGATCGATACATTCATCACAAATATATACGCCAGGGCCAGCAACAAGTTTGCGAACCTGTTCTTGAGGTTTGCCGCAGAACGAACACTTAAGGTTCCCTTTTTCATCATTAAATTTGAACACTGTACTCACCCCTATTCAGAGATTTAGTTTACAAGATTGTGGTATGTATAGCAAATGAAAAGATTATGTAAAGAACAAGGCACAGAATTCTCTGCACCTTGTTCTGAATACTTCTATTTATTCAGTTACTTTTGCGTTGTCTACTAAGAACTCAACTGTTTTTTGGAAACGGATATCGTTTTCTAAGATTTCAGTTCCGCCTAAAGCTGTTTTGATTTGATCAACTGACATACCGAACTGAGCAGTCATCTTTTCAAGTTCAGAATTCACATCTTCTTCTGTCACTTCGATGTTCTCAGCAGCAGCAATCGCTTCAAGAGTTAGAGAAACACGAACGCGGCTTTCTGCATCTTCTTTCATTTGTGTACGAAGCGCTTCTTCATCTTGACCAGAGAACTGGTAGTAAAGATCCAGGTTCATACCTTGTTGCGAAAGGCGCTGCCCGAACTCTTGTAGCATACGGTCTACTTCAGAAGTAACCATTGCTTCAGGAATATCCACTTCAGCGTTTGCAGCAGCTTGCTCAACTAAATCGTCTCGTAGTGCTTGTGCAGCCGTTTGTTTTTTCTCTTCAGTTGTTTGTTCTGTTAACTTTGTACGAAGAGCATCTAAGCCTTCTACATCTTCGTCAACTTCTTTTGCGAAGTCATCGTTTAATTCCGGAAGAACTTTTCCTTTGACTTCTTTTACAGTCACTTTAAAAGTTGCTTCTTTACCAGCAAGCTCTGCTGCGTGGTATTCTTCTGGGAATGTAACTACTACGTCTTTCGCGTCGCCAGTTTTAGCACCAACCAATTGCTCTTCAAAACCAGGGATGAATGTGTTTGATCCGATTTCTAATTCGTAGTCTTCACCTTTACCGCCTTCGAATGCTTCTTCACCTACGAAACCTTCGAAATCGATTGTTGCAGTATCGCCTTCTACAATTGCATCTTCTTTTACTGACATTTCAGCAAGACGCTCTTGGTGGTTTGTTAATTGCTCGTTGATTTCTTCTTCAGTAACCGTTTCTTCTAATTTCTTTACTTCTAAGCCTTTGTATTCGCCAAGTTTCACTTCAGGTTTCACAGTTACTTTTGCTGTAAATACAACAGGTTGTCCTTTTTCAAGTGACTCAATGTCGATTTCTGGACGATCCACAGGGTCGATTCCTGATTCATCTAAAGCTTTTGTATACGCTACAGGAAGTACGATATCGATTGCATCTTGATAAAGAGCTTCTTCACCGTATTTTTTGTTGAATAACTGACGAGGCATTTTTCCTTTACGGAATCCTGGCTCATTAATTGTTTTTACAACTTTTTTGAATGCTTGATCGACTGCTTTTGAAAATTCTTCTGCAGAAACTTCAAACGTTAATACGCCTTCATTTCCTTCTTGTTTTTCCCATTTCGCTGACATATATTCTACCTCCAACAATTGGTTTCATTTTTGATTTTAATCAATGTATTCTATTGACAACTTGTACATTATACCATAGTTCAGTCGACTTTCAACCTATTCAATTTCTAGTAGCGCATACAGTTGGTCAATCTTCCGAATCATGTTTAACACTCGGTGCTCACTCTTCTGTACATTCCCCGAGAGGAGCTGTTTGAAATAGAGCTCGTATCCTTCGACGACATCCTCATCCGCATAGCCATTCCATACATACGGGTATTGCAGATAGGCATGGTGCTGGAACGTGTCGCGAATGAGTAAATACGCAGTTGGTTCTTTTTCCAGACGTTCTTCAATCTTTTTGACAAGGTCAAGGAAGCGAGCATTGTCGAATGGTTCATCCAAAGCGGCCGGAATCCACGGCTGGTCCCAATTAAACTTCCGAACACGCACAAGTTCTGTACTGTCTGTCGACATGAGGAGAAGTAGTGCTAGCGTCTGGACGACGGGATGGATGGTCTGCTGCTCCACAATACTACGCCATTCGTCTTCAAGCTTCTGACAATCTCCTTCAAAAGCAGAAAGAAGCAATTGATACTGCTTGATAAGCGGATAGGTCAAGAAATTTTCGAGGCTATAAAGTTCAGCATCCAATTCCTCAAGCGGTTCCGGAATGGGTTTAGATTCTGCGTTTGCTGCAAGACGACCACTGAGGTCCCGGAGGTGCAACCATTTCTCTTTCCGTTCTGGAGATAACACGCGCTCTTCGATGAGTGTAGAGATCAATGCGTCTGCTTCTTCAAATCGTCGGAGCTCGACGAGAAGCGTAACATAAAGGTCCATTAGTTCTTCATATTCTTCATACCCTTCATGAAGAAGAGATTCACAGATGAGCAGCGCCTTTTCAAATTGCCGTACCTCATAGAGGGAATAGGCAAAGACGAGCTGCATGCCCGGTTCAAGTTCACCGAGTTCTTTCGCGATTTCAAATTGCCGTACGGCTTCCATAAAATCATGCCGGTCGGCGGCGCGTGCGGCTTTGTCCAGCTGTGTCATAAAGGCGCCAGGGAAAATAACCATGTTGCCTCGTTGTTCCGGTTTGTGCTTTTTCATGGATTCACCTGCTTTCGTAGGTCTGGATCACTTAACGAACCTTCAGAAACCACTTCACTTTTCCAAGGCGCACCTTTGGAAGTCTTCGTAGTTTCCTCGAATTCATAACTATTCTTAATACATAGTGGTTTTATTCATTCAAGAGTAGACTAGGAACACATTCAAATATTTTTGTTACATCTATTATAAATGTAATGGAGCAGAAGTGCACTTTCCCAGGAAACAGAGTGTGGCTGAGATGCCCTCCCCTAGGAAAGTGTCGTTCTGTGGAATGATAAAACATCTAAAGTGAATAAAATAAAAAGCCTTCCTCTTTCCATTGATATAGAAAGAAGAAGGCTCTTGATGTACGACCCTGGAGGGATTCGAACCCCCGACCGACGGCTTAGCTTACCACTATGACTTTCGTCACCAAACAGATTTGTTTGTGGTCTGGACTATATCTTCACCATTTCAGGTGCGACACGTATAGTCTCTACGGAACCTCACAGTAATCAATAAGTTGATTACTCTTTAGCACAATTACCTTCCATCACTTAAGAATGGAACCTTCACTATGCCTTAATCACAAAGTGATCGTAAGTTTCCTCGGTATTGCCATCAGCATAACCTGGAAGGGTTCACCGATACAGTGTCGTCCACTCTATAGGTTTTGGTTTCCCTATAGAGGCTCCTAACATTAAAGGCCGTTGCTCTATCCTGCTGAGCTACAGAGTCAAAGTACTTCCCCACCATCTGACAGGAAAGACATTTTTCATTATAAGTAGAGCTCAACTCAAAGTCAATGGTATTTCAGAAAAATTAATTTTCGAAGTTCCATGCTTCGTGTACTTTACGAATCGCTTGACCCCGGTGGGAGATGGCTGCTTTTTCCTCGGGCTTCAGTTCTGCCATCATTTTGCCTAGCTCAGGTACCCAAAAAATCGGATCATAGCCAAATCCGTACGCTCCTTTACGTTCAAAAGCAATACGACCCTCACACGTTCCGCGGTACGTTTCCGTTTCTTTACCTGGAGCCGCTACTGCAATCGCACAAACAAAGCGTGCCGTGCGTTTTTCATCCTCTATACCTTCAAGGTTTTGAAGCAACAAGTCCATATTCGCGTTGTCATCTTTCGCTTCTCCAGCATAACGAGCCGAATAGATACCTGGTTCGCCATCAAGTGCATCGACTTCCAGTCCACTGTCATCTGCAATGACAAATGTATGGAGTTCCTTTGCGAGTGCTTCCGCTTTTAGAATCGCATTCCCTTCAAACGTCGAACTTGTCTCCTCCACATCTATGTGACTCGCCACATCATTTAATGTCTTCACAGTATACCCAAGTGGACCAAAGATTGATTCAAAGTCTTTTGCTTTCCCCTGGTTTTTCGTTGCGATTATAAGTTCTTTCATTACGCCAGTCCTCCTGTTTGAATGCCAACTTCAGCAGCAAGGGGACCCAGTACTTCTTTTTGTTTCACAATCAACTCTTGAATCGCTGCTTCCCCTAGATCCAATAAGTCATTCAGTTGGCTTCTTGAAAATGTAGCTTCCTCGCCTGTTCCTTGAATCTCAACCAGTTCTCCATTTCCTGTCATCACCAAGTTCATATCGACGAGTGCCGCGAAATCTTCCACGTAATCAAGATCGGCTACCGCACCTTCTTCCAGTAGACCGACACTGACCGCCGCTAAGAAATCCTTTACAGGAAACACCGGCAATTGTTTCTCTTCCACAAGCTTTCCAACTGCAATTGTCATCGCGACAAATGCGCCTGTAATGGATGCGGTACGCGTTCCGCCATCTGCTTGGATGACATCACAGTCGACCCAAATCGTTCGCTCACCAAGTGCCTCTAAATCAACGACAGAGCGCAGTGCTCGTCCAATCAGACGCTGGATTTCCATTGTCCGACCACCAATTTTCCCTTTCGCCGCTTCACGCGGAGAACGGGAGTGTGTTGCACGAGGTAACATGGAATACTCCGCTGTGATCCAGCCTTTTCCTTGTCCACGCAAGAATGGGGGGACCTTCTCTTCAATCGTTGCATTACAAATCACTTTTGTTTGTCCCACTGTAATGAGGACAGATCCTTCAGGGTGAATTATAAAATCTTTTACAAATTCCACTGGTCGTATCATTTCTGCTGTTCGTTCATCATGTCTCATGAGTACCCTTCTTTCGTAGAAAGACCCTCTTCAGGATAGCCTGCTGAGGGTCAAAATTGTATGCGTCGGACATCCGCATCTTCGAGCTCAAGCCAACGTTCCGCGATATCTTTAAACATCGGAATTGAACCTGTCGTATAAAAGATGGGCTGTTTGATAAGTTGATCCGGATTGTGCTGCTTGTGAAAATCTAAGTAGTCTTTGACATCATTCGCTGTCTCTTCTGCAGAAGACAGCACTGTCACACCCGGACCGACCACTTTTTCAATATGAGGTTGGAGAAGTGGATAATGCGTGCAGCCTAAAATGACTGTATCAAAGCTTTTTATTTTGAGAGGAGCAAGCGCCTCTTGCACCATTTTGTACGCAAAGTCTCCGTCGTATTCATTACTTTCCACTAGTGGCACAAATGTCGGACACGCCAGTGCCTCAACGTGACAGGAAGAGCTGAGCGCTGAAATGGCATACTCGTAGGCTCCACTCTTTACCGTTCCTTGTGTTCCAAGGACGACTACTTTATGACTCTTTGTCGCTTTTGAAGCTGCCCGTGCTCCCGGAAAAATAACACCGAGAACCGGAAAAGGCATTTTCCGAGCTAATGAATTGAGAGCTACAGCCGTCGCTGTATTACATGCAATCACAAGCATCTTCACATTCATTTTTTGCAGCGCAAGCGAAATTTGCCAAGTAAATTTACGAACTTCCTGCGGACTTCGCGGGCCATATGGACAGCGAGCTGTATCTCCGACGTAAATGATTTGTTCGTTTGGTAGTAAGCGCATAATCTCTTTCGCTACCGTCAACCCGCCTACTCCGGAATCTAGTACACCAATCGGTCGATCCACAAAAATTCCTCAGTTCTTTTTCATTTCTTTGTGCAATTTATGAAGCAGTTCTGTCAATTGCTCGACTTCCTGTTCTGTAAATGTTTCAAGTTCTGCTGTTAAATATTCCCGGCGTTTGCTAATCACGTCTTCAATGATCCGTTCGCCCTCTTTTAATAGATGAATGCGCACAACACGACGATCGGATTCATCACGTACACGCTGGACAAGGGAATTAGCTTCCATACGGTCCACTAAATCCGTTGTCGTACTAAATGCCAAATACATTTTAGTTGATAGGTCACCAATTGTCATATCCCCTGATTCATGCAGCCACTGAAGCGCTATAAATTGGGGTGGTGTAATTGTATAGGAATTTAAAATTTGTCTTCCTTTTTGTTTAATTACTCCGGAAATGTAGCGTAGTTCTTTTTCTAAGACGGCCACTCGGTCCGCATTGTGGGTTACCGGTGGATTTTGTTCGTTCGTCATCTAATCCCTCACTTTTGTCTTCCCTAGTACATCTTATTGTGACGTGTTTCTGGGTAATTGGCAAGCAAACACGGCAGGTTTATTGAATTTCTCCGAGTCGAATCAATTCTTCAATAGCTGCTTTCCGCCCGGAAACGCCAAGTTTTTGGATGGCATTGGAAATATGGTTCCGTACCGTCTTCTCTCGTATAGCGAGTGCTTCAGCTACATCTCGCGTAGATTTTCCACTCGCAAGTAATGAAAAGACATCTCGTTCACGTTCAGTCAGTATAAAATAGTTTGGTTCGAACAAAAAATCTCCTCCCTGTCTCCTTACTTTATGAAGGACAGGAAGGAGCGGTGACTACGCCTCTTGAAGCTGTTTTTTTGTATCTTCTTGCCAAGGAACTGGTTTACCGGTCTGGCGATGAATCTGCACAATCGTCCCGCGACCCGTACATGTAATTTGTTCTTTCTCATTCACCATCATATAGTGGATGTCCATTGAGGAATTACCCACAGAGTTGGCCTTCACATAGACACGTAGGTTCTCATCAAAAAATACTTGCTGTACAAAATCACATTGAAGATCTGCTACAACCGGAATCGTATCCCCTTTCGGATCAAGCCAGTCGTTCATCAGCTGAATATGCTTGAAAAACTCGATCCGCGCATATTCGAAGTAGGCAAAGTTCACTGTATTGTTCAAATGCCCATACATGTCCGTTTCTGAGAATCGAACACTTACTTCTGAATAAAATGAGAAGCCTTTTTTCCACTCTTCTAGATTCTCTATGTAATTCGCACGCATTGTCCTTCCTCCTTAAAATGAATGACTATTCAGTCATTACTATACCATAGTTTGGTGAGCGGAGGAAACTTGATAATGAACTCTTATTTTATTGTTCAGCTACCTAAATCGCAACTCCACTCAAGCACCTTTTCCTAGGGGAGCGCAAGCTTTCGGGGGCCACGACAAGGAGGCTCCGGTGTGCTCCCTCAGAAAAGCGAAGGTTTTGGAACGATTCATGATAGAAAATCAAACTAAAAAACCCCGCTACAGAAGTAGCAGGGCAAGTAATAATATCGAGTTGCGAACGCTAGAAATACACGCAAAAATCTGTCGCCTCATATGAGCCGCATGATTTTCACGAGATTTCTGAACGAGCGTTCTTCACATCTAAAATTAGTCTACCATGTTGTCTGAACCGAAGAAGTTACGGAACATTTGAACCGTAGTATCGCGGTTTAGAGCAGCAATCGAAGTTGTTAATGGAATACCTTTAGGACAAGCGACTACACAGTTCTGTGAGTTACCACAGCTCGCTAGTCCACCCTCACCCATAATCGCATTTAGACGCTCGTCTCTATTCATTGCACCTGTTGGATGTGCATTGAATAGACGAACTTGTGATAATGGTGCTGGTCCCATGAAGTCTGATTTGTCATTCACGTTAGGACACGCTTCAAGACAAACTCCACATGTCATACATTTCGACAATTCATAAGCCCATTGGCGTTTACGCTCAGGCATACGTGGTCCTTCTCCAAGATCATATGATCCATCAATAGGAACCCAAGCTTTCACACGTTTAAGTGAATCAAACATGCGCGTACGGTCTACTTGAAGGTCACGAACGACTGGGAACGTACGCATAGGAGCCAATTTGATTGGTTGCTCAAGTTTGTCCACAAGCGCTGAACATGATTGCATTGGACGACCATTGATCACCATCGAACATGCACCACATACTTCCTCAAGACAGTTCATATCCCATGTTACCGGCTTGGTGGCTTTGCCATCTTTATTTACTGGGTACTGACGGATTTCCATTAAAGCAGAAATCACATTCATATTTGGACGATAATTTACCTCAAATGCTTCCCAGTAGGGTTCCGAGTCAGGAGTGTCTTGACGTTGGATCTCAATAGTAATTTTTTTCGCTTCAGTTGCAGTTACCATTGATTATTTCCCTCCTTTAGAAGAATAGTCACGCTTACGAGGTGGGATCAATGAAACATCCACTTCTTCGTAAGTAATGATTGGTGCTCCAGTTGCCACATCAAATTCAGCAACCGTTGTTTTTAAGAATTCCTCGTCGTTACGCTCAGGGAAGTCCGGTTTGTAATGAGCTCCGCGACTTTCGTTACGCTGTAGTGCACCGATTGTAATCACGCGTGCAAGGTAAAGCATATTCTTTAACTGACGAGTGAATGAAGCACCTTGGTTCGACCACTGCTGTGTATCGTCCATGTTGATGCGCTCCCAACGGTCCATCAATTCAAGAATCTTTTTATCTGTTTCTTCAAGCTTGTCGTTATAACGTACAACAGTTACGTTGTCTGTCATCCACTCACCAAGCTCTTTATGAATCAAATACGCATTTTCCGTACCTCTCATGTTCAATACTTTATCCCACTCTTGTTGTTCTTTCTGAACTTCACGAGCAAAGATATCGTCTGAAAGATCGTCGGCTGATTTCTCGAGACCTTTCATGTATTTCACAGCATTTGGACCCGCTACGCTTCCGCCGAATACAGCTGAAAGTAAGGAGTTGGCACCTAGACGGTTCGCACCGTGTTGTGAGTAATCACACTCACCTGCTGCGAATAAACCAGGGATGTTTGTCATTTGATCTTCGTCAACCCATAATCCACCCATTGAATAGTGAACTGCTGGGAAGATCTTCATCGGTACTTTGCGTGGGTCATCCCCAGTGAACTTTTCGTAGATCTCGATGATTCCACCAAGTTTTACGTCAAGCTCGTGTGGATCTTTATGAGAAAGGTCTAGATACACCATGTTCTCTCCATTGATACCAAGTTTCTGGTTGACACACACGTCAAAAATTTCACGTGTTGCAATGTCACGTGGAACGAGGTTCCCGTAATCCGGATATTTCTCCTCTAAGAAGTACCAAGGTTTGCCGTCTTTGTAGGTCCAAACACGTCCACCTTCTCCACGTGCTGATTCAGACATCAGACGTAATTTGTCATCTCCAGGAATTGCTGTTGGGTGAATTTGGATGAATTCCCCGTTTGCATATTTCGCACCTTGTTGGTACACGATAGATGCTGCAGATCCTGTGTTGATGATGGAGTTTGTCGTTTTACCAAAGATGATTCCAGGACCACCTGTAGCAAGAATAACTGCGTCAGAACGGAATGCTTGGATTTCTCCAGTGTTCAAGTTCTGCGCTTTAATTCCTCGACAAACGCCTTCATTGTCTTTGATAATACCTAGGAATTCCCAGCCTTCATACTTCGAGACAAGACCATCAACTTCATAGCGACGAACTTGCTCATCTAGTGCATAAAGTAACTGTTGTCCAGTTGTTGCACCAGCGAAAGCTGTACGGTGATAAAGGGTTCCACCAAAACGACGGAAATCAAGAAGGCCTTCTGGTGTACGGTTGAACATAACACCCATACGGTCGAATAAGTGAATGATACCAGGAGCTGCGTCCGCCATTGCTTTTACAGGTCCTTGGTTTGCTAGGAAGTCACCGCCGTACACTGTATCATCAAAATGCTTGTCCGTCGAGTCGCCTTCCCCTTTTGTATTTACAGCACCATTAATTCCACCTTGCGCACACACGGAGTGTGAACGTTTCACTGGAACTAATGAGAATAAGTCAACAGGCGTACCGTTTTCCGCAGCTTTCATTGTAGCCATAAGACCAGCAAGTCCTCCGCCTACAACGATCAATTTACTTTTTGCCATGCTTTTTTCACTCCTCAATTTTTTAGTAGTGGTCGGTCATTAAACGAATGCGAGTAATGCGCGGATTCCCACTACTGAAAGTGCTAGGAAAATACCAAGCGTGATGTATGTAGCCATACGTTGTGCACCGGGAGATTGTGTTATTCCCCAGGTTACGAGGAATGACCAGATACCATTTGCTAAGTGGAATGTTGCAGCAAGTACACCGGCAACGTAGAAAGCAAACATCCATGGATTCGCTAAAATTTCAGCCATCATGTTAAAGTCAGCTGTATCTGCACCAATTGCCACCTGCCAGCGCGTTTCATACACGTGCCATGCGATAAAGATGACAAGGAAGATTCCCGTAACACGTTGTGCAAAGAACATCCAATTACGGAATGTTGAGTAGCGGCTTGTGTTATTTTTTGCTGTGAACGCAATGTAGATTCCGTAAAATGCATGGAACATTAATGGTAGGAAAATAACAAAAATCTCAAGTGCATAACGGAATGGTAAGCTTTCCATAAAATGTGCTGCATCGTTGAAAGCTTGTTCACCTCGTGTTGCATAATGGTTCACGATCAAATGTTGCGTCAAAAACAGTCCTACAGGAATAATTCCTAGTAAGGAATGCAGTCGGCGCCAAAGAAATTCATTGTTTTTCGCCAAAATAGTTACCCCCCTCAAATTTTGCGATTGAATTATACGGCGATGTAGAATTCAATAGATTTGCCACAAATGATAGCGCTTTACGCGCTTGCAGCGTAGTTGTTGTTTAACATAACTATTGTACTCCCCTAAAATAGGTAGGTCAAGGTACGATAAGGTTGAGAATCTTTCTCAAACACTAGACACATCAAGGCTTTCGGTGAGGTTGTGTCTTTTTTCACATACGCATTGACGGTTTTGACATGCTATACTAATAGCGTGAAATTCGAAAGTGAGTGGTCCCTATGGAAGAAATAAAAGAAAAAAACGTTCCTGCCTTCGGGTATGAACTCATTCGTGATCATCTATTGTCTTCACTTCTTGGTAAACACGAGCAGGAAGTGCTGTATTGGTCTGGAAAAGACCTCGCCCGCAAGTTTCCTTGTCACTCCACGGAAGAGATTGAAGCTTTTTTCCAACAGGCCGGTTGGGGGAACCTGACATTACAGAAATATTCAAAAAATGAAGCTGTTTACCATTTAAATGAAACGCTGTTATCAGAATCACGCTCCAATCGTTGTTTCAAACTAGAAGCAGGGTTCTTAGCTGAACAATTGGAAATGATGAATGGTCGAATGACAGAGTGTGCAGATGACATTACATCAGTGGCAATCGTCTTTACGGCGAAATCAGAATAGCTGTTCTTTTTTAGTGTAATACGTAACCCGTAAGGTTTATAAAAATATGCTCATTTTCAGACAATTTTCGACATTTATGTTCACAGAATTGTAACGATTCTAAATAACTTAAGTGTCGAATATTTGAATTAACAACGAAAAAAGAGAGTAGACCGGATTGCATCTATGCAACGTCTACTCTCTTTATTAGTGAATGATGAAGATAGTTTATAAGACCAGAAAGTTCGCTAACACCTTCGCTTTTCTGAGGTCGCACCTTGGACTGTACGTGTTTCATCATGAAACTTTCCCAAAGCCTTCGCTTTCCGAAGCGAGAATCCCCGAGCCTCCTCCGGGTTACCCAAAGCTGCGCTTTGCTCCCCCGTGCGGGGTCTCGTGAATCCTCTGATGCTTCAGGAGTCTTCGCCTTTGGAAAAGTTTCATTCTCTGGAGAAATAATTATAGGAAACTTCTAAAAGTCTTAGGTTTTAGCTCACTTTATTCGATAGTAGCAATTTAAGAAATAACAATTTTTATAATTATATTCAAAGTTGGATGCCTAACGTGACCGTCGGAGTCTTTCAATCCGTCGGTCACTATACAAATTTTTGTCTCGTGTTTTTCAATTTGAGTTTTACACTTCCACTTCAAGCTCCGACAACTGAAACTCATCATGCAGTGCATTCGCAGCAGCAATCATGCGGTCCTGCGGCACAACAACCGAAACTTTGATTTCCGATGTGCTGACCATTTTTACCGGGACGTCTTCTTGACGCAGACGATCAAACATCTGAGCAGCTACCCCGGGATTCGATACCATGCCCGAGCCCACGATCGATACTTTCGCTAGACCCACTTCAAAATCTGCTACATGGAAGCCGAGTTCTGCTTTCCGCTCCTCAAGTACTTGAATCGCTTCTGACAATGACTCTTTCTTAATAGTAAAGGACACGGTTGGGCGAGTACCATCGACAATTGACTGTACGATAATGTCCACGTCAATATTGTGTTTGGCGAGCGTTGTAAAAATGAGTGCCAATGACCCGTTAAATGCCTTTTCGTAACTTATCGTTAAACGCACTACGTCCGATTCGAAAGCGACGCCGCGCACAATTAAATTAGACTCCATCGATGTTACCTCCTCAATCACTGTACCTTCTTCGTCCGACATGCTCGAACGGACGGTTAACGGGATTTTATAGTTCTTTGCGTACTCAACAGCTCGTGGATGCAAGACACCCGCTCCTAAGTTTGCCAATTCTAGCATCTCATCATATTCAATAGACTGTAGTTTTCGAGCTCCCTCAACGTACCGCGGATCGGATGTATACACGCCATCAACATCTGTATAAATGTCACAACGCTCTGCTCCGATGGCTGCAGCAATGGCAACCGCTGTCGTGTCTGAACCACCACGACCGAGTGTCGTAATCTCTCCGTCTTCCGTAATCCCTTGGAATCCAGCAGCGACTACGATATTGCCATCGTCGAGACGTGCTTTAATCTTTTCACCCTTTAGTGACACAATGCGCGCATTTCTGTGGACTTTTTCCGTTTGGAGTTCCGCCTGCCAGCCAGTCATAGATACAGCAGGATACCCTTGTGTTTCAAGTGCCATGGCAAGTAACGACATCGAGACTTGCTCCCCTGTTGAAAGCAGCATGTCCATTTCCCGCTTCGAAGGTGAGGAACTGATTTCTTCCGCAAGTTCTACTAGATGATCGGTCGTTTTGCCCATCGCCGATACAACGACCACGACGTGGTGTCCTAACTCGCGTTCACGAATGACTCGTGCCGCAACATTTCGAATACGTTCTACGGAACCTACAGAGGTCCCACCAAATTTCATAACTACAATTCCCATTCTCTTTTCTCCTCCGTCGTTCAGAAGGTACAAAAAAATGCTTTCCAGTAACGGAAAGCATTTAGTCCAACACGGTCAATTTTACCTGTCCATGTAAGATAGCCCTCCAGAATGTGTATTCTGACAATCTTGGGTTTGTTCAACACAAGACCAACAAAGAAAAGTAGCAGCTTCTCTTTATTTCGGCGATTGCCCCTTTCCGACTTTGTCACTGGACCTGCTGTCCTCGAAAGTCGTACTGTTGACGCTCGCACCTCTATCTTCACGTAATGTGAATATGAAATTGGTATTACTTTAACACACTAATTGGTTGGTGGCAAGGCATCTTCTGCTAATTTTTTCTGAATTGTGACTGCCAGCGCTTCCGGTAGACCTGCTTTAATAAAGTCTTCCGTCGATCCTGCTTTCATGTTTTTCACCGAACCAAAATGTTTCATCAGTTGCTGACGACGCTTTGGACCAATGCCCGGAATGGTATCGAGTACCGATTGAATCCCATGTTTCTGACGTTGCTGACGGTGGAAGGTAATTGCAAATCTATGGACTTCATCTTGAATGCGTTGCAACAAATAAAATTCTTGCGACGTTCGCTTTAGTGGAACCGGTACGGGTGGTTCACCAAATAATAACTCAGCCGTTTGGTGTTTTAAATCCTTCGCAAGTCCTGCAATCGGGATATCAAGACCAAGTTCATCTTCGAGTACTTCACGGGCAGATGACATCTGTCCCTTCCCTCCATCGATCAGAATCAAATCTGGAAGCGGAAGTCGCTCTTTCAACACACGTGTATAACGGCGACGAATGACTTCGCGCATCGCGCCGTAATCGTCATGTTTTTCTGCTGTTTTGGTTTTATACTTGCGATACTCTTTCTTCAATGGTTTCCCGTCTTCAAAGACGACCATGGCGGAAACCGGATCCGTCCCGTAAATATGAGAGTTATCAAAGGCTTCAATACGGCGTGGTGCGGGAATACCCATATGCATGCCGAGTTGTTCCACTGCACCAATTGTTCGGTCATCTTGACGTTCGACCAAATGGAACTTCTCACGAAGCGCTACTTCTGCATTATTGATTGCCAATTTAACGAGTTCTTTTTTCTTTCCTTTTTGTGGAACAAAGACACGAATATCGAGTAACTGTTGAATGATCTCGGCATCGACGTTTCCAGGAACCATGACTTCTTTCGGCTTAATATGAGACGACTGCTCATAAAAACGACCGATAAACGTGAGAAACTCTTCCTCTGGTTCTCCATAAATCGGGAATAAAGAAGCATCTCGTTCAATCAGTTTTCCTTGACGAATAAAAAATACTTGGACACACATCCAGCCTTTATCTACTGCATAGCCAAAGACATCGCGATTCGTAAAGTCGTTCATCTGCATCTTTTGTTTTTCCATTACGGTATCAATGTGCGCAATTTGATCTCGGTATTCTTTTGCACGTTCATACTCCATACTTTCTGCAGCAAGCATCATTTTCTTCTCAAGCTCGGAACGCACTTCTATATGTCCGCCGTTCAAAAACTTCGACACTTCATCAATCATAAACTGGAAATCTGAACGAGGAATGTCTTTTACACAAGGACCCAGACACTGACCAATATGATAGTAGAGACACAAGCGGTCTGGCATTTTAACGCACTTGCGAAACGGATAGATGCGGTCGAGCAATTTACGTGTCTCATTGGCTGCGTAAACATTCGGATAAGGCCCGAAATACTTGCCGTTATCTTTCTTAACAGTGCGCGTTGTGATCAGGCGTGGATAGGCATCACCTGTGATTTTTATATAGGGATAGGTCTTGTCATCTTTCAACATGACATTGTATTTCGGGTCATGTTTTTTAATTAAGTGAAGTTCCAGAATTAATGCCTCTAGATCAGAAGATGTCACGATGTATTCGAAGTCTTCGATATCTTGTACGAGTCGTTGCGTCTTTCCATTGTGCGTGCCTGTGAAATAGGAGCGGACACGGTTTTTAAGGACTTTCGCTTTACCTACATAGATAATCGTACCGCGACCATCCTTCATCAAGTAACAGCCCGGTTGTTCCGGAAGAATTTCACTTTTTTGTTTGACGAGTTCATTCATCGGATCACCTGCTTTCTGGATGAATGGTAAGCACGTACGGATGTTCGTATCGTATGCTTTAAAAAACCGGAATCCATGGGGACTCCGGTATGCCAATTTGATTAGGCGTGTTTGCTCACTAAGTTAGCTAAATTTTCTTTTGGTTGGTAGCCAATTACTTTATCTACTGGCTCTCCGTCTTTGAAAAGAATCAGTGTAGGAATGGACATCACGCCGTATTGGCTAGCAGTCGCTTGGTTTTCATCTACATCTAACTTGGTAATTTTCACTTTGTCAGAAAGTTCTCCATCTAATTCTTCAAGAACTGGAGCAATCATTTTACATGGACCACACCAAGGTGCCCAAAAATCAACTAACACTAAACCTTCTTGAATATCTTGTGCAAATGAAGCATCTGTTGTATGTGTAACTGCCATCATAATTCCTCCTTTACAATATCTACTAGTGATTATAACAAACAAAACCTGAACCTACTACTAATAAAACTCGGCTCTGAATTGAGCCGAGTTACATCATTATTTATTGATAACCGCTTTGAATTCTTCTGTCAACATTGGAATGACTTCGAATAAGTCTCCTACGATTCCGTAATCAGCTACTTTGAAGATGTTCGCTTCTGGGTCTTTGTTGATGGCAACAATAACCTTAGAGTTGGACATACCTGCTAAATGTTGAATCGCACCAGAGATACCTGCTGCAATATAAAGGTCAGGTGTAACAACTTTCCCTGTTTGACCAATCTGTAATGAGTAGTCGACATAGTCCGCGTCACAAGCTCCACGTGAAGCGCCCACTGCTCCTCCAAGTAAGTCAGCCAGTTCTTTTAATGGCCCGAAACCGTCCGCACTCTTCACACCACGTCCACCAGCTACAACTACTTTCGCTTCAGATAGATCGACGCCGTCAGTTGATTTACGAACGACTTCTTTGATGATTGTACGAAGGTTTGTGATATCTATAGAAAGCGAGCTCACATCTGCTGATTTTCCTTCTTCTCTTGCAAGTGGCGCAATGTTATTTGGACGAATCGTTACAAATTTCAATTCATCTTTAATCTTCACTTTTTCAAACGCTTTTCCAGAGTAGATTGGACGGACGAAGACTGCGTCTTCCCCTTCGCCTTTAATGTCTGTCACGTCAGACACTAAACCTACTTGTAGTTTAGCAGCAATTTTAGGTGATAGATCTTTACCTAGAGCTGTGTGTCCAAAAACAATTGCGTTCGGACTTTCTTGCTCGATTACCGCCAATAATGCTTGACCATATCCATCCGACGTATATTGTTTTAAGTGGGGATGTTCAACCGTAATGACACGGTCTGCTCCATACGCACCAAGTTCAGTTGGTAGACCTTGAACGGAATCGCCAAGTAACACGGCAGTGACCTCTCCGCCTCCTGCAATTTTCTTACCTGCTGCAATCGCTTCAAACGATACGTTACGTAACGCACCTTCACGAGATTCTGCTAATACTAAAACTTTGTTCGACATTCTATGTTCCTCCTTCATTCCTGTTGGTAAGAGTTTAAATGACTTTCGCTTCTGAACGTAGTAGTTGGACAAGTTCTTTTACTTGGTCTTGAAGATCGCCTTGTAACACTTTTCCAGCTTCTTTTTTCGGAGGAAGATAGATTTCAATTGTTTCTGTCTTCGCTTCAACATCGTCTTCATCGATATCTAGATCATCCAGCTCGATTTCTTCAAGAGGCTTTTTCTTCGCCTTCATGATGCCTGGTAGAGATGGGTAGCGTGGTTCGTTCAACCCTTGTTGAGCTGTTACTAGGAGTGGTAGCTTTGTTTCTAATTCTTCTGTATCCCCTTCAACGTCACGTTTAATTGAAACTGTTTCACCGTTGATATCAAGGTGCGTGATCGTCGTCACATAGTTAATCCCTAAAAGTTCAGCAACACGTGGTCCTACTTGGCCAGAACCGCCATCAATCGCTACGTTTCCAGCTAAGATCAAGTCCGCGTCTTTATCTTTTAAGAATTCAGCTAAAATGTGTGCGGCACTGAACTGATCCAGGTCTTCTACATCTTCTGTATTAATCAACACTGCTCTGTCAGCGCCCATTGCAAGTGCTGTACGCAGTTGTTTCTCTGCTTCTTCGTCGCCCATTGTGACAACTGTTACTTCTCCGCCATGTGCATCACGAACTTGAATCGCTTCTTCAATTGCATACTCGTCGTATGGATTAATGATAAATTCTGCACCATCTTCTTGGATATGTCCGCCAGAAACGACGATTTTTTCTTCTGTATCAAATGTACGTTTAACTAATACGTAAATGTTCATGAGTTTCCCTCCAAATAGTTATTTCCCTTTGAAAACTGGTTGGCGTTTTTCTAAGAATGCAGAGATTCCTTCTTTCGCGTCTTCGGATACGAAAACGGTTCCAAAAGATTGTGCTTCTGCTTCTACACCTTTATGGTACTGCTCGTGTTTCACATATTGAAGCATTTTAAGAGCAAATTTCACAGCAACCGGACTCTTCTGCGCCGTTTTCGAAGCAAGTTCTTGAACAAATGATTCTAGGTCTTCTTCTGCCACGGCATGATTAGCAAGTCCAAATTCAGCTGCTTGTTTCCCTGTAATGGGATCACTCGTCAACAGCATTTCTGTCGCTTTTGCAAGACCTACATAACGCGGAAGACGCTGTGTACCTGCAAATCCAGGTATTAAACCAAGTTGAAGTTCCGGAAGTCCAAGTTTCGCATTTTCTGTCACGATTCGCATATGACAGCTCATTGCAAGCTCAAGTCCTCCACCAAGTGCTGCCCCATGAATCGCTGCAATTACTGGTTTTGAAAATGTCTCGACACGCTCGAAAATATCTTGGCCATTCTTCGCAAGATCTGAGAACTCTTCGCCACTTGTAATCGATGTGAACTCTTTTATATCAGCACCAGCTGAAAAGAATCGTCCTTCCCCTTTTAACACGATGACGCGAACATTGTCATCAGACTCGACTTGATGTAACAGTTCATTGATTTCTAAAATCAAACCACGTGATAATGCATTGGCCGGTGGACGATTGATGGTAACTGTTGTTACGTAGTCCTTTGTTTCCCATGATAAAAACTCCACTGTATCACATCCCTTTGCTAAGCTTTTAATGCATTTAACAACAACCGATGCACTTTAGGTGCATTTGCCACCAGGTCATATTTGTATTCGTTCATCACCCATGTGGTGGTCGTTTCATCGATTGTACCAAAAACCATTTGTCTAGCTAAACGAATGTCCATATTTTTATCGAATTCTCCCTTATCAATACCTTCCTTTAAAATCGTATCTAAGAGAACAAGATAATTTTTAAGTACGGCATTGATTCGCAAACGCAAGGCAAGATTAGATTGACGGAGTTCTAGTTGCGTCACCGTGGCTAGATTACGATCATTCGATAGCACCATAAAATGATTTTCCACCATTTTATATAATTTCTCAGAAGCACTGATCGGTTCATCGATTATTTCCTTTAGTCGATCTGCAAACATCTCCATCTTTTCATCGAAAACAGAGATTAAAATATCTTCTTTGTTTTTAAAATACAAATAGATGGTCCCGTCTGCTACGCCCGCTTGCTTCGCGATTTTGGAGACTTGGGATTGGTGATACCCGTTCTCGGCAATCACAAGTATTGCTGCATCAATGATTTGTCGGTATTTAGGTTTTTCTTTTTTCATCTGCTCAACCCCAAAAATAAAAATATGAATGATGATTCATTCATATTTTTATAGTAGTATGATTTTTTTTAAATGTCAACTTGTTTGTACTTGTTTTAATTTTTCTTTCTCTTCTTCAATCAACGTACGACGAAGAATCTTTCCAACCGCTGTCTTCGGTAGTTCATCACGGAACTCATAGAACCGCGGAACTTTAAATGCCGCAAGTTTCGTCCGGCAATACGTATCCAAATCCTCTTCCGTTACATGGTGTCCTTCTTTCAGCACGATATAGGCCTTCACCGTTTCTCCGCGGTAGGGGTCTGGAATTCCTGCAACGACACACTCTTGAATCGCTTCGTGTTCATAAAGCACTTCTTCTATTTCTCGTGGATAGATATTGAAACCACCTGCGATGACCATATCTTTTTTACGATCCACCACATAGAAGTATCCATCTTCATCCATATAACCAAGGTCACCTGTTAGCAACCACCCATTGCGAATCGTCATAGCTGTTTCTTCTGGGCGGTTCCAGTAGCCTTGCATCACTTGTGGGCCACGCACGGCAATCTCTCCAACTTCTCCGACCGGAAGTGGTTCTGTGGAATCCATCTGGAATACAGCTGATTCTGTATCTGGCCATGGAATTCCAATTGACCCTTTCACACGCTTGTCTGTGTAAATTAAATTCGCATGCGTAACAGGCGATGTTTCCGTTAATCCATACCCTTCCACTAATCGTCCACCCGTCACCCGTTCAAATTTCTCTTGGATTTCGACCGGTAGAGCAGCGGATCCACTAATACATGCATTAATAGAAGAAAGATCGTATTTTTCTAAATTAGGTGAGTTCAGAATACCGATGTAAATTGTTGGCGCACCTGGGAATAACGTTGGTTTTTGTTTATCAATTGTTTTGAGAGCGGTTTCAACATCGAATTTCGGAAGCAAGATCATTGTATTTCCTTGCATCACCGACAACACAAGGACCGTCGTCATGCCGTATACATGAAAGAATGGGAGAATTCCTAAAACGCGTTCCTGACCGTCTTTGCATTCGTAGAGCCAATTTTTACACATTGTCACGTTGGATACTAAGTTCTTATGCGTTAACATAACCCCTTTAGGGAATCCAGTCGTTCCACCGGTATATTGAAGCATTGCTAAATCGTGATCTGCATCTATTTCTACGTTAATCGGTTCCGCTTTTGCAACCTTTATCACTTCTGTAAATAAATGATTTGCCCCGCGGTGTTCGACTTTCACAGAGAAGCCGTACTGCTTTTTCTGAATGAATGGATACACTAAATTTTTGGGGAATGGTAGATAATCTTTGATTCCTGTAATAATGAGATTTTCTAAATCGGTCTCATTCATGATTTTCGAAATGCGTGGATAGAGAATGTCTAGCGTGATGATCGCTTTTGCGCCTGAATCTTTCAATTGATACTGAGCTTCACGTTCCGTATAGAGAGGATTCGTCTGAACCACTACGCCTCCCGCATACAAAATTCCGTAATACGCTATGACACCTTGTGGACAGTTCGGAAGCATAATCGCCACTCGGTCCCCTTTTTCAATACCCAGTGTCTTCAAATAGTTTGCAAACTTGAGGGACGATTCATAGAGCTCCTCATAATTCATTTCTTTCCCCATGAAATGAATCGCCGTATTCTCAGGATACTTCTTTGCCGACCTCGTCAAAAACTCTTGAATAGGCACAGATTCATACATCAATGTTTGAGGAATTTGTTCTGGGTAGTGCTTGAGCCAAACTTTTTCTGTCATTTCATTACCCCCTTCATTCAAATAGCGTGAATATTCCTAACTTTAGTATATGAAAAAATGAATAGGTGTTCAATGAATTTCTACAGAAGTTTTATAATTTCATCAAAAAAATGACAAAAACCGCTTCAAAGAGCGGTCTTCTGTCATCGTAAAAATACATAATAGATACCGACTAAGATAAATAGAACGCTGACAACCAGCAGTACTTTTGCTAGTTTTTCCATGTTGTCCTCCTAGTTTGTAATACTTGCCCCAATGACGTAGGACAATCCAACGGATAGCACAAACGAAATCAACCCGACGGAACGATTGTCGTTTTCGATTTCCTGATCAACGTTAAAGGATGGCGTCAAAAACTCAAATAACCAGTACGCGATGATGAGGAGCGCAAACCCAAACGTTCCCCAGCCAATCATCTCAAGAAAACTGGCGTGTTTTTCAATTGAAAATCGAAAAATATTGGCTACCCCAAATATCTTTCCGCCTGTGGCCATCGCAACGGAGATATTTCCTTTCTTGATTTCTTCCCAGTTTTTATACTTGGTAACGAGTTCAAAGATGACCATCGCTACAATCAGACATAAGATGACGACACTAAAGTAACCCGCTGATTCCACAAGTGGGTGCGACCAGAATGCAAGTAATGTCATTACATTTCCCCTCTTCCCGAAACCCTATATTTTCATTCATTATTGTACCCTATACGGCTTAGTTCTTAAGAGGTTTCATAATTCCGTTACTTTAATTCGACCACGGTCACTCCGTACCCACCTTCGCCGGCTTCACCAAATCGGTAGCTCTTGACGCGGCGGTCTTTTTTCAACAGCGACTGTATTCCTTGACGAAGAGCACCCGTGCCTTTTCCGTGAATAATATTGACACGTGGATAGTTCGCTAGAACAGCGTCATCTAAATATTTCTCTGTACGGATGAGCGCATCCTCGTAGCGTTCACCGCGAAGGTCAAGCTCAAGCTTTACTCCACCCGCTGAACGACCTGCTACATTGTTCACAGAAACCATTTGTTTTTCTTTTTCCGGTTTCACAAATTCTAAATCACTTTCTGGTAGCTTCATTTTTAGGACACCAATCTGGACAGCCCATTCGGATTTGGAAACTTTCTCAAGCAGTACACCTTTTTGACCGAAAGAGAGAACTTTGACCTCGTCCCCCACTTGAAGGTTTTGCGCACGCTGCTTCTTTTGTTTCTCTTTCTTCAGTACCGGATTTGAAGGAAGTGCATCCTTGAGTCGTTTTCGAGCATCAATCAGTTCGTGTTCTTTCACGCCGACAGCTGCTTGCTTTTGCAGTTGGCGAAGTTCAGCAATCACAGACTCTGATTCACGCCTTGCGTCTTCCACTATTTTTTTCGCTTTATCTTTTGCTTTTTGTTCAAGTTGTTCTTTCTTTTGGTCATATGCTGCTAATCGTTCAGCGAGTTCTTTTTTCAGTTGTTCGGATTCTTCGAGCACACGCGCGGTTTCCATCGCGTCCTGCTCAGCTTGTTTACGACTTTCTTCTAAAGAAGCTATCATTGTATCGACTTCACTGCGGTCAGTACCTGTAAAGCTTTCCGCATGAGAAATAATGTGTCCTGGCAGGCCAAGGCGCTTTGAAATTTCGAACGCATTGCTTCGTCCTGGGACTCCTAGTAGAAGTTTATACGTCGGGCTGAGTGTCTCTACATCGAACTCCACACTTGCATTGATGACACCCGGACGGTTATAGCCGTATGCTTTTAATTCCGGATAATGAGTGGTTGCCATCACGCGTGCTCCACGTCCATGAACTTCATCCAAGATGGAGATGGCAAGTGCTGCTCCTTCTTGTGGATCCGTTCCAGCACCAAGCTCATCAAATAAGACAAGGGAGTGCTCATCAAATTTCTTTAAAATATCGACGATGTTCACCATATGAGAGGAAAACGTACTCAAGCTTTGCTCAATCGATTGCTCATCTCCAATATCTGCATACACGGATTCAAAGAGTGCCACTTCAGAACCATCGAGTGCAGGAATTGGAATCCCACTTTGGGCCATGAGTGTACAGAGTCCAACCGTTTTCAGTGTAACGGTTTTTCCTCCTGTATTCGGTCCTGTAATCACGACTGCGGTATGAGGGTCCCCGAATTCAATCGTGTTCGCGACCGCTTCATCCTTAGACAGGAGAGGATGACGCGCTTTAATAAGTCGGATACGCCCATCTGTATTGATTTCCGGACGTGTACATGCTTCCGCCGTACCGTACTTTGCTTTGGCAAAGATCGCATCGAGTTTCGCCATTGTTTTCACAAGATGGAACAAATCCGGTGCGATGGCTTCAACTTGAAGTGTCAGTTCTTTTAGAATCCGCTCAATTTCTTCTTGTTCTTTCACACGAAGGGCACGAGCATCATTGTTTAACTGGACAACGGCATTCGGTTCAATGAACAGCGTTTGACCGGATGACGACTGGTCATGGACGATCCCGCCGTAATGGCTACGGTATTCCGACTTCACAGGAATCACGTAGCGGTCATTTCGAATCGTTACGATTGAATCGGACAGCATTTTTGCTGCATTTTGACCACGGGTATAGCTCTCCAATTTTTCACGAATTCGCTGGACGGCTGTACGAAGTTGCGAACGAATGGAACGTAATGTTTGACTCGCCGAATCAAGGACGACCCCGTTCTCGTCGATGCAGTGATTGATCTCATGTTCCAGCTCCGTCAGAACCGGAAGCGATTCCGTGTAGTCATACAAGTTCACCACTGGAAAGTCTTCCGATTCGTTCACTTCTTCCATAAAACGGCGGATAATTTTACTTGCACGAATCGTCGATGCAATTTCCATCAGCTCCATCGCACTTAACACGCCGCCGATTTGCGCGCGTTTCGCATGGGGACGTACATCAAATAGCCCACCAAGAGGTACATTCCCCTTCACGCGAAGAACGGAGAGTGCTTCGTCGGTTTCATCTGTCCACTTCTGAACTTGTTCTAACGACGTCGATGGCGTCAGTTCTTCAATCATCGATTTTCCAACAGATGATGTTGTATACGTTTTTAGTTGTTCAATTATTTTTGGATATTCTAATGTTTTCAGCGCTTTTGCAGCAATCATGCGGGCGCCTCCTTACTTTTGTAAAGTCTCAAGGAACTTCTTCGGTTCCCATGTGTTGACGATCGTATCTTTTTTCAGCCACGCTTTTTGTGCGTGACGAACACCCACATCCATAAAGCGCAGGTGATCCAGATGATGGGCATCGGTATTGATAGCCACTTTTACACCGAGTTCTTGTGCGCGTTCTAACCAATTGACCGCAAGATCTAAGCGGTACGGGTTGGCGTTTAATTCGACAATCTTATCAAATTCTTTAGCCCACTGAAGAAGTTGCTCTACATCTGGGTCGTAGCCATTGCGTTCACCTACGATGCGCCCCGTAGGATGCGCTATCATATCGACATGTGGATTCGAAACGGCTGCATAGAGTCGTTCCATAATCTTTTCTTGTGGCTGTGAGAAACTGGAATGAATCGAAGCAATTACAAAATCCAGTTCTGCAAGTAGGTCATCATCGAAATCGAGTGATCCATCCGGTAAGATATCCATCTCTGTACCAGACAAAATATGAATGTCCGGATACTGCTTCTGAAGCTCTTTGATTTTCTGATTCTGCTCACGTAGACGTTCTGGTGTTAACCCATTAGCCACTCGCAGATAGCGTGAGTGATCCGTGATGACCATCAGTTGATAGTTTTTCGCGATACATCCTTCAATCATCTCTTCTAGAGAATGTGCGCCATCCGACCATGTCGTATGCATGTGTAGGTCTGAGATGATATCCTCAAGTTGAACAAGACCCTCGAGTTCATCAAGTCGGTCAAGCTCTTGTCCTGTTTCACGTACTGCAGGCGGGATGAAGGGTAAGTCGAAATCTGCATAAAATTCTGTTTCAGACGTATACGTCGTCACTGCCCCATTCTCTTTTTCGACGCCATATTCACTAATTTTCCAGTTACGTTCTTTCGCAAGTTGTCGCATACGAATATTATGGTCTTTAGAGCCTGTAAAATGATGAAGTGTCGATGCGAACTCTTTTTCACTGACAAACCGGAAGTCAATATCGACACGTTCTGGCTTCGCTAGAGCGACAGACATTTTCGTGTCGCCGTCTGCAATCATTTCTTCAATATCCAGTGTAGATTTCAGTACCTCTTTCACAGCTTGCACATCAGTTGTTGCAATGACAAAATCCAGGTCTTTGCTCGTCTCTTTTGTACGTCTGAATGACCCCGCCACAGAAGCGTTTTGAACACTTTTATGACCTTTCAAAAGCAGTTCCAAGCTCTCGACAATCGGCTCGAGTTTCCAAACTGGGTAACGGTCCGGACGTGATGCCAGTTGTTCCAGCTCTTTTAAAATCTTTTCTTCCGTTTTCGCTCCGAAACCAGCGAGTTTTTGCACTTCATTCTTTTCACACGCATCTTTCAACTGATCTAGTGTTTCAATTCCAAGTTCCGCGTAGAGTTTCGCAATTTTTTTGCCGCCCATACCTGGAAGTTGCAACATTTCAACAAGACCCTCAGGAACTTGCTCTTCAAGCTCCATTAATAATGTGGATTCTCCCCTATCAAGTAAATCTGTGATGACACCACCTGTTGCCGCACCGATGCCTTTCAATTTAGTTGGATCGTCCATTTCAGAAAGACTTCGTGAATCGAGCTCAAGTGTCTGCGCAGCTTTTCGAAATGCACTCACTTTAAACGGATTTTCCCCTTGTAACTCCATAAGTAAAGCAATGCGTTCTAATGTACGTATGATTGTTTTTTTATCCATAGGTAAGACCCCTTTCCAGCGTGTAAGCAACAAAAACTTCTCCCAGCATGTCGAGAGAAGTTTTTGGGTGCGTTATGTTGTACGATTCTCTTGGTAAATATACCACCAGTTTTTTACGGCTTCTGATAAGTATGGTGTGCTCTCTATAATAAAGTTCGCCAGTCCGGATTCGGAAATGGCTGCTTGCATGAAGTCCGCCGGTAGTAAGGCTAAAATGTATAGGAAGACGAATAAGAGGAAATACATTTCAATGAATCCTAGTATGGCTCCGACAATGCTGCTAATCGGCCCGAGGACAGGTAAAAACTTTAAAAAATCGAACATGGATGCGACGATTTGTAGTGCGAATTTAACAACAAAGAAAATAAGTGCAAATGCTATAATGCGGTAAAACGTTTGATCCAAGTCCAGTGTTTCTACAGCAATCGACAGCTGGGAATTCGTTGTAATGGCTGGGAATGGAATCCACAGCACAAATTTTTCTGCGAGTGATTTGTAGTAGGTAAATGCGACAATGAGTGCCACAATAAATCCGACCATGTGGATGAGTTGAACAATCAGGCCACGTTTGGCCCCAACAATCAACCCTCCAATTAAAATAATCAGTATAATGATATCAACCATTTAGACCGCCCTTTATCTGTTTCAATTCCTGTTCTAGTTGCTCCACTTGCTCTTTTACTTTTAAATAATCATGCATGGTATTGACCGCTGTAAGTACGGCTAACTTTGCAGTATCCAGACTGGGATTGGCACTTTGAATCTCGCGCATTTTGTCATCGACCATGGTCGCCACTAGTCGCATATGACCTGCCGATTCATATCCCGCCATTTTATATGTATTCCCGTAAATGTCTACGGACACGCGTGTAATTGTTTGATCTGACAAAGAAAAGCCCTCCTCAGAAAATCCTAACTATTATGATACCATGAAGTGAAGAGAGATGGAAAGAAAGGAACATATCAAATGTCAAACATGGTTATACAACCTTCAAATGAACAATTGGATGCAATAAAAAAAGAATACGCACACGCTTCGGTCTCTAAATTAGCACCAGGCATGATTTTTGCTGCCGTCTTACCGGACGTCCGGGTCAGTATGTACAAATCCGGAAAAGTGATGTTTCAAGGAAGTGGAGCAGTAAGGGAAGCGGAGAAGTGGGAAGCAGCAAGGTCGTCTGGTACTTATGAGACACCTACACGCTCTTCACTTTTACCAGAAGGATTTGCTATGAAGTCCGTCTTAGGCTCGGATGAGACGGGGACGGGTGATTTCTTCGGTCCCATTACGGTCGCAGCTTGCTACATCTCGAGGGATCAAATCGCACTTGCTCAGGAACTTGGATGTAAAGATTCGAAGCAACTAAACGATACACTGATCCGCAAGATCGCTCCGGACATTAAAGCGGCCTTCCCACACAGCATCCTTGTCCTTCCAATGGATAAGTACAACAAGGCAACGGATAAAAAATGGTCACAAGGAAAAATCAAAGCGTTACTCCACAATCAAGCCCTGAAACATGTCTTACGTAAAATGGCTCCTAAGAAACCAGAAGCCATCCTAATTGACCAGTTTGCGGAGAAAGGCATCTATTACCGCCACATTGCAGAAGAACTTGAAATCATACGTGAAGATGTCTACTTCGCGACAAAAGCAGAAGGTCTTCATGTCTCAGTTGCGGCAGCATCTATTTTAGCGCGCTACGCATTTTTGGAGGAGATGGATACGTTGTCGGAGTCAACGGGTGTAATGATTCCGAAAGGAGCTGGGGCGAAAGTCGATGAAGTAGCTGCACGCATCATCCAGAAAAAAGGGGTAGATTATTTACGCACAATCACGAAAGCTCACTTTGCCAATACGCAAAAGGCGGTGAAACTAGCGGGCGTGAAGAAGTAAATAAGTATTTTGATGTGAGGAATGAAATGTCTCGGAAATATGGTCCAATATGACGTGACAACGATTGGAATGTCCCGAAAAGCATAGGAAATGTCCCGGAAATTTCTAAACGTCTCGAAACGGTTTTGAAATGTCTCGGAAACCTCCTTAAATGTCTCGGAAACTTTGTATAATGTCCCACTCGCCTCTTACAACTTTTATAAAATTACAAAACGGGTGACCCATGCAACTATTCACATGGGCACCCGTTATTTTTTTCACCTATGAAATTACCCGCGCAATTCCGCTTGTACTTCTTCTGCAAGGGCTTTAACGACTTTATCGTGTGCTTTCACGACTTCTTCGTCCGTCAATGTGCGTTCTGGGTCTTGGTACGTAATCGAGAAGGCGATGGATTTCTTATCCTCTGCCATCTTCTCTCCCTGGTACAAGTCGAACAAGCGCACAGATGTTACGAGACGGCCACCATTTGCACGAATGATGGACTCAAGTGTCCCAGCTGGAACTGCGCGTTCCACTACTAGTGCGATATCACGTGTAATCGCTGGGTAACGGGACACTGGCGTATAGGCGATAGTTGGTAACGCATCCGCTGTTAAAGCGACTAAGTTTAACTCGAATACATAGGTTTCTTTCAAGTCTAAGCGCTTCTGTTCATTAGGATGTAACTGGCCGATAAAACCGACTTGTGCATTACCTAAATGAATCGTTGCTGTGCGACCTGGGTGCATCCCCTCGATCTTCGCTTGTGTGTACGAGAGCTCCACGCCAAGTTTTGCAGCAAGTGCTTCAACAATCCCTTTAACAGCGAAGAAATCAACTGGTTTCTTCTCGCCTTGCCATGCGTGGTCGACCCAAAGTCCTGTCACCACACCTGCAACGTGCTCAATCTCATGAGGTAGTTCATCTTGACCTTGATCAAGGAACACAGAACCCACTTCATATAAAGCTACGTTTTCCACACGACGCGCGGTGTTATAACTCGCTGCTTCTACTAGGTGTGGGATCAAACTTTGACGAAGCGTACTACGCTCTTCGGACATTGGCATCAATAGTTTCGTCGTATCCGCTGTATACATCGTATATTTCTGCGACTGTTCTTCTGATGTTAATGAGTAGGTAGTTGCTTGGTAGAGGCCTGCACCTTCAAGTGTTTGGCGCACTAAGCGACGTTTTGCTTGATAAGAAGATAAACTACCTGCTTGACTTGCCCCTTCCGGAAGGGTCATTGGAATGCGGTCATACCCATACATACGCGCAATTTCTTCTACGATATCTTCTGGAATGACGATATCTTGGCGACGTGTCGGTGCGGCGATATAGAACAGACCGTTCGCCACTTCAAATGGGAATTGAAGGCGAGTTAGAATCTGTTGCATCTCATCAAATGAAATCTTCATTCCAAGACGCTCATTCACGAAGTCCGGAGAAACGATGACTTGTTTCGGTGATTTGTCGAGTTCGTCTGCGACAAGACTTCCTTTTAATACCTCACCACCTGCCAGTTCAGCTAGAAGACCTGCAGCACGTTCCGCAGCTGCTTCCACACGGTTCGGGTCGACCCCTTTTTCAAAACGTGCAGAGGCATCTGACCGAAGGCCAAGCTCTTTTGAAGTTTGACGGATAAATGAACCTGAGAAGTACGCAGACTCAATAACAACTGTCGTTGTGCCGTCATGCACTTCACTGTTTGCCCCACCCATAACTCCTGCTACAGCCACGGGCTCTTGTCCATTAGTGATGACGAGATCAGTCGATTTTAATGTACGCTCTTGATCATCCAGTGTCGTGATTTTTTCACCTTCAGCTGCCATACGAACTACGATTTTATTCGTCTCAAGGCGGTCATAATCAAAGGCGTGAAGCGGTTGCCCGTACTCCATTAAGATATAGTTCGTCACGTCAACTACGTTATTGTGTGGGCGAACGCCTGCCGCCATCAAACGATTTTGTAACCATAATGGAGATGGTCCGACTTTGACGTTTTGCACAACTTTCGCGACATACAATGGATTGGCATCTGTTGCTTCGACTTCAAGTGCAAACACATCAGATGCTTTCTTCGATACAGGTGTATATGAAATCTCAGGAAGGTTTATTTCTTTATTCAAAATAGCTGCTACTTCATAAGCGACACCGAACATACTCATTGCATCCGCACGGTTTGGCGTCAAGCCAAGTTCAAGCACCGTGTCATATAATGAAAGATACTCGAGTGCATCTTGACCAGGTTCTGCGTCACTTGGCAACACAAAAATCCCATCTACGTATGCTTTCGGAACCGTCTTCCCTTCAATCCCCAGCTCTTGTAAAGAACAGATCATTCCGTTTGATTCTTGGCCGCGAAGCTTTGCTTTTTTAATCTTAAAGCCACCAGGTAATCTTGCTCCAGGTACGGCTACGATGACTTTTTGTCCTGCGTCCACATTCGGGGCACCACAGACGATTTGAGAAATCTCGCCTCCGCCAATGTCGACTTGACAAATATTTAACTTATCCGCTTCCGGGTGTTTCTCTTTTGAAACGACATGTCCAACAACCACATTTTTCATGTCCTGCGCACGCATCTCAATCCCATCAACTTCAATTCCAGAACGTGTGATTTTTTCTGCAAGCTCAATTGGGTCTTGTCCTTGAAGATCCACATATTCAGCTAACCAATTTAAAGAAACTAACATCGTGTCTTCACCTTACCCTTCACTGCGTTCAAACTGTTGTAAGAAACGCATGTCGTTTGTATAGAAATGACGAATATCCTCAACGCCATATTTCAGCATGGCAATTCGTTCTGCTCCAATCCCAAATGCAAATCCAGAAACTTTCTCTGGATCATATCCAGCCATACGAAGCACGTTCGGGTGTACCATTCCGGCACCTAAAATCTCAATCCAGCCAGTGCGCTTACATACGGAACATCCGGAACCGCCACATTTGAAACAGGAGATATCCATCTCGACAGATGGCTCTGTGAACGGAAAGAAACTTGGACGCAGACGAATTTCACGGTCTTGCCCAAACATCTTTTTCCCGAGTAAATCAAGCGTTCCCTTTAGGTCCGTCATGCGAATGTTTTCGCCAATGACGAGACCTTCGATCTGCATGAACTGATGCGAGTGCGTTGCATCGTCATTGTCACGACGGAATACTTTTCCTGGACAGATGATACGAATCGGCTCGCCTTGTTTCTTCTCCATTGTGCGCGCTTGTACGGGAGATGTATGAGTACGAAGAAGCAACTCTTCCGAAATATAGAACGAATCTTGCATGTCACGAGCTGGATGCCCTTTTGGTAAGTTCAGTGCTTCGAAGTTGTAGTAGTCTTTTTCTACTTCCGGCCCTTCCGCAATCTCGTAGCCCATACCAATAAATAAGTCTTCAATTTCTTCAATGACTTTCGTAAGGGGATGATGATTTCCAATTTGGACTGGACGACCTGGTAAAGTCACGTCAATGGATTCATTGGCGAGTTGCGCCTCTACAGCCTGTGCTTCTAAATCTGCCATTCGTGCTTCTAAAACTTCGGTTACCTCTTGGCGCACTTCATTGACTAGAGCCCCCATTTTCGGACGTTCCTCTGCAGGCAATTTTCCCATGCCTTTCAATAAGTCCGTGATGGGTCCTTTTTTCCCTAAATACGCAACGCGGACATCATTTAATTCTTTCACAGATGCAGCAGCTGAAATCTTCTCTAAAACTTCCTGCTTCAGGACAGTTAATTGCGCTTCCATTGATTCTTCCTCCTTTTTTAAACAACAAAAAACCCGCCCCAAAAAGGGACGAGTTCTCATCGCGGTACCACCCTAGTTATCATGCCGAAGCATCATCACTCAAACGAATAACGGCTCGGAACCGGCCACCTTTACATTTCTGGTCCAAGTGGCAGCTACCTGGGGTGAACTTCTAAGAAGTGAATGGGAAGCGGTCTCAGTCATGCCGCATTCTCCCTATAGCCATTCGCATCTTCTTATACTTTTCCCGGTCATTGCTTTTGTATTTTCATCCCTCATTATACGAGGAGCGCAGCGAATGTTCAAGCTTTTTCAGCGAAATGGTACAACAGAATACCTGTCGCCATCGCCACGTTCAAGGACTCGGCTTTCCCGTAAATTGGAATCTTCACTTTGGCATCCACTTGCTCGAGAAGTTGTGGTTGAACACCGCTTCCCTCGTTCCCCATAATAAACGCCATTTTCTCCGTCATACTCACATCTCTGTAGTTTGATGCCCCTTGTAATGACGTTCCTAAAATCGCAAAGTGATGATCCGCAAGTTGGTTGACCCACTCACTCAAATCCCCTTTTAACACCGGAAGATGGAAAGTTGACCCTTGTGCCGAGCGCAGCGTCTTCGGATTGTACGCGTCCGCAGAACCTTTTCCTAAAATCACAGCATCTACGCCAGCAGCGTCTGCCGTGCGAATCATCGTACCCACATTGCCTGGGTCCTGCACAGCATCAATCAGTAGTACACGTCTCCACTCTGCCGAATTTACTTTCATTTGAGGAAGCGCGCAATGTGCGAAAATTCCTTGCGTATGCTCTGTGTCTGTCAGTTCCTCGACGATTTCCGGACTGATTTCTAGAACTTCTATGCCATCTATATTCCATGTATGTGGAATCGAGGCATAATCACTTAGCATGATATGTTTAACCATTCCTGGAACCCGGATGGCCTCTTCTACTAAATGCATTCCTTCTACAACGAACTCATTCGTTTTGTCGCGTTCCTTCCGAACGGTAATCAATTTTTTCCAATGTTTTACGAGTGCATTTCCCGTGGATTCTAATCGTTTCATAGCAGCCCTCTACTTTTTTTCTTTCAGTGTACCATAAAGATTTGTATAAAAAGGGTTATCAGAATTCATACTGATTAAGGAAAAGGAGGAATGAAAATGTCATTTCAAATCAGACAAGCGATTGCAACCAGTGTCGCGGGCTCCGATGCGCAAGAGATCTATGCCATGGTCGATGATGCTATTGAAAAAGGAGACGAACACTTCTTACCCGGACTTGGCGTATTTTTTGAACAGTGGTGGCAATCCGCAGAACCACACCTTAAACAAGATGCCGTCGAACTAATTGCCCAAAAATTTACCCATTAAAAAAGTGGCCCAGCGTCTCCCGGGCCACTTTTATGTAGGTAACCTCGCCGTGCCCTCTGGCACAAGCGAACCTCTAAAACAAATTGTCGGACGTCTGCCTATATTTGTCTTTACATAACCGATGCAAGTACTGCTTTTTGTGCATGCAGACGATTTTCCGCCTGCTGAAATACATACGAATTCGGTCCATCAATAATGGCTGCCGTCACTTCTTCCTCACGGTGTGCGGGCAGGCAGTGTAGGAAAGTGAAATCTGCTTTTGCATGCGCAGCAAGTTCTTCATTCACTTGATACGTGGCGAACGCTTCAAGTCGAGCTTGAGATTCCTCTTCTTGTCCCATTGATGTCCACACATCCGTATAAATACAATCTGCATTTTGGACGGCTTCTTTTGCCTCATTGAACACTGCATAAGAACCACCATTCGTTATCGCCAGCTTGGAGATCTCTTCAGAAATCCACTCCACCGGCTCATACCCCGGAGGTGTAGCAATGCGGACATGCATCCCCATGTGCGCTGCTCCAATCGCTAACGAGTGCGCCACGTTGTTACCATCGCCTACATACGTTAGTATTAGTCCCTTGAGCGCCCCTTTTAGTTCTTGAAGCGTAAGTAAGTCTGCAAGCGCCTGACAGGGATGGAAAAGGTCCGTCAGACCATTGATTACAGGAATGCTTGCATGGTCCGCAAGCTCTTTCACCATTTCATGTGAATTTGCACGGATCATGATGCCGTCGAGATAGCCAGATAATACTTTCGCTGTATCTGCTACACTCTCTCCTCGTCCAATTTGCAGATCACGCGAATGCATAAACATACCATTTCCACCTAATTGTTTAATTCCTACTTCGAAGGAGATACGGGTACGCGTGGAATGCTTCTCAAAAATCATGCCCAACGTCTTGCCCTCAAGTAACGGTGGACATTTTCCTTCCTTCGTTAAAAACTTTAGATTTGTCGCTAAATCTAATAGATCTTTTACTTCGTCTGATGTGTAATCAAGAAGCGTTAACAAGTCACGTCCCTTTAAACTTTCCACTGGTTTGCAATTCACCCATTCCAGCAACTTCATATCCGCCATCCCCTTTAAATGTATATTCATGTAATATATATTATAAATATTCATAAAGGTGTATGTCAATGCATGAAAATAAAAATTAAACAAAATGAGTTCACAAAGTTGCTACATTATATTTATAGAGTTCTTCGTGAATGAACACTATTAACAAAGAGACGAAAGCCACTCAAGAGTTATTGTTTCTTGTTGAAGAAAAGTCATCTAAAGTTAGTTAATCCATCTCATTACAACAAAACCTTCCCCAGAAACTGAGGAAGGCTAAGGTACTTAGTTGAATTTTAAGTTTTCGACTGTGTCTGCGTCTAATTTCTTGATAACTTCTACAATCAATTTTACTGCATTCTCGTAATCATCACGATGCAAGATTCCTGCGTGTGAGTGAATGTAACGAGTAGCGACACCGATAGCTACAGCTGGTACACCGTTCATCGTTAAGTGGATAGCACCTGCATCTGTCCCTCCGCCAGCAATGGTTTCGAACTGGTACGGGATTCCTGCTTCGTCCGCCGTATCGACGACTAGATCACGCAATCCTTTGTGAGAGACCATAGATGCGTCAAATAAGACGATTTGTGGGCCATCTCCCATTTTTGAATTTGATTCTTTAGCCGTAACCCCTGGTGTGTCCCCAGCGATACCGACGTCGACTGCAAAGGCGATGTCTGGCTGAACTCTCATCGCTGCTGTTCTCGCACCGCGCAGACCTACTTCTTCTTGAACTGTCCCTACGCCGTATACTGTGTTTGGATGCTCAGTATCTTTCAAGCCTTTTAATACATCGATTGCAATGGCGCAACCAATACGGTTATCCCATGCTTTAGCTAAAAGATGTTTTTCATTGTTCATCACATGGAACTCGAAATAAGGTACAATCATGTCCCCTGGTAATACGCCCCACTCCATCGCTTCTTCTTTTGAAGAGGCACCAATATCGATGAACATCTCTTTGATATCGACTGGTTTTTTGCGAGCTTCTGGTGAAAGAATATGAGGAGGTTTTGAACCGATGACCCCTGTAATCTCTCCTTTTTTACGCGTTACAACAGTCACACGCTGAGCAAGCATAACTTGGTTCCACCAACCACCAACTGGTTGGAAGAATAAAAATCCTTTGTCATCAATACGAGACACCATAAACCCGACTTCGTCTAAGTGACCCGCGACCATGATTTTCGGACCGTCTGCTGAACCGGATTTTTTAGCAATCAAGCTACCTAAATTATCGTAGCTGACTTCATCCGCAAAAGGAGTTATGTATTTTTCCATAACCTCACGCGCTTCGCGCTCGTTGCCAGGTATTCCTTTGGCATCAGTTAAATCTTTTAACATGGTTAATGTTTCATCTAGCTTCGTCATTATTTCGACCTCCTAAGCAATCTATCCTTATTATACGAAAACACTGAATAGAATGTAAACTGTTAATAGCCAGATTGTTGTCTTGCATAATTGATCTCATTCTTTTGGTAATACGCTTCCGTTACTTCGTCGGTTGTAAATCCTAACTGTCTAGCAATCTCTGCGTACCCTTCCCAGACAGATTGATAACGATCAAGTGTTGGTTCGATTCGTAACTTAGCTATCGCTTCATACGTTATCAAAAAGCCTTCCGTTAAATCCTGTACGTGTCGACCCGGTGGCCAAACCTCTACTTTTTCATGCCACTCTTTTTCTAAGCCGAGGGATAATAAGAAATGAATTGAATCTACATATTCTTCTAGAATGACCTCTTTAGCAGAAGGGCCTTTACTACTCCAAAACTTGAAGCATCGGGTCTCATTGGCAAGCTCTCCTAGTTCCACATAAAGAGCTACCACTTTTCGTTCGAAGACATCATTTTGAATGTCTCGTTGCTTTTCGATATAGCGGTCTAAATCTCGCTGCATTTGAAATAATTTTGTGAGGTTCACTTTTTTCACACCTTTATTTAAAATAGTTTGAAACCAAATTAATTCTCATACGTATCTAAGGTAGAAGTATGTATAGGGAGTGGTGTCATGATTTTTCGTTTGATTCTTATCGCGGTTCTTATTTATGCAATGTACCGTGTTCTAAAGTATTTATTCGATTCAAAACGCAAACTCGATGAAGCAATTGAAAAAGAAACGTATTACTTTTATGATGATAGCAAAAATGCACGCAAAAACTTTTTTATTGCGTACCGCGGAGCCCTCTTCGAAGGCGAAAAATATCTAGGTACCACGACTGACGCATTTGATGTGGTCTCCATTTTTGTATGGATCCATGATTCCGTGAAATTGCAAGGGCTGACGCGGGAAGATTTTCTTTTCCTCGAAAACGAAATCCGCATGAGTTATCCGAATGCGGAGATCAACTGGAAAAATCCTATTGAAGACTTAATGAGAGTGAAAGATGAGTCGGTGTAAACCGGCTTTTTCGTTTGATTTATTTAAACTAGGCCGAATTTTTGGCTCTATGAACAGTTTTGACTTTAGCACTGCGAACTGCCCTGAGTTTCACCTTTGCGAATACTTCTTTAGTTACTTCTTATTCCACTTTCAACTCACCTGCTGATTGATCCAGAGGATGAGAAAAAGCTGCAAGATGGCAAGAATTAAAAATCCTACACGAAACGATGTATGTTTCGTTTTATGACGAAACATCTGCATACCAGCGTATGCTCCGGGACCTCCTCCAAGTAAGGCTAAAAGCCATAGTGTATTTTCCGGCACACGCTGTCCTCTTTGTTGCGCTTGCTTCTTATCATACCTCATTACAAAAAATGTGATAACTGACATGATGACGATAATTATCCAAATGTATTCCATCCATTTCCCCCACTTTCTTTTCTAGTGTAGCAAAATTGAGTGATGAAATCTAAGTTCGATTTGTTAAACCATCTATTGTTTCCTTAATTAATCACTATGTGGCTTTAATTAGTCATTATGTGCATCTTCACTCTATTCTTGATACATCACTATTATTCTTTTAATTTACTGTCTTAAAGCACTATGACCATTATGCTCATCGTCCCGCCACTATATTTTTTGTCTGAATCCAAAGAAAAAACTCTCCCTCTATAAGAGGAAGAGCTTGTGTTGGTTCTTATTTGTTCATTGCTTTTTTAGCAGCGTCTGCTAACTGAGTGAATGCACCTGCATCCGTTACAGCTAGGTCAGCTAACATTTTACGGTTAACTTCGATACCTGCTAATTTAAGACCGAACATTAAACGGCTGTAAGAAAGACCATTCAAACGTGCTGCCGCGTTGATACGTGTGATCCATAGTCTACGGAAATCACGTTTCTTTTGACGACGGTCACGGTATGCGTACATACCAGACTTCATAACTGCTTGATTAGCAACTTTATAAAGTGTGTGTTTTGAACCGTAGTATCCCTTAGCTAATTTAATGACTTTTTTACGACGCTGACGCGTTACTGATCCACCTTTTACACGTGGCATATTAAACAACCTCCTGCTATTTCATTTATAGTCGAATTACTTCATGTACGTTAATAGTGTACGGATGCGCTTGTAGTCGCCTGAAGAAACTACTTTCAGCTTGCGAAGTTTGCGTTTCGCTTTTGTAGATTTGTTTCCAAATAAGTGGCTACCATATGCACGGTCGTGCTTAAGTTTCCCAGTACCCGTTTTCTTGAAGCGCTTAGCTGCTCCACGGTGAGTTTTCATTTTCGGCATGTCGAATTCCTCCTAAACAATTTCTAAATGCTTATTTCTCGTTCTTTGGCGCTAAAACCAAGAACATGCTGCGTCCGTCCATTTTCGGTTTCTGCTCTACAGTAGAAACCTCTGTACATGCTTCCGCAAATCGATCAAGGACACGTTGTCCAATCTCTTTATGCGTAATCGCACGGCCTTTGAATCGGATCGATGCTTTCACTTTGTCCCCTTTTTCAAGGAACTTAATGGCATTACGAAGTTTCGTTTGGAAATCATGTTCATCAATAGAAGGGCTCAAGCGAACCTCTTTCATAACGACAATCTTTTGATTTTTACGAATCTCGCGATCTTTTTTCTGCTGTTCGAATTTGAATTTACCATAATCCATAATTCGCGCAACAGGTGGCTTGGCTTGAGGGGCCACAAGGACAAGGTCTAAGTTAACGCGAGCAGCGATCTCAAGCGCTTCGTTACGTGTTTTTAGTCCAAGTTGATCACCGTTTTGGTCAATTACACGTAATTCTCTTGCGCGGATGCCTTCGTTTACATACATGTCTTTGCTAATAATAATCCACCTCCAAATAGTATCGCGAATACAAAGTCGGGTATGAAGTGCAGTTGCTATTCACAACTTGTACCCATATAAAAAGCGGGCAGACATCTCTGTCTGCCCGCCGCTATACGACATGCTTACGCATGTGAAAGTCGTTCTTGTGCGAACCAGTCAACAATGTGTCGAACAGGTGAGAAGCGGGCAGCCTCTTCTTATACCACAAACATGTATTCAATAACCTTATTAACTATATCACCCAACGAGTCACTTGTCAACAGAGAATTGCACTTCTTTTAAAATATGAGCTATGAAGTCTTCTGATGCCATGCTTTCGGATTTTTGTTCTCCGTACTTACGGACGTTGACTTCGCCTGCGTCTTTCTCTTTATCGCCAAGAACAAGCATGTACGGAATCTTTTGCATCTGAGCTTCACGGATCTTGTATCCCAGTTTCTCCTCGCGGTCATCAATGTGCACGCGGAAGCCTTTGGATTTAAACTGTTCTTCTAATTGCTTCGCGTAATCATGGTGCACTTCGTTCGATACCGGAATGATTTGAACTTGTACTGGGGCAAGCCATGTTGGGAATGCACCTTTGTATTCTTCGATTAAGAAGGCAACAAAGCGTTCCATGGTCGATACAACTCCACGGTGGATAACGACTGGGCGGTGCTTCTCTCCATCTTCTCCAATGTAGTTCAGATCGAATCGTTCTGGTAATAAGAAGTCAAGTTGCGCTGTTGAAAGCGTTTCTTCTTTACCTAAAGCTGTTTTAACCATGACGTCAAGCTTTGGTCCGTAGAAAGCAGCTTCTCCTTCTGCTTCATAGTAGTCGAGTCCAAGCTCATCCATCGCTTCTTTTAACATACCTTGTGCGCGTTCCCACATTTGATCATCATCAAAGTATTTCTCTGTATCCGCAGGATCACGGTACGATAGACGGAATGAATAGTCTTCTAAATTAAAGTCTTTATATACTTCAAGAATCAACTGAACCACACGTTTGAACTCTTCTTTGATCTGATCCGGACGCACGAATATATGCGCATCGTTTAACGTCATACCACGAACGCGTTGAAGACCGGATAATGCACCTGACATCTCATACCGGTGCATCGTACCGAGTTCTGCAATGCGAATCGGCAGGTTGCGGTATGAGTGAATGCCGTTTTTGAAAATCATCATGTGGTGTGGGCAGTTCATCGGACGAAGAACAAGCTCTTCATTGTCCATAGCCATCACGGGGAACATGTTTTCCTGGTAATGATCCCAGTGTCCACTTGTTTTATAAAGCTCTACACTTGCCATCACTGGTGTGTAGACGTGGTCGTAGCCAAGTTGGACTTCTTTATCTACGATATATCGCTCGATAATACGGCGGATTGTTGCCCCTTTTGGAAGCCATAACGGAAGACCTTGGCCGACTTTTTGACTGTTCATGAATAGATCAAGTTCTTTACCGATTTTGCGGTGGTCACGCTCTTTCGCTTCTTCTAATAAGCGAAGATGTTCATTCAAATCTTCTTTAGTAAAGAACGCTGTTCCGTAAATACGCTGAAGCATTTTATTGTTGCTGTCTCCGCGCCAGTAAGCACCCGCGACACTCAACAGTTTAAACTCTTTTAGCTTCCCAGTAGACGGGACATGGACACCACGGCAAAGGTCGAAGAACTCCCCTTGTTCATAGATTGATACTTGCTCATCTGCTGGAATCGCTTCAAGCAGTTCTAACTTGTATGGATCTTCAATTTCAGAAAAACGAGCATACGCTTCGTCGCGTGAAACAACATGACGTGTAATCGCTATATTTTCATTGATGATTTTTTTCATTTCTTTTTCAATTGTCACAAGGTCTTCTGAAGTGATCGGCTCTTCTGAATCAATATCATAATAGAATCCACCATCAATAACTGGACCTACGCCAAGCTTCGCATCCGGATACAAACGTTTGACAGCTTGTGCTAATAAGTGGGCAGATGAGTGACGTAAAATCTCTAGCGCGTCCGGTGCATCCGGTGTGATGATTTCCATTTTGCCACCTTCCGTAAGAGGCGTCTTCAAATCGACTAATTTGCCACCAACTTTAGCAGCAAGTGCTTTTTTGCGAAGACCTGGGCTGATGGACTGAGCAACGTCTTCCATTGTCGTGCCACGTTCAAACTCTTTTACAGCACCGTCTGGATAAACTAATTGAATGTTTTCTGACATACGAATCTCTCCTTCTTTTTGTGGTGCAGAACGCAAAAAATCCCCGTCCCAATAAAGGGACGAGGAATAAATTCGTGGTTCCACCCTTCTTCAGATTGTCCATAGACAATCGAAGCTCTACATCGGATAACGGCCGGTACCGGTGCGCATTGAGTTGCACACTGTTCAGAGGTGGTAAAGTAACGTTCAACCATAAGAAGCTTGCAGCCTTGGCTTCTCTCTCTTGAATGGCGAAAGGGTGACTTCGTGTCCTCATCCCTACATCTAACCTAATATGAAAATTAGTATACCGAGTCATAGCTGAATTAGCAAGACCTATTTCAAAATGACTTCCGGACGCTTGAGTGGTGTGCCCAGCATATCACACGGTCGTCCGATTTTGGTGACCTTTCCTTTATCAAGTTTGACGATCCGGTCCGCAATGGTGTGTGCATCATCTTCATCATGTGTCACAAAAATTGACGTAATCTGCGCACGTTTTAAAATCGAATACAATTCTTCGCGAATTTTGTTTTGCAGTTCTTTATCTAAATTCGAAAACGGTTCATCGAGCAGCAACAATTTCGGATTTGGGGCAAGCGCACGGGCAAGAGCGACACGCTGTTGTTGTCCCCCGCTCAACTGATGCGGAAAACGCTTTTTATAATCCTGCATCTCCACAAGTTCGAGTACTTCATTTGCGCGTTTGTTGCGGTCCGTTTTCGACAGTTTACTTAATCCAAATTTCACATTGTCAAAAACAGTCATATGCGGAAAAAGTGCATAATCTTGAAAGACCAATCCAATCCCTCGTTTTTCGGGTTGCACAAATGTCGACTTTCCAAACATCGTTTCACCGAACAACGTAAATTCTCCTTCAGACGGCACTTCTAGCCCTGCCAAGATGCGAAGAACCGTACTCTTTCCACTTCCGCTTCGCCCAAGAATCGAAATGACTTCTCCCGTCTCGATGTTCATCGAAAATTGATTGACAGCTAATTCCTTACTGTTGCGGTAAGCAAAGCAAAGGTCTTTGATTTCAATTGTCATTTCGCATCCTCCTTATCAAGTAGGCGATAGAAAATAAAGATTGCAAGTGCGCTCATGATAATAATAATGAGTGATGGTTGACTCGCTTGCATAATTTTCTCATCACTCGCATATTGGAACGCTTTCGTGGCTAATGTATCAAAGTTAAACGGTCGCAAAATTAACGTAAGCGGAATTTCCTTCATAATATCTACGAACACAAGCATCAAACCGGAAACGATAGCCCCTTTAAGAAGCGGGATATCCACTTTAAAAAATGTCTTTGAAACGGAAGCTCCAAGCATCCGTGATGCCAAACTGAAGTTTACTCCAATTTTATCATATCCGGACTCAATCGCATTGTAGCCAATCGCGAAGAACCGCACGATATATGCGACAACGAGCATAACGACGCTGGTACTTAAGACAAGCGATCGGTCCATTCCCCAAGCTGTATAGAGAGGAATCAATTGGCGATCAAGCCAAATAAACATCGTTACAATGGCAACCGCTATGACGGCACCAGGAATGGAATAGCCGACAATTGTGAATTTCGGAAGAACCTTTCCAATGCGCCCTCGCGTAAAGCGCTGAAAGTTCCCTACAATCAATGCACCGATAATAATGATGACTGCTGCAATACCCGCCACCAATACCGAATTTTTAATATAGGTGGTGAATTCTCCATTTGGAATGGCTCCCCATGTTAAAACGAACCAATCCATTAATTGAATGACCGGAAACAAAAACGCCAAACTGAAAATGACTGTGACGTAACTAAACGCGCCCCACTTCCGGAAGCCAGTCAATTTTACTTTTGGAAGCGGATTGACTTTCGTATTCGAGTAACTAAATTGCTTTGTCCCTCGGAGCAGTTTTTCAATGACCAGCATCAGCACCACAAACGTCATTAACGAACCCGCTAATTTAATGGCAGCGTCAATGTCTCCAAGTCCGAACCAAGTCTGGAAGATGGCCGTACTGAACGTTTGAATCCCATAATACTTTACCACACCATAATCATTCAATACTTCGAGCGACACCAGACTAACTCCGCCAATAATGGCAGCTCGGGAAATTGGAAGCACCACTTGTAAGAAAATCGCCCAAGGTCCTTTCCCAAGGAGTTTCGCACTTTCGACAAGGGATGCAGCTTGTTGCGTCAAGAAGACACGCGTGATGGTATAGACATATGGGTATAAAAACATCGTGTAGATGAAAATCGCACCCGGTATGTTCATAATGTCAAAAAAGCGCTGGTTCACTTGAACATCAAACACATTTCTTAGTGTGGATTGAATGACTCCTGTGTAGCTTACCATTCCTGAATATGTATATGCTGCGATGAATGGCGGGATGGATAAGGGCAAAATAAGTGCCCATTTATAAAACCGACTTAGTGGAAATTCATATTGGGCAATGAGCCACGCCAAACTGGTCCCAATGACAATCGTTCCGATGGCTGTATAAAATACAAGGAGAAACGTCGTCTCCATATAATTCCAAAGCATATATTCTTTAATATGTTCCCAGTTCTCACTCGTAGGAGCAAGGAGTCCTCCAATGATTGGAAGCATGGGAGCCAATAAGGTAAGGACAATAATGACGGATAGAATCGTCCATCCATTTAAGTAATAAGAAAGTTTTCTCAAGTGGGAGTCAAACCCTTCTATATAACGAATTTCTTTGCGATGTTCATTATAACATGTGACTTTCTTCCCTGCCCGAAGATTGTGACGTATGCTCGGTAAATAGTCAAAAAAAATCCTCCCACAAGAGGAGGAATGAATTTGAATTACTTCCAACCAACTTGGTTGAAGATCATGATAGATTTTGCGTTGTGAGTACCTAGATCAGAAAGTGGGATATCTTGTTCTTTGTATTCACCCCATGTTTGAAGCAGCTCAGAAGCTGATACGTTTTCGTTCACTGGGTATTCATAGTTAGCTTCAGCAAATACTTCTTGTGCTTCAGCAGCAGATAAGAATTCAAGTAGTTTAATGGCGTTTTCTTTGTTTTTAGAACCTTTGACAACACCTGCACCAGAAATGTTCACGTGTGTCCCATTCGTTTCTTGGTTCGGGAAGAAAACACCAAGGTTTTCAGCAACTTTTACTTCTTCTGCATCTTCCGAATTTAGCATTTGACCAAGGTAGTATGTGTTCATGATCGCGACATCACCAATACCTGCAGCAATCGCTTTTGCTTGGTCGCGGTCGCCACCTTCAGGATCACGAGCAAAGTTATTTACTAAGCCTTGTGCCCATTCTGTTGTCTTTTCTTCTCCATCAATTGCGATAAATGAAGCAACTAGTGACTGGTTGTATACATTTTCTGATGAACGTATCAATACGCGTCCGTTCCACTGCTCTTCAGTTAACGCTTCGTATGTAGAAAGGTCTTCTGGTTGAACGGTTTCTTTATTATAAACGATCACGCGCGCACGTTTCGTTAAACCAAACCACTCGTTGTCTACATCACGGTATTTAGCAGGTATCTGTTCACTAAGAACATCACTTTCTGCCGCTTCTAATACGCCTTCTTCTTTCGCACGGAATAATCTACCAACGTCAGCTGTGTAAAGTAGGTCAGCCTCTGTAGCATCTCCTTCACGCTTAATACGCTCTAAAAGCTCATCGGCTTCTCCTTTAATAACATTCACTTGAATTCCTGTTTCTTCTGTGAATTTTGCATAAAGCTCATCATCTACGTCATAGTGACGGCTCGTGTAAAGATTCACTTCGCCTGATTCCTCAGTTGCTTCAGGTTGTGTAGATGTTGCTGTATCCGCTGGTTCAGAAGAAGAGTTTGAACAAGCTGCTAGGAATAATGCCAAGATGGCAATGACAAAAAATAATTTTTTCATTGTTTAGCTCCTTTATAATTGATAATGATTTTCATTCCCATGTTTTAGTATAGCTTCATTGAGAATGAAAATCAACAAAAAAAGCGAGAAAGTTTATTAACTTTCTCGCCAGTTCTTCCCTTTAAGAGTCATGGGAATCGTTAGAGCTTTAATTCGTTCCATCAGACGTCCTGCTTTGACAGGTTCTTTCTCGCCTTTTTGAGTTGTCGTAAAGTGATGTTGCAAATCACTATAATCAAAATTTGATGAGATAAATGTCGGCAGTTGCTGGGCCATTCGATGTTGCAAGATGGTACCGATGACATCATCACGCGTCCAGCTAGACATCGTTTCTGCTCCAAGATCATCTAACATCAAAACTGGTGCATTTTTCACCATCTCCATTTTTTCAGCGAGTGAGTTTTCCGCAATCGACTGACGCATCTCCCGTAAAAACTCTGGTACATATACGAGCACGGTAGCTATCTGTCGGTCTGCAAGCTCATTTGCAATGGCACCAAGAAAATAAGATTTACCTACACCAAATGGGCCGTGTAAGAACAACCCTTTTGTTGGTAAAGTATGTGACTGATCGAACTGATCAATGAAGTTCTTCGCTCCTCGAAGCGCAAGCACTCGCGAACCATCCGTTAAATCCACATCCGCAAATGATGCTTGTAAAACATCTTTTGGCATGTGCATGCTCTTAATCAGAGACGTGATGGATTTCCGTTCGTCTTCCACTCGACCTTGACGGCAACGTAGGTAATCAATCTCAATTCGACCTCTTCCCATCACAAGTTTAGGTTCGTACCCGTTCATTAGGTTCTGACATTGAGCGACACTCGGACACCCTTGGCAATCGTGCGTCTGCTCAATGAATTCGTAGAGCTTACTTAAACTTGTCTCTAAAACAGCCGGCGTGACTTCTTCTGCATGCGCTTCAAGAAAAGCTTGCACATCACGATTTGCTAGAACTTCATTCTTCATTTCTTCCATGCGAGCTGAGAACGAAGGGTTTTTAATCATCCGTCGCAAAGTTTGGTTTATAGGTTCCATGGAGATCACCGGCCTTTCGTTGCACTGATTTCAGCAAGCAGTCGTTGACGTTCCGCTTCAATATCCGGAGATTCCTCCACCACTGGCTGTTCTTTTTTATAAAACCATTCAGGTACTTTTTCTTGTCGTTTCACTGGAGTGGAAGACTTCGTCTCTCCAGACTTCCATTTCATATACTGTTCATGCTCTTTGCGGGCAAGTTCCATGGCTTCTTTCGCACCTTTGACTTGCTTACGTGCCCAGTGGGAAGCAATCTTCTCCGCAAAGGTTTTCGTCAATTTCATATCTGTTCGCAGCATCACATATTGAATCAATACATTCACGACACCGACAGGCATGTCGTAGACAGTCACAAAGCGGTTTACTAGTTCTACATCTGCAGGAAAAGGTTCCTTCCCTCCTGCCACATCTCGCAACACGTCAACAGGGGCCGACGTCTCTAAGTATGTGAGCAGTTCTTGTTCTTTTGAAATAGAAGGCATTTTCTCCGGAACAGATTCGAGTACAACCACATCTTGTTTTTTCGTAACCACTGATTGAATAGCAACGGGTTGTTCTGCCTTCAATTTAAAGTAGTGTTCACATGACTTTTTTAATCGTTCGAGCGAAATCGTGGACGGATCATCAACTGCAAGTAAAATGATCTTTTGCATATCTAACGGCGAATATGCATAGAGAAAAGCAAGTTTGGCAATCATCTTTCTGACGTCGGCAGTTAATAGTTTTCGAGGCAACAGATGCTCGTTTAACCCTTCTAGCAATAAGTCAAAATCAAAATCATAGTCAAAATCGTAACTTGTTTTTATAGAAGATCTTTTAGATGTTGTGGTCTTTGCCATTTTTAAATTCGGCTGGAACACGTCAGTGAAGCTACGGGTGAGTTCTTTGGCGTTGTTTTGCCACGACGTATCACGGGAAAAACGTTTTTCAAGTTGTTGATACATATGGTCTCCTACTTTATTCCATAGGAAAATGGAAAGCAGTGGGTCTGCAAAAAATGCATGAGGAGCGAGTGGACATTGCACTTCGTAATAAAACGTGCGGTCATCGTTTCCTTTTCGCCATGTTCTGAGTAGACCGATCGCCTCTAAGTGAGCGCGCGCTTCAAAAATCCGCTGAATCGGAAGAGATAACGCGTTCATCAGTGCATAATGAGCATGCTCTTCTTTCATGTCATCATGCATGGTCCATAGTTGTTGATAGAGTGTAAATGCCTCAGCACCAATCAATGGTTGGTAAAGAAGCGTGACCGTTTGTAAATGTTGACTTGTAACTGGGGCAGCCGTAGAGGTGCGAAACGCATCCATCGGTTGCAATTCATTACGCAGCATCGGCTTTCCTCCTTAATCGTGTGAAGAAGGATTCCGTTTCAGAATTTCCTTTACTTCTTCCATGAATACGTTTATATCTTTAAACTGTCGATACACCGACGCAAATCGAACATACGCGACTTCATCCACAGCGGCTAGTTTGTCCATGACTTTTTCGCCGACTTGTTCTGATTTGATTTCCGAATTGCCCATGCGCCGTAATTCCTTTTCGATTGTAAAGACGATTTCTTCTAATTGTTCTAAGGTGACTGGACGTTTTTCACACGCTCGGATCAGTCCACGTAACACTTTCTCTCGACTGAACTCTTCGCGAGAGCCATCTTTTTTCACAACTATCAACGGGGTTTCCTCTACTTTTTCAAATGTCGTAAAGCGAAATCCGCATTGCTCGCATTCTCGTCGTCTACGAATAGATTTGTTTTCATCCACCGGACGAGAATCGACTACTTTCGTGCCATTGTATTGGCAGGAAGGACATCTCATAGTAAACGCTCCTATATGCTCGTATTTCATTCATTATACTAAAGTTTAGGGGCTTCTGCACCCATCCATAAGAAAAAGCAGAGGGGGAGTTCCCTCTGCTTTGGTTTAAACAGTTTGTAGTGATTTGGCTGCGACTGGGCCCATACCACGTGGAAGTTCCATGACTTCGCGCGTCTTGGCATTCAATGCATCTGCGATATATCCTGCAGCGATTGTTGGATCCAGGTCTCCACAAGTATACACATCGATACTTGCATAGCCATGTTCCGGAAAACTATGAATCGTTAAGTGTGACTCAGAAATGATGACGACTCCACTTACACCTTGTGGTGCAAATTTGTGGAAAGCCACTTCACGAACTTCCGCACCTGATTTCAGTGCTGCATCCACGAATGTACGCTCGATGAAGTCCATATCATTCAACTTGTCAAAATCACATTCCCATAGTTCCGCAATGATGTGACGTCCGATTGTTTCCAATGTCCGTTTCCCCCTTTGACTGGAATTTTTAATCAAAGTGACTACCACGGGGGAAAGTTAGTCCAAAGAGGTCCTAACCCTTTAAGTAGCCGGTGCAATAAGCACGAATTTCATTATAGGATGGTAGGGTACGAATTGCAATAGAATTTTAAAAATACATAAAAAAATCCCTCTCATAAAAAGAGGGAGCTTACGAAAATCAATTAGGCTGTAATAGCAGATAACGATTTCGCTACTTTTTTCGTCAAGTCAATCACGCGAGCAGAATAGCCCCACTCATTGTCATACCATGCAAGAACTTTCACTTTACGGTCGCCGATCACCATCGTTGTTAACCCGTCGACTGTAGCGGAAGTCGTAGTTGTGTTAAAGTCAATCGACACCAATGGATCATTAGTAATCGCTAAAATGCCGTTCATCGCGCCATTCGCTGCTTTTTCGAACGCTTCGTTCACTTCTTCTACTGTTACGTCACGCTCAAGATCAACTACTAAATCGACAAGAGAGACGTTTGGAGTCGGCACGCGAAGCGCCATTCCGTGCATCTTCCCTTTCAATTCTGGAAGTACAAGCGTTAAAGCTTTTGCTGCTCCAGTTGACGTCGGAATGATTGACTGTGCACATGCACGAGCACGGCGAAGGTCTTTATGGGGATTATCTAAGTTATTTTGGTCATTTGTATACGCATGGACTGTCGTCATCAAACCGTTCACGATACCAAACTCATCATGCAACACTTTGGCAACAGGTGCTAAACAGTTTGTTGTACAGCTCGCATTCGAGATCACATCATGTTTTTCGATATCCAATTGATCGTCGTTGACACCGAGTACCACTGTGATATCTTCATTTTTTCCTGGAGCCGTTAAAATAACTTTCTTTGCACCTGCTTCTAAATGAAGCGCAGCGCCAGAACGTTCATTGAATTTTCCAGTTGCCTCAATCACGATATCCACACCTAGTTCCTTCCAAGGTAAAGCGGCAGGATTGCGGTCGTTAACAATTTGTATGCGCTTACCATTTACCACAAGCGCATTTTCTTCTGTCACTACTTCCCCTTGGAAAGGACCATGTACAGAATCAAATTTAATTAAATGTGCCAATGTTTCTACTGGGTAACTTGCATTGATCGCTACAATTGATAACTCGTCTTGTAAGATTGCCTGGCGAAATACCATACGTCCGATACGTCCAAATCCATTAATCGCGATAGAAGCTGTCATTGAAAAATTTCCTCCCATTAACTATGTGATACTGTTTCACAAACTTACGGAATTAGTATAACACATTAACTGCTATTAGGTACTCTAATTGAGATTTTGAAATAATGTTCAACTATTCTGAAAGCTGAGCTTTCCAAGTAGCGACAAGTTCATCCACTTTTTCATAAAGTTCTTGGACGGAACCTTCATTTAACAATACGTCATCGGCTTGATCCATTTTTTCACGAACCGGAATTTGAGACTGGATCCGCTGCAAAGCATCCTCATGAGAAAAATCGTTCCGCTTCATGAGTCGCTTTATCTGAGTTTCTTCAGACGTTCCCACTACAAGAATTCGGTCAACAAAATGCTGAAGCTGGCTTTCAAACAACAATGGAATATCCATAACCACAATTGATTCTCCTGCAGCGACATGTTCATCTCGCTGACGCAACATCTCTTGTCGAATCGCAGGATGGATAATCGCATTCAATTTGTCTCTTTTTTCTTTGTCGCCAAAGATTTGTCGACCAATTCCTTCACGGTTCATTGAGCCGTCTGATAAGAGTGCCTCGTCACCAAATACCTTATGGATTGCGGTAAGCGTCTTAGAACCAGGTTCCACCACCAGGCGCGCCACTACATCCGCATCAACGATCGGCAACCCAAGTTCCTTTAACCTATTGGCCACTGTGCTTTTACCGGTCGCAATGCTTCCTGTTAGTCCTACAATCATACGAACCCTCCTAACGCTGACATTTTGGACAATATGTGGATGTTCGTCCAGCAATGATGAGTTGTTTTGTCTCTGTAAGACATGTTGAGCACATCTTCTTCCCGTACATTTGCAAGAAATGCTGCATACTTCCGGCTCCACCATTGACGTTGCGGTAATCCGAAATACTACTTCCGCCGCGCGCAATACCTTCGTTCAACACATCCACAATAGTGTCATATAAAGCATTTAGTCGAGATTTAGAGATGCGTGCTACTTTTCGGTTCGGGTGAATCTTCATCCGGAATAACGCTTCGGTCGCATATATATTTCCACAGCCGGACAACACATGGCCATCCATAATAAATCCTTTGACTGGTTTATTTCTGTATTTTGCAATTTCTGACATCGAGAGGTAATGTTGGCGCCCTTCTTCCGTAAACGGTTCGGGTGCCATCTGCAGGAGCGGCGGATAATCCGCTTCTTGCTGTAAAAGCCGTAATTCCCCGAAACGACGAATATCAGAATAGATGAGCCAGTAGCCTCCGGACAATCTCAATTTTACGTGGATATGCTTACGAAATTTATCTTCTTGTATAGCTTCTTCCGTTTCAACTGGAAACCAAGCTCCTGTCATTCCTAAATGACCAACAAGCAGTGCTTCTTCATTTTTACGCTGCAACGCAAAGTACATATATTTCGATTTCCGAGTCAGTGCAGTAATGCGGTAGCCAGGTAGCTCACGTATGAGTTCTTCAGGTGAACACCCTTTAATAATGGCTGCTTTTCCCGCTTCATGGCTCACTAAAAGTTGTTTCGAAACTTCCACTTCTTCAATTGTTTGATCAATAACAAAAGGTCGAAGGGACTCAACGACCCCTTCTACCTCCGGTAATTCTGGCATAATATGCCCTCCTTACTTCGTATCGTACCAGGTATCTCCGTGCGCAAAATCTGCTTTCAAAGGAACAGACAATTCTACTGCCTGCTCCATCACACGTGGTACGAGCTCTTCAATAATGGCAAGTTCATGATGAGGTACTTCAAATATTAATTCATCGTGAACTTGAAGGAGCATTTTTGTTTTCAAACCGCGTTCTTCTAGTTCTTTATCCATATCAATCATCGCTTTTTTAATGATATCGGCGGCACTGCCTTGAATGGGTGTATTCATGGCCGTCCGTTCTGCAAAAGCTCTTAAATTGAAATTCGAACTTGTGATCTCAGGCAAATAGCGACGACGATTCATTATGGTCGTAACGTATCCTTTTTCTTTTGCACTTTGGATTGCGGCGTCCATAAATCGTTTCACCCCAGGAAAGCTGGTTAAGTAGTTTTCAATGAATTCAGCGGCTTCTTTTCGTGTAATATTTAAACTCTGCGAAAGACCGTAATCACTGATGCCATAAATAATTCCAAAGTTAACCGCTTTTGCTGCTCGGCGCATATTCGGTGTCACATCATCAGGTGACACACCAAAGACATCAACCGCTGTTTGCGTGTGGATATCTCTATCTTCTTTAAATGCAGCCATGAGCTTTTCATCTTGCGACATATGAGCCATTACACGAAGCTCGATCTGAGAGTAATCGGCAGCAAATAATACCCAGTTCTTTTCTGAAGGCACAAAGGCTTTCCGGATTTTCCGACCTTCTTCAATACGAATCGGGATATTTTGCAAGTTCGGGTGTATCGAACTTAGTCGTCCGGTCGATGTGAGAGCTTGCTGATAACGGGTATGCACTTTTCCGTCCTTGTGAATTTCTTTTAACAGACCTTCAATGTACGTTGACTGAAGTTTTCCAAGTTGACGGTATAGTAAAATATGCTCGATAATTTCATGTTTGCCTTGAAGCTTTTCAAGAACATCAGCTGCTGTGGAGTACCCTGTTTTCGTCTTTTTGAGGGCTGGCAATCCAAGTTTTTCAAATAAAATAACACCTAATTGCTTTGGTGAATTAATATTGAACTCTTCACCTGCTAATTTGTGAATATGTGCCTCTATTTCTTCAAGGCGGCCTTTAAGTTCAGAGCCCATCTCTTCCAGTGTACCGTTGTCGACACGTATACCAAACGACTCCATTTCCCCTAATACACTCGCTAATGGAAGTTCGAGTTCATGATAGAGTTCGTATTGCTGATTTTCTTTTAATTTCGCTTCAATCGTTGATTCTAAATGCCACACGGCAGCTGCTTTACGAACCGTGTGAGTGAATAAAGCATCTGCTTCAGGAACTTTTTTCTTCGCCCCTTTTCCAAATACCGCTTCATCTCCGTCCACTTCCATGTAGCCAAAAGCTTTCGACAGTGCCGACAAATCTTGCGATGACGATATCGATGGATCCGAAATATATGCAGCGAGTAACATATCAAATGACGCTCCGTTTAATTCGCTACCAAATCGTTTGGCAACTGCTTGGAATGCCTTCACATCATAGCAGCGCTTGGCTTTCGTTTCATCCTTCAGCCACTCGATAAAAGCTGGTTGCTCAAAAGACGTGCTTCCCTCCATTACGTACGCTTTTTTATCTGTTAAGACGGCAACCGCCAGTACATCCGCCGTGTGATAATGTTCTGCGAACAATTCGATGTGAAGAGCCATGTCTTCCTTAAAATGTTCCGGTGTCCATGTCGTAATCACTTCGTAAGAAATGGCTTCCATCTCTTTTGTATCTGTTGCGAAGTCTGATTTCTCAAGAAGTGTTTTAAACTGAAGTTGTTGCCAAAGTGCATGCACCTCTTCCATATTCGGTCCCGCATACGTAAGGTCATCTATTGCTATTGTTAGTGGTGCGTCCCGTTCAATTGTGGCGAGTTGTTTGCTGATATGTGCGAGTTCTTCGTTTTCGACAAGCTTTTCTTTCATCTTCGATGGTTTCATCGCGTCGATATTTTCATACACGCCTTCAACACTTTCGTGAGCCACTAACAATTTAATGGCAGTCTTCTCCCCAACTCCCGGTACACCCGGTATGTTATCGGATGCATCTCCCATGAATCCTTTCATGTCGATGATTTGGAGTGGCGTTAAGCCGTATTTCTCTTGGATATGTGCAGGCGTATAAATTTCAAGGTCCGTAATCCCTTTGCGAGTAATCTGGACAGTCGTTCGGTCACTTGCTAGCTGAGTCAAATCTTTATCTCCGCTAATGACGACCACTTCAAAGTCTTGCTCTTCTGCTTTTTTGGAGAGTGTTCCGATAATGTCATCGGCTTCGTATTGTTCGAGTTCATACTGAGTGATGTTGTACGCATCGACAAGTTTTCGAATGTATGAAAATTGTTCCGAGAGTTCAGGTGGCGTCTTTTGTCGTCCGCCCTTATATTCTTTAAATGTCGCATGGCGGAATGTCGTCTTACCAGCATCCCATGCAATTAACACATGGGATGGATTTTCATCTTCCACTATTTTTTGAAGCATCATCGTAAATCCATATGTTGCGTTCGTGTGAATCCCTTGGTCATTGGTCAGTAAAGGCAATGCAAAGAATGCACGGTACGCAAGGCTGTTGCCATCGACTAACACGATTTTTTGTTTGGACACATACGTCACTCCTTTTTAAATAAAGAAAAAACCTTGCTTTCAGTTTACCATGACTGAAAGCAAGGTGCTTTGATTACTCTGTGATTCCAGAAAGAATCCGTGCATATGGAGAGTCCGGAGGTAAGATAATGACCGTGTCTTCTCCAATGGTTGATTTATAAGATTCTAACGTACGGAAAAGATTGTAGAACTCTGGGTCTTTCGAGAAGGATTCGTTATAAATTCGAGCAGCTTCTGCTTCCCCTTCTGAAATAATAACGGCTGCTTCACGTTCGGCATTGGCGATGATTTCACGCACTTGGCGATCCGTCTCAGCTTCAATTCGACGTTTATCCGCGTCCCCTTCTGATAAGAATTTCTGCGCAATTTTTTCACGCTCAGAAATCATATCTTGGAAAACTGCTTGTTCGTTTTCTACGGGAAGGTCCGTACGTTTAATGCGCACATCGAGGACTTCGATTCCGTAGTTGTCAGCAGCAAGCAGTTCATTCACTCGAGCCGTGACTTGTTCACCTAGACTTCCGCGTGAGGAGTCCTCGTCATTGATAATTTCAGCATACGCCAAACGGCCAAGTTCGGTACGAACGACGGAGTAGATGAATTCTTCCATCCGTGCTTCCGCATTCACAAGTGTTCCTGCGTTGGCAATCATCAGTTGTGGATTGTTTACTTTCCACACTGCATAGTTATCAATAATTATACGCCGTTTGTCGAGTGTATTAATTTCTGCTTCTGAAATTTCATAGTTCATTAAGTACTTAGGAACCGTGGTGGTACTTTGAATGAAAGGAATTGTCATGCCAAGTCCTGGTTCATTGACGACTTTGACAATTTCACCGAACTGACGGACGATCTTGTATTCCCCTTCTCGCACAACATAAATATTTGTTAACAGGATGATCAGTAAGATAAAGGCCAGCAACAACCCACCAAACAGTTTCCCGGGTTTTTTCCAGTCAATATCCACTTGTGATTTAGGATTCGCACTCTTTTTCTTTTTATTCATATTAAATCGCTCTTCTAACGAGACGAAATTGGGATCTTTTCCGGTCATTCGTTGTCACTTCCTTCCGTAGCAACAGGAGCTGCTTGACGTGGTCCTGCAAGTGGCAAGTACGTCATCGTCCCACTGTCATCATTCATGATGTAAAGTTGTGCATTCGGTAAGACCGATTCAAGCGTCTCTAAGATCAAACGATCACGTGTGATTTCTTGATTTAATCGATACTCTTCATACAGTTCATTAAATAAAGCGACATCTCCGCGTGCTTGTTCCACACGGGCAATCTTTTCTCCAGTAGCTTGAGAAATGATGGCATCTTTCTCACCATTCGCTTCCCCAAATCGCTGGTTCTCATATCGGCCTGCTTGGTTCACTTTAATATTTTTTTGTTCTTCTGCATCACGTACTGCTGTGAACGCTTGTCGCACTTCTTCATTTGGTAATTCAACGTCTTGTAGGTTAACGGATAAAACTGTAATTCCGATATCATATTTCGTCACGAGGTCCGCTAAAAGATCCCGCGTGGCTGCTTCAATTTCTGCTTTCCCGGAAGTGAGGGCATCATCTATTTTTGAGCTCCCAATAACGGAACGGATAGAAGCAGAAGTGGCAGAGTGCAATAGTTCACGTGGATCCTCTGAGTTAAATAAGTAGTCACGTGGACTCGTGATACGCCACTGTACAACTAAGTCGGCAAGAACGATATTGTCGTCTCCGGTAATCATTTTGGTTTCATTATCATAGGAAACAATTTCACCATCGGCTGTTTGCTGATAGCCAAATTGGAGACTAAATGTTTCTTTTGATAATTTTTCAACTTTTTGTATTGGCCAAGGCATCTTAAATTTGAGCCCCGGTTCTGTAATTGGGTCGCCTGCGTCACCAAATGTAATGACTACAGCTTGTTCGGATTCATCGACAGTGTACCAAGATGTTGCCAATGCGACAATGGCAATCAAGCCAACAATCGATACACCGATGATCGTAAGAATTCGTTTGGACGTCATATGTAGTTCTCCTTTCACGTTCTACCTATGTATACGGACAAGTCACTCGATGGTTTCACCCTTCTTTCGACAAAAGAAAAACCGGTAAGACAATGTCTCACCGGTCCTTCTTTTTCCTGGTAGGAAAAGGGGTTACTCTCATCATACGGTTTGATTGTTAACCCATTATGAATTCTATGTTAAGAATCCCACTGGTTATTTTTATATTTTCGGTAATAGTTCACTTGTCGTGCAAACAAATAAAATTTCCGTTTGAAATTTGTATCTGCCTTGTAGAACATCGGATTTCCCCAGTTTCCCTGGCGAATCAAGCGTCGACATTCTTGGTTCACTTCTTGATTGTCGACAAATTTGTGCAACACAATTTTAGGTACTACTGTGAACAGATACTCCGTATTCAAATACGTCAATTCTTTTTCTTCGGAATGGATGACATCGTCAACGATGTATTTCGCCATGTTATGGCCGCAAGCTGTCGTGTAATAGCTTGAGCGTCCTTGGCGAATATTCACTTCGAATACTTTAAATTTTCCGTCTCGAGCATCGTACTTTAAATCAAAGTTTGCAAATCCTTGGTACCCGACGGCTTCTAAGAAGTATTGCAGTTTCTTCAGGAGCTCCTCATCGTATCGAGTAACAAGCGCAGTGTAGTTCCCGATTGCTGTTACCGTATGTTCTTGCAGGACGACTTGGGCAAGTGTCCCAAGTTCCGCTTTCCCTTTAGAATTCACATAGAATACTGAATCCCACATAAATGTATCATCACCCGGAATAAAATCTTGGATGATCATGTCTTCTTGATAGCCAGAAGCATTGACTTGATCTAACACTTGTTGCAGTTCCGGAAGAGACTCCACGCGATACACTTTCTGCTGTCCAGGGAACTTGTTCTTATAGTATTCAACCCCATTGCTCGGTTTGACAATCATTGGAAAACGAACATCTTTGTCAAAAATCCCTTGTTCACGACAGCTGTAAAAATACGTTTCCGGTGTATCCAAGCCGTGCTCATCGCATAACCGGTAAAAGTTTTTTTTCACAAGGAGATTATTCATCAGTTCTTCCGACATGTAATTAAATACGTAGTCTTCACGAAGTTCATCTTGATGTTCAATAATCAAGCGGACATAAAAATCATTGGTTCCGATAAGTACTAACTGTTGATTATGTGCTGCATATTTTTGTGCGATTCGTTTTAAAATGGAAACAAATGCTTCTTTGTTCCATAGATTTTTCTCATATTCAATGGCTTGTGGAATCGAACTTAGGCTCGTAAAAGACATCTCTTCTTTTCCTACGAGCACTGGGTGGATTCCATATTCCTCATGAAAAGAAATGGCCATGTTATAGGCATTCATATCTGTCCCTACAATAATAGGTAAAAAATCGTGTTGCATCATGTGCCTCCAAATTATGAGTGAGCGAGAGGAATGAAGACCGTAAATGTTGTGCCTTTTCCTGATGAACTCGCCACTTCGATTTTCCCTTGGTGTGCTTCCACCAAGTGTTTCACAATGGCAAGACCTAGTCCTGTTCCTCCACTGTTGCGTGAGCGTGCCTTATCGATGCGGTAAAAACGTTCAAAGATACGTGTCAGTTCTTCCGCCTCCATACCTATCCCCTCATCTGTCACTTCAAGTACACCAAAACTATCTTCTTTCCAAGCCTTCAGTGTAATTTTCGTTTGTTCTGATGAGTATGTGATGGCATTGCTGACTAGGTTGACCATGACTTGTAAAAGTCTGTTTTCATCCGCATGTAAAAAGACGTCTTCCGTCAGCTCAGGTTCGATGGCAATCTTTTTTTCTTCTGAAGCCTGTTGTGTCAATTGCAAGGTCCGCTGGAAAAGTGTTTGCGTTGAAACCGGTCTTCGCATCAATTCGAAGGACTGTTGCTCCATCTTCGAGAGATCAAGCAAATCATTGATTAATAGCTGCAACCGATCACTCTCTAGTTTAATGATTTCCAAGAATTCAAGCAATGTTTCTTCTTTTTTATAGGCTCCGTATAGTAGCGTCTCTGTAAATCCTTTGATAGACGTTACAGGGGTCTTTAATTCATGAGAGACGTTGGCTACAAAGTCCTGCCGAACTTTCTCTAATCGTTTTAGTTCTGTTATATCATGCACAACAATGACCATCCCAAGCCATTTTCCATATTCCCCTATGATTGGCGCGCCATAACACTCGGTATATCGCAATCCATTCAGTGTATCAAGTGGAATTTGTTGTCGAGTAGGTGTCTCTGTCATCAGGAGTTGATAAGCAAATTTTTCAAGCTCTTTCGGAAGACCGATATCTTGATAATTTTTAGACTGCGCTTGTTTAAAATCAATAGTAAACCACTCGCTGAATGGTCTATTCATAATGGAGATGTCGCCCGAGCGCCCGAGTACAATTAATCCGGACCCCATCGTTTCAATGAGAGTTTTTAAACGCTCTTGTTCGGATTCTCTTAATTGGCTCATTTCTTGTAGATTTCGAGCGAGCACATTAAGCGAGTTCGTGAGCGGTGTTATACCTGTTAAATCGTCTTCATAGACCCGAGCGGTATAGTTGCCGTCCGCTAACTGAATCGCTGTTTGTGAAATATCATCGATTGGTTTAATGTAGCGGGCAATCACTAGACTTGTAATCCACAACGAGGCAACATAAAAAACAAGCAAGACAACACTTAATAGAGTGGAATAAATCACACTATCCTCGCTAATCCATTGCATGAACTCGGACGCTTCTTCTCTAGAAGAGTGCAGTTCCACTCGTTGTCTTATGACAATTGGAAAAAGCTGTCCGAGGACAATGCCAACTAACGAAAGTAAAATGGCATAGAGGACAGCAAACACTAAGAGCAAGCGACTATAGAAGGTTTTCATCCCTTTTTCGGCTCCTCAAATTTATACCCAAGTCCACGAATCGTCTTAATATAGAGGGGCTTGCGACTATTCTCTTCAATCTTTTCACGAACATGGCTTACGTGCACGTCGACAATCCGCGTATCACCTGCAAAATCATAGTTCCAAACCGAGCTTAAAAGTTGATCACGTGTCAAAACTCGATTTTTATTTTCAACTAAATGAACAAGAAGCTCAAATTCTTTTGGTGTGAATTCAAGTCGCTCTCCGCCTTTTGTTACTTCAAAGCGTTCCGGATAGATCAAGAGATCGCCAAACTGATAGCGCTTTTCGCCATTTGCAAAATCAGTGGTTTCGGAATGCTGGGCACGCCGAAGCAAGGCTTTGACTCGAGCAAGCACTTCCCGTGGACTAAATGGTTTCGTCATATAATCGTCTGCACCTAACTCCAGTCCAAGAACTTTATCGAACTCGGCATCTTTTGCAGTCAACATAATGATAGGCACCAAATTTTTCTGCAAACGTAACTGTTTACACACTTCCATTCCGTCCATTTGTGGCAACATCCAGTCGAGCAAGATCAAGTCCGGTTGTTCAGTTTGTGCCAACTCTAAACCTTCTTTTCCATCCATGGCATTCACAACGTCATGACCAGCTTCATTTAAATTGTACGTAAGTAACGTTTGAATCGATTGTTCATCTTCCACAACAAGTATTTTCGCCATTTTCTATGTACCTCCTATTGATTTGAAAACCCCTTTTCAAACCAGAGAAACTTAGAAATTTTCCATTGCTTGCTCAGTCATACGGTCTGAAATCTTTGGCGGTTTGACATGAAGTGTTCCTTCAATCACAGATTGACCCTCTTCATTTTTTGCATGAACTCTAATAATAGCTACATTGGTTTCGATATCTAATGATTCCACTTCAAAGAGGAAATCGAGTGTCGCATAGTGATAAGCTGCATTCGGATATTTTATATGCTGTTGAATCACATGTGAACCTGGACCTGGTAAGTACTTTGAAACCGCAGATGTTACGATTCCTGTTAACATGATGGATGGCACGATTGGTTTTTCATAGTTCGTATTCATCGCGTAATCATGTTGAATATAGAGCGGATTGGCATCATTGGTAAGTCCTAAATAAAGCAATAAATCTTTGTCTTCGATTTTCTCAGTAATAACAAGCTTTTCACCCACGGACATGTCTTCAATTTTACGTCCCAATTTGCGTTTTTTTCCGAGAAACATTCAGAGTCCTCCTCATCCAAGCACTTACCCTCAGTTTATCAAACATCGTCACAACTCCGCCACTTAATTTTCACAAATGCATTTAGGATGCGTCATTTCAATTACTACAGATGTAACTTCAAATTAGATAAGATGCATTACTACCTGAGGAAGTCGGAAAAGAAGAAAGTGGCCCAAAACCGAAGACTTCCAGAGGATCAGCGTGCCGCTAAGTCCCACTGTTGAACTGAGACTTTGGAAAAGCTTCATGGTTGTAAGAAAACCAGCCTCCGAAGAGACTGGTTAGAGTGAATTACATGTTTTTGATTAGTTCATCAGCGAACTCAGAACATTTTACTTCTGTTGCGCCGTCCATTAAACGGGCGAAGTCATAAGTTACAACTTTAGAAGAAATTGTTTTCTCCATAGAGTCCATGATTAGTTTCGCTGCTTCCGTCCAACCAAGATGCTCAAGCATCAATACTCCTGAAAGAATAACTGAAGATGGGTTTACTTTATCAAGACCCGCGTATTTTGGAGCTGTACCATGAGTTGCTTCGAAGATCGCGTGACCTGTCACGTAGTTGATGTTTGCGCCTGGTGCGATACCGATACCACCAACTTGAGCAGCAAGTGCATCCGAAATGTAATCACCGTTCAAGTTCATTGTAGCTACTACATCGAACTCTTTAGGACGCGTCAAGATTTGTTGCAAGAAGATATCGGCAATTGAATCTTTTACTAAGATTTTGCCAGATGCAAGTGCATCATTTTGTGCTTTGTCAGCAGCTTCTGTACCTTGCTCTTCTTTAATCTTATCGTATTGATTCCAAGTGAATACTTTGTCACCGAATTCTTGTTCAGCTACTTCGTAACCCCAGTTTTTGAAAGCTCCCTCAGTGAACTTCATGATGTTCCCTTTGTGAACTAGTGTTAATGATTGACGGCCTTCTTTGATGACATACTCAAGAGAAGCACGGACTAAACGCTTTGTTCCTTCTTCAGAAACTGGTTTAATACCGATACCAGATGTTTCAGGGAAACGAATGTTTTTAACGCCCATCTCACCTTGTAAGAAGTCGATTAATTTCTTCACTTCGTCAGAACCTTTAGCATACTCGATTCCAGCATAGATATCTTCTGTGTTTTCACGGAAGATGACCATGTCTGTATCTTCTGGACGACGAACTGGCGAAGGAACACCGTCGAAGTAGCGTACTGGGCGTACACATGCATATAGATCTAATTCTTGACGAAGAGCTACGTTTAGAGAACGAATTCCTCCCCCAATTGGTGTTGTAAGAGGACCTTTAATTGCAAGAAGGTACTTATCGATTGTGTCCAAAGTTTCCTGTGGTAACCACTCACCCGTTTGGTTGAATGCCTTTTCTCCAGCTAAAACTTCTTTCCACTGAATCTTTTTCTCACCGCCAAATGCTTTTTCTACAGAAGCATCTAAGACGCGAACAGCTGCAGCCCAAATATCTGGACCCGTTCCGTCACCTTCGATGAAAGGAATAATTGGCTCGTTAGGTACATTTAGTACGCCATTTTCTACAGTAATTTTACCGTTTGTCATTGTCATGTCTCCTCCTATAAATCATACGTAAAGGGCTAGTCGCATAACATGCGGTAGCCCCACTCTCTTTAGTTCGTACTAATTAACGTTCGTTAATTGGTACATAAGTCTGCATGCCAGGTCCTGTATACTCAGCACGTGGACGAATCAGACGGTTATCTGCATATTGTTCCAAGATGTGAGCTGTCCATCCAGATACACGAGAAACTGCGAAAATTGGTGTGAACAAATCATGGTCAATATTCAGTGAGTGGTAAACAGAAGCTGAGTAGAAATCCACATTTGGTGGAAGATTTTTTTGACCTGTTACCAACTCATCAATTTTAACAGACATCTCATACCATTTCGACTCTCCACGAAGTGTTGTCAATTTCTGTGACATTTCACGTAAGTGTTTAGCACGAGGGTCGCCTTTGCGATATACGCGGTGACCAAAGCCCATGATTTTTTCTTTGTTATCTAGTTTTGTTTGAATGTATGACTCTACATTTTCCACAGATCCGATTTCCGATAACATCTTCATTACTTGCTCGTTCGCTCCGCCGTGAAGTGGTCCTTTTAACGCACCGAGAGCTGCGACAACACCTGAATACATGTCAGATAATGTAGCCACACAAACACGTGCAGTAAACGTAGAAGCATTTAATTCATGATCGGCGTGTAATACTAGTGCTTTATCAAATGCTTCCACTTCGATAGCTTCTGGTTCTTTACCAGATAACATGTATAAGAAGTTAGCTGCATACGTTAAGTCGTGACGTGGTTGTACAGGCTCTTCCCCTTTACGTACACGTGCAAAAGCTGTTACAAGCGTAGGTAACTTCGCTTGTAGTTTGATTGCTTTCAAGTAGTTTGCTTCATCTGACATATCTTCAGCTGCTTCGTCGAACAAACCTAACATCGATACGGCTGTACGGAGTGCGGTCATAGGATGAACTGACTTAATATCATAGGTTTTGAAATGAGCAAGCACTTCATCTGGAACTGCCATATGCTCAGCAAGTTGTTGCTTTAACTGATCCAATTCGTCTTGTTTAGGAAGACGCTGATGCCATAAAAGGTAGACAACCTCTTCAAAACTCGCATTGTTTGCTAAATCGTCAATATCATAGCCTACATACGTTAGCGTATCATCGATAATCGAACTGATCGCTGATTGTGTAGCTACAACACCTTCAAGTCCACGTGTGGATGTCATGTGTGTCTCTCTCCTTTAAATCGAGTATGTACCTTATAAACCTTACCTCTCGTATTATAGCTAATTATGGCGGGTTTGTGAATGAAAACGCTTGAATTTATAAATAAATAACAATTGCGCAACACTTTATTTCCTAATTTTTTGAAAAGATTGGATGAAATTGATGAATGTTCGGTCACAATCCGTTTATATAAAATGGAGCCTTCTTTTACTGATTAGTACCATTGCTGTTTACTGGTTGACGCCCATTTATTTAGGTGTGTTTTTTGCATTTACTCTGACACCAATCATGCAGCAAAGACAACATCAACGGTTTCCTAAGATGGGTTTATTGCTCTACGGGATTGGAATCGGTACGGTCGTTGCACTAGTAACATTGCTCTTGTATCAATCTGCCGAAAAATTCCTTCCTAAAGTTCATGTCTTTATAGACTACTTACTAAATCATGCTACGTTCTTTTTCTCATCTTCGTCGCTACAAATGATGGCTGAAGAAATGGTTACCATGGAAACGATTTTGGCATCCTTCACGCACTCGTCATCGATTCTTATGGATTTTTTGTTGTTTCTCTTAATTTTCTTTAGCGCTAGCTTTCAATTTTATCGACAACCTGATTGGTATCTGACTCTTGTTCCGTTCGAGAAAAGATATCGATATAAACAAACCATTCAACGAGTTCAGTCAATGAGTGCTTTGTTTTTTCGAAATGAGCTCATCTTATTTGCCTTCACATGGTCTGCAACAGCGCTATTTGCTTGGTTACTTCATATTCCCCAACCTTTTTTTATTGGATTTCTTGTCGCTTTAGCAGACTTGATACCGTTTATTGGGATCAGCTTGTTTTACATCCCCTTTTCTCTCTATGGGTATTTGACTGACCAATGGATGATTGCGACCATAACACTCATCATGTTTGTTTTTGTCGTAATTTCACGTCAATTATTGGAACCGTTGTTGTGGAAACAATCGATACGAATTCCAACCTTCCTTCTGCTTATTAGTCTGACGAGCCTTGTTGTTATTTTAGGGGTCAAAGGCTTATTATTACTCCCTTTGCTATTTATAGCCTTAAGTGAACTGAACATAAAAAACGCCTGACTCCAAATCAGAATCAGGCGATGTGTTAACGAACAATAATAATATTCCCTTTTCGTATCTTTTTCTGAATAAAGCGGTTGATGAAAGGCCGATACAATTTTCGCGTCGGTGCAAAAAGTAGAGACAGTCCGAATAAATCTGTGAAAAAGCCAGGGAGAATGACCAAAATAGCACCAATTCCGAGAAGTACCCCATCCACGACCGTATTGGCAGGATGCTCTCCTCGTTCCATTTGTCTTGGTAATTCTTTAAAAGCTTGAATTCCTACAGTTTTCACGACATACAAACCCACAATTCCCGAAAGAAAAATTAGACCGATTGTCCAAAAGACGCCAATCGCTTTTCCGATTGTTACGAACAGAATCATCTCAATAATCGGTAAAAAGATAGCTGCTGCAATCAAATATTTCAAGACGTCACGTCCTTAAATAATATGTGCCTGACCATGATAAATTGCACCAGACTCTGCATCAATTGTAATTTCTTGATCCGACTCTATCAAGTTTGTCGCATTGTCGACACCTACAATTACAGGTTTACCGAGGGTTAACCCCACAACTGCAGCATGGCTAGTGAGTCCACCTTCTTCCGCAATCAGACCTGCACAACGTTCAATAGCAGGCACCATCTCTTTATCTGTCCCGACAGTGACCAGAATTTTGTTTTCCGCTCTCGCAGCATCTACCGTTTCACCAGGCTTGATGACATATGCATTCCCTATTGCTGTTGACTTACCAATTCCTTGTCCACGTGCGACCATATCTCCAATGATATGCACTTTCATCAGATTCGTCGATCCAGCTTTACCTACTGGAACACCTGCAGTGATGATCACAACATCTCCATGTGAGACATATCCATGGTCGATGCTATCTTCTATCGAAGTTTCTAGAATTTCATCCGTTGTAGATACTCTTTCTCCAATAATTGGATAGACGCCCCATACTAGTGAAAGCTTACGAGCAGGTCGCTCGCTTGATGTTACACCAATAATCGGCACACCTGGTCGGAATTTAGAAATGATACGAGCTGTATGACCACTTTCTGTAGGTGCAATAACTGCTTTTATATTAAGGTTAAGAGATGTATGAGCTACCGCTTGGCCAATCGCGTCCGTCATATTCACGTCGCGTTTTTTACTCAATTTCCCAACAATCGAACGATAATCTACTGCTTTTTCAGTTCGAAGTGCAATCTTATCCATTGTCTCCACAGATTCCACTGGATACATACCAGCTGCAGTTTCTCCTGATAACATGATGGCATCTGTACCATCTAAAATTGCGTTTGCCACGTCTGAAGCTTCTGCACGTGTTGGTCGTGGATTGCGCTGCATCGAATCGAGCATTTGAGTAGCAGTGATTACAGGCTTCCCTAAATCATTACATTTTTCAATCAATGTTTTTTGAACAAGTGGTACTTCTTCTGCAGGAATTTCAACACCAAGATCTCCACGAGCAACCATTAAGCCATCAGAGACCTCCAAGATTTTATCGATATTATCGACACCTTCTTGGTTTTCAATTTTTGGAACGATTTGAATATGTGCGCCACCATTTTGCTCAAGTAATTCGCGAATTTCGAGTACATCTGTGTCGCGACGTACGAAGGAAGCCGCAATGAAATCGACATCTTGTTCAATTCCAAATAAGATATCCTGGGCATCTTTCTCAGTAATACCAGGTAGTTGCACAGATACACCCGGAACATTGACACCTTTGTTGTTTTTCAATGTTCCCGCATTAATAACACGTGTATGGATTTTTCCAGCTTCTGCATCAATTGATTCTACTTCTAATTCGATTAACCCATCGTCGAGTAAGATGACCGAACCTTCTGCTACATCTTCAATCAATTTTTCATACGTAATCGAAAATACTTCTGCATTTCCTAACACTTCACTTGTTGAAATCGCGATTCGTTGACCTGTCGACAATTCAATCGCATCGTTTTCCATTTTATGAGTGCGGATTTCAGGACCTTTTGTATCCAGCAAGATTCCGACAATTTTATTTAAACGTTTGGCTACATTGCGGATTCGGGTGATTCGTGCTCCGTGCTCCTCGTGACTTCCGTGTGAGAAGTTTAGACGAGCGACATTCATCCCTGCCAAGATTAACTTCTCTAACATTTCCTCTGATTCACTTGCTGGTCCAATCGTACATACAATCTTTGTTTTACGCATTCTAGTTTCTCCTCACTTAGATAGATAATTCTTTAGACAGTTGATACATCGATAGATCGAATACATGACTTCCTTCGAAAGCTTCCTGCATATCGTAATCGACAACTTCATTTCTTCGGAGACCGATGGCCCGTCCGCCTTTATTTTGAAGTAAAACTTCTACGGCTTTCGCGCCGAACAAGGACGCCATTACGCGATCTCGTCCAGAAGGTGTTCCACCACGTTGAATGTGACCAAGTACCGATACACGTGTATCGATGTCCGTATAGTCTTTTAGTTTCTCAGCAAATTCTGTTCCGCTCATGACACCTTCTGCCACAATAATGATACTATGTTTTTTACCCCGCTCCGAACCACTATTCAGTCGTTTCACAATAGACTCCATGGATTCATCGACTTCCGGAATTAAAATGGTTTCTGCTCCGCCAGCAAGTCCTGCCCAGACGGCTATATCTCCTGCATCGCGTCCCATGACCTCGATAATAAACGTCCGTTCATGTGACGTTGCGGTATCACGAATTTTATCGATGGCTTCCACTACCGTATTGAGTGCTGTATCAAACCCTAGTGTATAGTCTGTTCCAGGGATGTCATTATCAATGGTTCCAGGTACACCTACACAAGGAATTCCCTGTTTCGTTAAAATCATCGATCCGCGGTACGATCCGTCCCCACCAATGACGACCAGCCCATCGATTTCATGTTTTTTTAATTGCTCGAGTGCTTTTTTCTGTCCTTCTTCAGTTTGAAATTCTGGGCAACGAGCGGAATACAGCTTCGTACCACCACGTTGAATGATATCTCCTACAAAACCGAGTGTCATCGGTTCCATTTTTCCTTCAATAAGCCCTTGGTATCCATTATAAATACCCACGACTTCGAGGCCTTCATAAATTCCTTTACGAACTACTGCTCGAATGGCCGGGTTCATGCCAGGAGCGTCGCCGCCACTTGTTAGTACTGCAATTCTTTTCACAGGAAGTCCTCCTCCAGAATGCTTATCTCTATTTAGCTTATCACTTAGGTTGTCAGATGTCTAAAGGGCAAAGCCATGAAAACGCTTTAATTCGAATTTTTTTTAAAGAGGTCGAAAAAACCTTTCTCCTCGAAAGAAAAAAGGTCAATGAATGAATTTATTTAGGAAGAGAAGGCACCTATTTTAGCAAATTTTTCATAGCGCTGCGAAACAAGCTCCTCCTGCGTTAGATTGGCAAGTTCTTTAAACGACGCAACAATCGTCTCTTTTATAAATTCTGCTTGTTGTTTTTTGTCTAAGTGGGCGCCTCCTTCAGCTTCTGGGATAATGGCGTCAATGATGCCCATCTGCTGCAAATCTGGAGCCGTAATTTTCATGGATTCCGCTGCTTTTCGAGCCATGGTCGCATCCTTCCATAGAATGGACGCTGCTCCTTCCGGTGAGATGACAGAATACGTGCTGTTCTCAAGCATATGGACGTGATTTCCTACACCAAGGGCAAGTGCCCCTCCACTTCCACCTTCCCCTATGATAATACTTACCACTGGGACTTTGAGGTCGGCCATTTCAATCAGATTCCGTGCGATTGCTTCACTCTGACCACGTTCTTCAGCTGCTTTTCCAGGGTACGCTCCCTTTGTGTCAATGAGACAAATTATCGGTCGACCAAACTGTTCGGCTTGTTTCATTAATCGAAGAGCTTTTCTATACCCTTCAGGGTGCGGCATTCCAAAGTTGCGACGTACATTCTCTTTCGTGTCACGACCGCGTTGATGTCCGATAATCGTAACCGGATTGCCTTCTATACGCCCGATGCCTCCAACAATCGCTGCATCATCTCCATAGGTTCGGTCCCCGTGAAGCTCAATAAAGTCCGTCACAATGGCATCTATATAATCGTATGTCGTTGGGCGGGCCGAATGACGGGCAATTTGGACACGATCCCACGGCTGTAAATTGGAGTAGATTTCTTTCCGCAGCTGCTCTAAGCGTTCTTCTAATGTCGTGATCTCATCTGTCAAATCGACATCTGCTTGCTTCGTATATGTTTTTAGTTCTTCAATTTTATCGTGTAACTTAATTATCGGTTCTTCAAACGGTAATGGTTTTACCACTGCACTTCCTCCTTACTGTGAAGACGAACTAAATTGCTGAGCGTATGCTTCATTTGGTGACGGTGAACCACCGCATCTAGTTGACCTTTTTCAAGTAAAAACTCGGCTGTTTGAAAATCTTCCGGGAGTTTTTCGCGAACGGTTTGTTCGATTACGCGGCGACCGGCAAAGCCAATCAGCGCTTTAGGTTCAGCTAAGTTAATATCCCCTAGTGAAGCAAAGCTTGCCGATACACCACCCGTAGTCGGATGGGTCATGACGGAAATAAACAAAAGTCCTGCACGTCGATGGGCATTTAGCGCCACACTGGTTTTTGCCATTTGCATAAGAGATAACACACCTTCTTGCATTCGTGCACCACCACTTGCTGTGAAAATAATAATAGGCAATTGATGCTTTGTCGCGTATTCAATCGCACGAGTAATTTTTTCTCCAACCACAGACCCCATTGACCCCATGCGGAATGTTGAATCCATGATGGCAACAACTACTTTCGATTCTTCTAAAACACCTTCCCCTGTCCATACAGCTTCGTTTAATCCCGTCTTTTTCTGGTCGGAAAGAATCTTCTCCGTGTATCCTGGAAACTCTAAAGGATTTGTTGTCTGTAAGTCATTATCAAAAGAAGTCTGCCCCTCGACTTTTAGAAGTGTAGCGACACGCTGCTTGGCATTCAATGGATAGTGGTGGTCACAATTTGGGCAAACCCACAAGTTAGCTTCAATATCTTTGGTAAATAAATTTTTCTTACATGAAGGACACTTGGTCATAATCCCTTCTGGAACGTCGTTTTTATGTTCTTTTTTTGGAATCGTTGCGTATTTCACTTTGTTTTTTGCAAATAGCTCACGGATCATTTTACGTTCTCCCCTTTATGTACTCGAACCACGCATCATAGTGTGCATAGGCTTGATCACGGTTCTTCTTTTCAAGGGCATCTAATAACTGATGCCAAAGTGTCATTTCATCAGGCGTCATATCTTTTTGATAAGGTTTGCCACTGTACTCTGTCAATAATAGCCAAATTTTAAAAGATAATCGATTACCAGAAGCAATTACGATTTCTTTGATGAGCCAGTCCCTCTTGATCGTTTCTAACTCATCTAATGCATTTTTCCATGTGCGGAACAAATTCGAGTTTCGCTGCATCACATCCGCCATGGCCTGTTTCTCTATAGTTATTCTAGTAGCTGTTACATCTTCGCTCGACTTCGTGTCTTGTAAGATGAATGCTGCTAACACTTCTACTAACTGATGTTTACGATAGTCCGCTAAAAAAGTTCCTTCTCCACGGCGTGTTTCAATCAATCCAAGTAGTTCTAAACTGCGTAATGCTTCACGGATGGTTGATCTACCGACGTCTAACTGTTCGGCTAAAACGCGTTCAGATGGTAACTTACCACCAATAGGAATACGTTCCTCTTCGATGAGAGACCGTAATTGTTGAACGATTTCAATAAATAATTTTGGTGAGGAGGTTGTCATTCAAACACCTTTTCCCATTTATTTGAAAGTGGTCAGACCACTCACATGGATAGCATACCGCATTTTATGTAGAGAAACAACTAGAAAGACGAAAAAACTGCCAGCATTTGCTGACAGTTAGATAGGTTCCATCGATTGAACAATAAGTTGATACTGACCATTTCGTTGTTCCACTTTCCCGGTCATGTGTACGATGGTCTGTTCTTTTAAATGCAAATTGATACTCGCAAACGTTTCAGGAAAAAACGTTAGATCGATTTCTGACCGTTCATCTTCAAGTAACGCAAATGCCATGGCTTGTCCCTTTTTAGTACGGATTTTACGGATGTCTCGAATAAGACCAATGACATCGACTCGTCTGCCGACGAGGTGATCCACACGGTCCAGTGTCTCGACGGACGCGTTTACTTTATTTCTCACCAGTTCGACTGGATGTGTCGTGATATAAGTCCCCAACACTTCTTTTTCGTATTGTAATTTATAGCCGAGCGGCATGTCTGCCTGTTCCGTGTACTTTGGTTCACCAAATGAGTGCGTATCTGTACCAAACAAATCCACGTCATCAGTTGGACGAACGAGTTCAGCATGCATGATGGCAGGATCCAAACTTGCTAAGAGAACAGCACGGTCTTTGCCTAAAAAGTCGAGTGCCCCAGCCTTGATAAGAGGCTCCAAGGAGGCACGTGTAAAATGTTTAGCGGAAAGATCCGCTGCGAGCTCAAATAAACTGTTCCACGGACGTTCTTTTTGTTTACGAATGGCAAGTAGACGCTGAACGAAAGGTCTTGGGACGCCACTAATACTAGATAGACCAATACGCACCCGGTCTTGTTCGAGAGAAAATGAAGCTCGGCTTTTCCAGAGGTCAGGTGACTCGATACGAACACCCTTCCGTTTCATCTCACGGAAGACATGTGCTTGCTTATCTTTGTTTCCCGTTGTTGACGATAAATAAGCTGCATAAAAAGAAGCTGAGTAATGTGTTTTAATATACGCCATCTGATACGCAATCAAACTATAGGCTGTTGCATGACTTTTCGGAAAACCATACTCAGCAAAACGCACAATTAGATCATAAATAACTTTCGCTGTTTCTTCAGGGAATTGATTGGACCTAGCACGGTCGACAAATTGGCGGCGCTCTTTTTCAAGAATATTCCGGTCTTTTTTACTTATCGCACGGCGTAATAAATCTGCTTCCGCATACGAATAATTCCCAACACTACGGGCAATTTGCATGATTTGCTCTTGATAGACAATAATCCCATACGTTTCTTTTAAAATAGGCTCGAGTGATGGATGCGGATATTCCGTTTGCTCTCTTCCTTTTTTTCGAGCTGCAAACGTTGGAATAAATGCCATAGGACCTGGTCTGAAAAGGGCATTGACCGCGACCACTTCTCGGAACGTCTGTGGTTCCACTACTTGAAGTGCATTTCGCATGCCCGGAGATTCAAACTGAAAAATCCCTAATGTATCTCCTGAAGCGAGCGTAGCAAATGTGGCTCGATCTTCATCTGGAAGGCTTTCCAATGTAAAATTCGACTGCTCGTGTGTTCGAATCAGATATGTCATCTGATCGAGCATACTTAAATTACGCAGACCCAAGAAATCCATTTTCAAAAGTCCGGCTGTTTCCACTTCTTTCATCGTCCACTGGGTTAAAAACATCCCTTCTTGGTGTTCTTCAATCGGAACGACTTGCACAATAGGAACTGGAGAGATGACGACACCTGCGGCATGGACGGTAGTATTCCGTGGGAAGCCTTCAAGTCGTCGGGCTAAGGAATACCAAAGCTGGTTTCGTTCGTCCCGTTTGACAAAACTTTGCAGATCGCGATTCGTATTGACCACTTCGTCGAGAGTCGTTGCTTGAGACGGAATCGTTTTAGAAAGAAATGCCAACACTTCTTGTGGATATTCCATCACTCGAGCCACTTCTCGTGCGACGGCTTTCGTTGACAACGTTCCGTACGCAAGGATTTGCGCCACGTGGTGTTGGCCGTATTTTTGGCGGACATACTGAATGACTTCATCTCGGCGATAATCCGCAAAGTCTACATCAATATCCGGAAGCGAGATACGTTCGGGATTTAAAAAGCGTTCAAACAATAAACCGTACGCAAGTGGATCTACATTTGTGATACCAAGACAATAGGCAACTAGAGAGCTAGCTGAAGATCCTCGCCCAGGTCCCACTGAGATTCCTTGACTACGTGCGTAGGCAATAAAATCTTGGACAATTAAAAAGTAATCACTGAAGCCCATTTGTTGAATGATACCCAGTTCCTTTGCTAAACGCTCCTCATACGTTTGATCATAGTTTGGTACTTTCGCTTCCAGCCCACGTTGTGCTTGTTTTTCAAGGAATGTATCTGAGGATTGCCCAGGTGGGACAGAAAAACGAGGGAGCAATGGTTGTTTACTCGTCAGAGAAAATGTGGAAGAAAACTGGGCATAGAAATGTTGATGCCAGTTTCCTAATTGTGAAAAATCCCCCCACTCTTCTTTCTTTAAGAGAGGTTGTCCTTGTACTGTTTTCACGTCTTGTAACTTCTTTCCTTGTCTTAGAGCGGAAAGAACCTGATAGGCATGCTGGTCCTCTTCTGATTCCATATCTGCAGGTGCATATGGAATGATGAAAGACGCTGTCTTAGAGAGCGTCTCAATAAATTTTGCATGGATGACCGTTTCTTTTCGAACAGCAGGCACAATAGATGATGAAAACAACGTATGCACCTGTTCGTTCGTTTCTTCACTCACGACAAGAGTATGGAAAAGTCCTTCTGAGTAAGCTTGGAACCAGGAGAAGGGAACGGCTTCGACATGCTTTGTTTCAATCGCACTCGATAGCTTGAGTAAATTCTTCCACCCCACTTCGGTCTTTGCGTAACTAACGACTTCTAACCGCTCTTCCTCAAACTGAAGAAAATAGCGCAGACCCACCACAGGCTGAATACCATGAGCTATCATGGCATCATAAAAAGGGAGTACCCCATAAAGAGTTGAGTTTGTAATGGCTGCGAGTTGGACACGCTGCTCGACTAGAAAAGTACTCAAGCGATCGAGCCGTATTGTACTGCTCAGTAGATCCATGGATGTGCGTATTTGTGGATAGGTGACCGCCATGAGAAACCTCCTAAAGTTTATACATTTCTTCTAATACGTCCTGCATTTCTTCCCATTTGTAGATCGTCGCTCCGGAAGCGAGTGGATGCCCCCCACCGTTAAATTGTTTCGCAATCACATTGATAATCGGACCTTTTGAACGCAAGCGAACACGAATCGAGTCTTCATCTTCGATGAAGAACACCCAGGCACGCATCCCTTTCACGTCAGCTAAAGCACTGACAAGTAAAGAGGCTTCTGATTGATTGACCCCGTATTCTTTCAAAAGCTCTCGTGTCATTTTCACGTGACCGATTCCATTCTTCATCTTAAAATTCTCATAGACATAGCCTTTTAATTTCAGAACGTTTGGAGACACTTCGTACATGTCGTTAAATAATTTCGTCCGGTCAAAGTCAAAGCTCATCAACTCACCGGCATACGTCATTGTCGCAAGAGATGTACTACTAAACATAAAGCGCCCCGTATCTCCCACTATACCTGCATATAGAAGTCGCGCAGCTGTTGCATTCATCTGCCAACCCTCTTCTTGTTTTGCCACAAGAAACAGTTCATAAATCATTTCACTTACTGAGCTGGCATTAGTATCGACATGGATCAAATCGCCATATGGTTCTTCATTTGGATGGTGATCAATTTTAATCAAGTAATCCCCTTGTGTATACCGTTGATCGTCAATGCGTGCTGTATTGGCGGTATCTGTAACAATGATGAGTGCATCCTGAAACGCACCATCAGGTACCGGTTTGAGAGTGGCCAGATAATCGAGAGTTGCATCTGGTTTCCCTGTCACCCAAATCTCTTTTTCTGGGTAATTTTCTTGAAGCAAGTGATAAAGACCGATAGAGGAACCATAGGCGTCCGGATCCGGTCGCACGTGTCGATGAATGACTATTTTCGAGTAAGCCTTAATTTTGTCCAGGATTTGACGGTGCATTGAATTTCCCCCTATTGGATGGTTCCCAAGGTCGCAATTTCCTTCAAAAGACTGTAAACTGAAATGAGCAAGTTTTTGGAGGGATATTCGCGTGAATTCGTTCTTAGTCGTTGGGATTATTATATCTATTGTATGGTATTTTTATTTTAAAACAAAGCAATTCCGAACAGATTTACCGATTCGAAAAAAATGGTATGCTGCGAAAAGTGGAATCTGCATGGGCACGTTTGTTTTCTTATTCGGATTGAACTATCTATTCCTTTTTCCAGATACCATTACCTACATTGTAGTTGGACTGTTTCTAGTTTTAGGTGGGTATATGGCCTTCCATAATTTCAAAGCATCTAAGCACTATGGACAGTTTGTTCAAGAAGAATGGGAATTGAATCAATAAACAGAAGTAGACCGCCCGAATTTTTTTCCGGACGGTCTTTTTTAATGATCAAAGATTTGATAAGTAATGAGTGCTTTACCAGTGAGAACTTTATCGTTATACACTTCGACATCGACCTTCGCCATGCGTCGACTAAAATCAAGTACTTTCGTAATCACCTTTAAATGGGCATCGAGTGGAACAGGCTTTGTATGATAGACCGCCATGTTTTCCACGACACTCTCGACCCTCTTTCGCGAACGTAACGCTTGGGATCCCGCTTCCGTGATTACCGTCGTGAACGCGCCGTAGGACAGCGTCCCAAAATGATTGGTCATCTGCGGTGTCACTTGAAATTCAACAGCCGTTTTATCATCTGTAGCAATCGTCATTTGCGATTTGACGATGTCATCAATCGTTTCGCGATTTTGCGGTTGACGAGAAGAAGCTTGTAGAGCCTTTAAGACATCTTCCCTACTAATAATTCCTTGCAGTTTGTTGGCATCATTGACCACCGGGAGTAAGTCGATACTCTCCCATACCATTCGGTGACTGGCAGCCGCAACACTTGTCGTCAAGGAGATAACGATTGGATTTTTCGTCATGACTTTTTCGATTAGTTCATCACTTTCTGCATCCATCACATCCCGAGCGGTAACGACTCCTACTACATTGTCTTTCGCATCCACAACGGGGTAGCCACCATGGTTGGTCTCTGTATTCAGTTCACGGTAGTGCGATACCTTATCCGTGTGATGCAGATAAGCAGTCTGTTGCTTTGGAATATATATATCCTCTATCAATAACACATCTTTTTTAATCAGCTGATCGTCTATTGCCCGGTTGATCATTGTCGCAACCGTAAACGTGTCATAGCTCGTAGAAATCAACGGCAACTCCAATTCATCCGCTAGTCGTTTCGAAGCTTCGGGTACATCAAATCCACCTGTTACAAGTACGGCTGCACCTGCACGGAGTGCATGTTCATGAACTTTAAAACGGTTTCCAACGATCAATAAGTTTCCTGGGTCTACATAGCGCATCATATCATCGACTTGCATGGCACCAATGACAAACTTACTCAGCGATTTATGTAATCCTGACTTCCCACCAAGCACAAGTCCATCAACAATATTGACCACTTCCGCAAACGTCAATCGTTCGAAATTCTCTTTTCGTTTCACTTCAATCCGTATCGTTCCCACCCGTTCAATGGTGGAAACAATGCGACGATTTTCAGCTTCTTTGATGGCTCGGTACGCCGTGCCTTCACTGACCGATAATTCTTTCGCTATCTGCCGGACTGAAATTTTATCTCCAACAGGTAGCGATTCTATATAATTCAGTAATTGTTCATGTTTGGTTGACACAGTTGTTCACGCCCCATTACAGTGTTCCCTTCATCTTACCATAGTTCAACACAGGGGAAGTTAAAGTGACACGCGGTCTCCTGCTTTTAAAATTTGCACATCTGCATGTGAAACCAATCTCTTAAACTCTTCCGGATCTTGCTCGATCGGTTGGAATGTATTGTAGTGCATAGGCACAGTGATTTTTGGAGAAATCCATTCGACTGCACGTGCAGCATCCCGTGGTCCCATTGTAAAATTATCTCCTATTGGAACAAACGCAATATCGATGCCCTCTTCACCGATGAGTTTCATATCACTAAACAGTCCTGTGTCGCCTGCGTGATAAATCTTTGTGTCTTCAACAGTCAGAATAATTCCAGCTGGCATCCCTGTATAATGAACGGTTCCTTCCTCGTCTGTAAACGATGAGCTATGAAAGGCTTGCGTGTACTTCACATGCCCAAAGTCAAATGTACGTCCGCCCCCTATTCCCATGCCATGCGTCTCCACTCCTTGTGTTGCGAGATAATCAGCAAGTTCAAATGTTGCAATGACGAGCGCCTTATTCTCCTTAGCAAGTGCTATCGTATCTCCTACGTGATCATTGTGACCATGTGTTAATAAGATATGTGTCGGTTTCTCATTTTCTGGTTTTAAATCCCCTTGTCCATTTCCAGTTAAGAATGGATCAATTAAAATGGTAAAATCTCCTGTCGTGACTTTCACTACGGAATGTCCGTGATAACTAATATTCATTTGATTCCCTCCATTTTCAGATTTTACTGCCTATTTCAAATTGTACTATGATAGTATGAGAAATGGATAGTTAAACACTTAGGAGGTTATTGAGATGACAAAAATCACTCAGCTACAAGCTGTACTAAAAGAGCAGCAAGTCGATGCTGCTTTTATTACAACACCAGATAATGTCTTTTATTTCACAGGATTCAGAAGCAATCCGCACGAACGATTACTCGGCGTGTTTATTCCTGCTGAAGGCGAGTCCTTTTTGATTTGTCCGAAGATGGAAGTTCCAGATGCATCAGAAGTTTTTGACGGGAAAATTATCGGACATATGGATACAGAAAATGCATGGGACCTTCTTGTCTCCCAATTCACAGTGCCTGTAGCGAAACTTGCCATTGAAAAATCACATATGACCGTCGAGCGAAAAGAATTTTTAGAAGAGCGAATTCAAGGGGTTGCTTTATCAGCCATTGATGACAGAGTCACGGAAATGCGTTTGATTAAAACGGAAGTAGAACTCGTGCAACTGCGGAAAGCTGCAGAACTCGCGGATTATGCGATTGAAGAAGGGTGTCGATTGATTGCAGAAGGCAAAACAGAAATGGATATCTTAACAGCTGTCGAATCTGCGGTAAAAGCAAAAGGTGCAGAATCGATGTCGTTTAGTACGATGGTATTAAGTGGACCTAAGACGGCGTCTCCCCACGGGACACCTGGAAACCGTAAAATTCAAAAAGGCGATTTCGTATTATTTGATTTAGGGGTAGTTGTAGGGGGCTATTGTTCGGATATCACACGTACAGTCGCTTTTGGAGAACCCACACCGGAACAACGCGAAATTTATGAAACGGTACGACACGCAGAAGAAACAGCTGTCGCTTTAGTAAGACCAGGCGTTCTTGCAAAAGAATTAGATGCCGCGGCACGTAATGTAATTACGGAAGCAGGTTACGGAGACTTCTTCACGCATCGCCTTGGCCACGGACTTGGAATCTCCGTTCACGAGTATCCTTCCGTTCACGGAGAAAATGACCTCGCCTTACGAGAAGGAATGGTCTTCACCATCGAACCAGGCATTTACCATCCAGAAATCACGGGTGTTCGTATTGAAGACGATGTCGTCGTCACAAAAGACGGAGTTGAAGTCCTGACCAAATTTACGAAAGACCTGATTGTGCTTTAATTTTATTTGCATTTAGTGTTAACATCATGAAGCTCCCCCAAATCCTACGCTTTCCGAAGCGAGAATCCCCGAGCCTGCTCGTGGTTACCCAAAGTGGTATCCAGTTGCAAAGGCTAGAAACACACGTAAAAATCATTCGCTCCAGTAGAGGCAAAGAACGCCTCTTCTGGCCCGCCTGATCTTCACAGAGTTTCTGGACCAGCCTTTTCCACATTAAGGTTTGCGCTTTGCTCCCCACTGTGGGGTCTCGTGAATCCTCTGATGCTTCAGGAGTCTTCGGATTTGGAGAAGCTTCATTCTTTTACGTATAAAAATTTTATGAGTTCAACTGGTGGCCGATATAAACTGCCGCACAAGTGAGTAACCATGTAATCAACATATAACGGATGGAATAGTTCGTTGTCACGGCTTCTAATGCAAATGTCGAAACCGTGCCCAGTGAACCGCAGATTCCTGTAACAAAAAAAGCGAATACATTTCCCTCTTTCAGATAAGGAATGAGAAATCCTATACAAAGGGCAGCGAGTACATTGGCCGTAAGTGTGCCAAATGGAAATGTAACATTCCATCTGCTCAAGAGATACCGAAGAATAGCACCACATCCCCCGCCAAGAGCAACGAGTACAATGATTATGTCGTCTCGCCTCCTCTAAGAAGCATCCATTTGACAATTCCTACACTGCCAAGAAGTGTCAACAGAATATATCCCATTAAGAGAAGCCATTCTTCCGTTTGAAACAAAATCAATGAATCAAAGCTGAAGATAGACATCGTTGTAAATCCGCCAAAAAAACCCGTCATCCAAAACCGCTGAAAAAAGTTAGGCGATCGGTTTCGGTAGTGAAGATAAGCAATAGCAATTCCTGCACTACCAAGCCAGTTAACAAGAAGAGTGGATAGAGGAAATCCTGAACTCACCCCCGGGATGAGTAACAGGGGAATAGCACGTAGAATAGACCCGATGGCCCCACCTAAAAAAACTGCAAACATGAGACTCCTCCCTTCAAGTGAAAAAAAGACCGACTCGAGTGGAGTCAGTCTTACTTTTTTAAACCGTTGCCAATACGTCTTCTACATCCTTGTATTCAAGGCCTTGCGCATCTGCAACAGCTTGATACACACAGTGACCTGCAAGAGTATTTAACCCTTTACGTAGTGATGGATTGTCTACACATGCTTGTTTGTACCCTTTGTTTGCAATTTGAACTGCATAAGGAACTGTTGTGTTAGTCAGGGCAATGGTTGACGTACGTGGAACAGCTCCAGGCATATTTGCTACGGCGTAGTGAACCACGCCATGTTTAATGTATGTTGGGTCATCGTGAGTTGTAATTCGATCAGACGTCTCTAAAATACCACCTTGATCGATGGCAATATCAATCACCACAGAACCTGGGCTCATCGATTTAATCATCTCTTCGGATACTAATTTAGGAGCTTTCGCACCCGGGATCAATACAGCACCAATGACTAAGTCGGATTTCTTCAATGATTCCGCAATGTTATAAGGATTTGAAATCAACGTCTGTACGCTTGAACCGAACAAGTCATCCAGTTGACGCAGACGTTCCGGGCTTAAATCAATGATTGTGACATTTGCGCCAAGACCGACAGCCATTTTCGCTGCATTTGTTCCTGCGATTCCGCCGCCAATAATGGTTACGTTAGCGCGTTCAACCCCTGGTACACCCCCAAGAAGAATACCTTTTCCGCCGTTGATTTTTTCTAAATATTGTGCACCTAACTGTGTCGCCATGCGTCCTGCTACTTCACTCATTGGAGAAAGTAATGGAAGTGTATTGTTTGGTAATTGAACCGTTTCGTAGGCAATCGCGGTTACGTATTTCTCAAGTAAAACTGCTGTCAATTCTGGTTCAGGAGCTAAATGTAAATATGTAAATAAAATTTGGTTTGGTTGAATAAAATCATATTCAGAAGCAATAGGTTCTTTCACTTTCATGACCATTTCTTGCTGCCAAGCTTCTTGTGCTATAGCAACGATATGAGCACCTGCTTGTGTATAATCTTCATCAGTAAAGCTAGAGCCTAAACCTGCCCCGGATTGAATATATACTTCATGACCATTCGTTACAAGTGAAACTACACCTGCTGGTGTCATGGCAACACGGTTTTCATTGTTTTTGACTTCTGTTGGAACGCCGATTTTCATGAGTAAGTGCCTCCCTTTTCTTAAATCAAATCCATTTTAGCAAATGTGTCTAAAAAAAGCTTTAATTATTTTTTAGGAGGAATTTCAATTATCTTTTAGGTATACTTCTAAATTGTTTACAATTAAAAAAGGAGTTTTATCTTTTCATGTCGAAATAAGTAAGTGAATTCATTTTAAAGGAGGAAGGTAAAACATGGCCTTATCGTACAATGAAATTTTAGTTGCAGTAGATGGTTCGAAAGAAGCGGAATTAGCATTTAAAAAGTCAGTAGGCATTGCGGCCCGCAACAATGCAACTCTACACCTTGCCAATATTATTGATACACGTTCATTCGCATCTATCGAAGCGTATGACCGCTCGATTGCAGAACGGGCACAAAAGTTTGCTGAAGAACTTTTAGATGGCTACAAGCAAGAAGCAGAAAAACACGGTGTCGAAAAAGTACATGTACTTGTTGAATATGGTTCCCCTAAAACCATCATTTCAAAGGACCTTGCAACAAAAGTCAATGCAGACTTAATCATCGTAGGGGCAACTGGTTTAAATGCAGTAGAACGTTTCTTAATTGGTAGTGTTTCTGAAAACATTGTACGCACATCAAAATGTGATGTACTAGTCGTTCGTACTGACGCTCCATACGATGACGAATAAGTTATCAGGTAGTGGAACAACAGATATTTATGAAGCCCTCACTAAAAGACACCTGATATAATCGTCAGGTGTCTTTGCTTATGTTATAAATTCGCTACACGAACTGTGTCGCGGACAATCATAATTTCTTCGTTCGTTGGGATGACAAGGACCTTGACTGGTGAATGAGGATAATTAATTGCCGTCTCTTTTCCGATCTGTTTATTTAGCTCGTGATCCATATAGACCCCCATAAACTGTAGTCCTTGTAAAACTTTCGAACGCACAATTGCACTATTTTCTCCAATTCCAGCTGTGAAAATGATTGCATCGACACCGTTCATGCGCGCTGCGTAGGAACCAATGTATTTGTGAATACGATTCGCAAATACATCCAATGCCAGTTGCGCACGGTCATTGCCTTTCTCTGCTTCTTCCACGATATCTCGTAAATCACTTGAAAAACCAGAGACGCCAAGCATTCCCGACTTCTTATTCAAAATATCCAGGACTTGTTCAGCATCTAGTCCCGTTTTCTCCATTAAAAATGGAATTAATGCAGGGTCAATGTTTCCTGAACGTGTACCCATGGTGACACCAGCAAGAGGTGTGAAGCCCATAGATGTATCAATGGATTTTCCGTATTGAATCGCAGCAATACTTGCCCCGTTTCCAAGGTGACACGAAATGAAGCGCGTCGTTTCAATTGGACGGTTTAATAGTTCCGCTGCGCGTTCGGAGACGTATTTATGAGAGGTTCCATGGAAACCATATTTACGAATACCATATTTTTCATAATACGAATACGGAATTGAATAGAGGAATGAACTCTCAGGCATCGTTTGATGGAATGCCGTATCAAATACAGCAACTGCAGGGACATCAGGTAAAGCTTCTTTGAAACTGACAATTCCCGTGATGTTGGCTGGATTATGCAAAGGAGCAAGTTCAGATAACTCGTTCAGCTTATCGATAATTTGATCTGTTATCATGACCGAATCACTATATACTTCCCCGCCGTGCACAACACGGTGGCCAATGCCGTGTATGTCATGAAGTGAGCGGATAGCCCCCGTCTCAACCAACGAGTCCATTAAGAATTGGACGGCTACGTGATGATTTGGGATCTTCTCTAACTTTTTTGTTTTGTGGTCGTCCACTGTTACGGTGATAAAGGAATCCGTCAGTCCGATTCTCTCAATCAGACCTTTGGCGACAATTCGCTCTTCAGGGACACGAACGAGTTGAAATTTTAGGGATGAACTCCCCGCATTGATAGCGAGTATATTATGCATCGAATCTTCCTCTCCGACCTGTTTGTTTCATTTTACTTCCACCTGCGTACTTTTTCAAAAAACAACTCCATACCTTTCCGGTTAGAAAGAGTCGGCACTTGGGCAAGTAGTACATCCTTTTTAGGTAGTGTCATCTGAGTGTCTTTACGTAGGATGATGAGCGCTTTAGCCGCTGATTTGTTTTTAAACAATGCCTCCGGAAGTTGGAATACTGCTTCAAGTCTTCCTTGCGTGGATATTAATTGATGTAAATTTTGGGCTTCAGGCGAAGAAAACAGATCTGCTGGGACTAAGAAGAATAGTTGCCCACCTTCTTTTGTATACTGAAAGCTCTGCTCAATAAACAAGTGATGCGCGTACGCATGTTTTTGATTGCCCCTTAGCTGGAACGTATCAGCATGCGCATCATCTGGATAGAAACCTACTGGTAAGTCACTAATAATAAAATCAACAGGATCCAGTAAAAATGGTCTCAGAGAGTCTTGCAAGAATATTTCAATTGGTTGATTTAAAATCTCAGCTGTTTGAGAGGCTAATTGAACGAGGAGCTCATCCACCTCACTACCATAGAGCTGTACATCTCCGTTAAGATGGTTGGCTACTGTAAATAACAAATTTCCCGTTCCAATCGCCGGATCAAATAGGCGAACATTTCCTTTTCCATCTGCAAGTTCTTGAACTAGAAATGCCATGATCATTCCAAGAGAATCGGGTGTCATTTGGTGGTTTGGTTGCGAAGATTTTCGCATGCCTTTTAAAATTGCCAATTGAATCGCGCGTCGTTTTTCTTCTTTTGTCGCTTCAATGATTGGACATTCCTCAGCTCCTGATAACCATCGTTCTAAACCGTAGACGATTCCCTCTAAATATGTTCCATGACCTGTTTGTTCAATTTGTTCTGCTGCTTGATTTAATTGTTCAAAATATTTTTCTACTGCGTGCATAATAGGCTCCTTTTGTGCAAACCGAAAAGATGCCCACTTCTAGGAAGTGGGCATTCTTCTTACTTGCTTGCTGCTTGCTTTACAGCTTCTACTGCTTTTTCATAATCTGGATGGTCCGTTCCCTCAGAAACGTATTCTACGTAAGTGACCTTATCATCTGCGTCTACGACGAAAATGGAACGAGCAAGAAGTCGAAGTTCTTTCATTGTCACGCCGTATGCTTCTCCAAACGACAGATCGCGGTGATCAGATAACGTACGAACCGCATCGACTTCATTTGCACCACACCAGCGCTTCTGGGCGAATGGAAGATCGACAGAAATCGTTAAAATTTCTACATTTTCACCCATGCTTGCCGCTTCACTATTAAATTTGTTCGTCTGCGTTGAGCAAACACCTGTATCAAGTGAAGGTACGACACTGATTAAACGAACTTTGCCTTTTGAGTCGGCAAGCGTCACCTCAGATAAATCATTGGCAAGTACTTTGAAGTCTGGTGCTGTATCGCCAACTTTCACTTCATTTGTTGGTAAAGTTATTGAATTTCCTTTGAATGTCACTTTTGCCACGTATAACAGCCTCCTTTGGTTTCCTGTACTCATCTTACTGTACAGGGTTTGGTTGGTGCAACTGATTCGCCACGACAAACTGCTGATAGTCTTGTTCATGAAGAACCAAAGTATCCGCCACATAATCATGAATTGCTTGTTTTTTAGGAGTGAATCCGACAATGATGTACGGTAGATTGAAAGGAATAACAGATAAAATGCGTCCTATTGTCTCACGAAAAACAATAGTAACAAAGGACGGTTTCTGCTTAGACAAGTCTACTACCCGTATCCCAACAATCATCTTTCCAAGTGTTTGCTGGAAGAAATACGTCATCAATGTAAAGTAAGTGTAAAAAATCACAACCGATACGATTGTAATGGGTGCATACCAAATCGTCGCAGAAAGATCTAAATCAACGAGCCGAAAAATTGGGCGTACAAGTAACCACCCGATACTTGTGATGATCAACAAGTCTATCACATATGCCCACAATCGAATCCAAAATCCAGCGTATTTTGGTTGAAACGTCGTTTCCATAGGTAGTCCTCCTTACTGTTCACCATATAGATACATCATTCTCGGTGCTTGATTATCAGAAATCAATTTAGAGATAACCATTGTTTCTAGATCAAACCCTAAGAACGAAGCCGCTTTGACACCTAGTAATGAACTTAAGCTTTGAGAAGATGTATATTCAAACACTTCTGCATTTGGCAAGTCAAGATCTGTTTTCAGTGCAGCGATGACGTCTTCTTCAAATCCATAATCATCTGCAAGATTTGCTTCTACAGCTTGACGACCATTTAGTATACGGCCATCTGCCACTTTTCGCACATCGGCTTCAGACATCCCTCGCCCTTCCGCAATAATTCGAACGAACTCTTCATACGAATCGTTGATCATTTCTTGAAGCATCGCTTGTTCTTCAGGTAACATATCTCGAGATGGACTTAAAATATCTTTATATGGACCTGTTTTAATAGTTACAAATTCGACACCGTATTTCTCTGCCAAATCACCGTAATTCACACTTTGTAAAATAACGCCTATCGACCCTGTCATCGTCTCACGCATGACAAAAATTTTGTCAGCAGGTGCTGCAATATAGTAACCACCTGATGCGGCCATTCCGCCCATCGATACATAGATCGGCTTATCTGTTTCTTCTTTAATCTTCATTAAATCTTTATAAATCTCTGCAGATTCCACGACACCACCACCTGGTGAGTCGACAGCTAACACAATCCCTTTCACTGTCGGATCATCTTTCGCTTCTTCTAATTGCTTTAAAAAGAAGGAGTGGTTATATCCTTCAGTGGCAAATAAACTCGTAGCAGCGCCAGTATCTTGAATGACTCCATCTACTCTTAAGACGGCAATGCGGTTAGATGCATTCCCTTCTTCAACAACTTTCACACTTAAATTTTCTGACACGGCAGAGTCATAATCCTCAAGCCACGCTGTCCAGTCCGTCGTAAAAGCGGCTGAAGCTGCATTGACTAAGACCGATACGCCTACTAAAACGGCAGCAATTCCAAGTGCTACCCAACGTTTCACATTCATTCTATGTTCCTCCTTCATGTTGTCTCTTTATTCTTTACGTAAAACATGCAGAAATGTTTCATCCGATGTACACTAACTATAGTATTACCTTGCGAAAGGGGTCAATCCAATGAAACAACGCAATGCGTTATATATTTATGCGAAAAATGATGAGGCTTCCCAAAAAATACGAAAAGAGCTCGGTACAGCCATTGACGCTCAAGGACTTCAAGTAGTCGGTTCTCCTGAAGAGGCTTCAATCATTGTCAGTGTCGGTTCTGACGGATCTTTTCTACAAGCTGTTCGGAAAACCGGATTTAGACAGGATGTATTGTATGCCGGTATTTCTACGTCTGGCATTCTCGCGATGTATTGCGACTTTTTATTAGAAGAACTCCATTTTCCTGATATGACAGATGCCATCATTCAGGACCGTGTCGAAGTACGTAAATACCCGATTATCGAAGTCTCCATAAATGAAGAACCTAAATTTTATTGCCTCAATGAATTTTCGATACGTTCCAACATTATGAAGACGATTGCTATGGATGTAAAAATTGATGGAACACTCTTTGAAACATTCCGCGGTGATGGCCTGGTAGTCTCCACACCAACTGGTAGTTCTGCGTATAACAAATCCCTTCATGGGGCCGTAGTGGATCCGCAACTTCCTTGCTTCCAAGTAACAGAAGTCGCTTCCATGAATAATAATGAATTCCGTTCACTGGGTTCACCGTTTATTTTAAGCGGAAATCGTTCACTTCGCTTAGAGCTTCATGAAGACTGGAATGACTACCCTACAATGTCGACGGACAATGAAGCGTTATCCATCCAACACGTCAATTCGATTGATATCCGATTAAGCGAGCATGTCGTAAAGACCGTCAAATTAAAAGATAATAGCTATTGGGAAAAAGTAAAGCGCTCATTTTTATAATGAGCGCTTTACTTGTATGAACTTGGAGATAGAAAATAACAGTAAAGCTATCCAAATAAAGCTAAATCCAACCCATTCCTTTGATGAAAAAGGTTCATTATAGAGAACAACGCCTAAAATGAGCATCATTGTAGGTGCTATGTACTGAATAAATCCGGATAAATAAAGGGGGATCGATTTTGTTCCACTTGCATACAACAACAATGGTAAGGCTGTGGCAATCCCTGAAAGCATTAATAGTAGAACAGTCAATATGTCCGAGTCAACGAACTGAAGGGAATCTTGAGAAAATAAATACACAAGATAAAGAAAAGCAATCGGTAACACAAAGAATGTTTCAATTGAAAGTCCAGTGATAGCACCGACTTTCGCTTGTTTTTTAATCAGTCCATAAAACGCAAATGTACTGGCTAGTATAAGTGAAATCCATGGAAGTTGTCCATACGTGACTGTTAAAATCACAACACCTGCTGCAGCGATGCCTACGGCTATTTTTTGAGCATCAGCTAATCGTTCACCGAGAAATAGGATCCCTAATAACACAGAGAAAAGAGGATTAATATAGTACCCTAGACTTGTTTGGACGAGCTCTCCTGCATTGACAGCAAAGATAAACGTAAACCAGTTGGCAGTAATGAGGTACGAAGCAATCATCAGACTAAAGAATGCTTTCTTATCCGTCCATAGTTCGTGAAGGTCACGTTTTAATTTGGGGACATCACGTAATACGAAAATGAGTAACAAGGTAAAGATAAACGACCAAACGACGCGGCTTGCTAAGATTTCATCGCTCGAAATGTGAGCGACAGTTTTCCAGTAAATCGGCATAAGTCCCCATAAAACATAGGCAAGGAAAACATGTAGGATTCCTTTTAACTCTTTATTCATAAGCGGTATCCTCTATTAATTTTCTTTTTCGAAATAATGAATTCAGTGTAGCACTTTGTCGAACTTAAGTAAATTACAGAGAACGAAAAGAAACTCGAAGAAATCACCTAAGTGATCCTTCGAGTCATTTAATTACTGTTGACGCCCGTTATTTAATTGTTGTTCAGCCATTTGAACTAAACGTTTTGTGATCTCGCCACCAACTGAACCGTTGGCACGTGAAGTAGCGTCTGCTCCTAACTGTACGCCAAACTCTTGAGCAATCTCATACTTCATTTGTTCAAGGGCTTGTTTTGCACCAGGAACCGCTAATTTATTGGAGTTGTTGTTGTTTGCCATGTTTGTCACCTCCTTGTGCCTATAGAATGACCCTTTTGTCTTCATTCATACATGCAGCAAGGTGGTAATTTTTTCTTTTATAAAAGATTGTCGAACGGTTTTGTTTCTTTCTTTTCTGGGAAGCGATAGACATCTCGGTTTGCCACCGCTTTTTCAGCCATTTCATCGAATGCCTCAAAGCTTTCGTAAAACTGCACTTTTTCAAGTTTTGGTTTTGTTTTCGGGGAACTTGGAACGAAAATCGTGCAGCAGTCTTCAAAAGGCAAAATGGATGTTTCATACGTCCCAATTTCTTGTGCCAGTCGAATGATCGTCGTTTTATCTTCTGCAATAAGCGGCCGAAGGATTGGTGTCGAAGTCACTTCATTAATGGCCGTTAACGATTCAAGTGTCTGACTTGCCACTTGGCCTAAGCTCTCTCCAGTAACAATTGCAAGTGCCCCAATATCTTCTCGCACCTGGTCTGCAATTTTCAGCATTAAACGACGAGTTGTCGTCATCGAGACATTTTTAGGAATTTGTTGCTGAATAGCTTCTTGAATTTCTGTAAACGGAATGACATGTAAACGAACGGTAGCACCAAAATGACTTAGTTTTTCTGCGAGCATTTTTACTTTATCCAGCGACCGTTCGCTTGTATAAGGTGGACTATGAAAGTGAATTGCGTCGAGACGCACGCCACGCTTTAGCATTTGATAGCCAGCAACCGGACTATCAATCCCTCCTGATAACATGAGAAGTGATCGTCCGTTCGAACCGACAGGCATTCCTCCTGCGCCTTGAATCGTTTGTGCAGAGATATACGCTCCCTCTTTCAAAATCTCAATGCGCACCGTATAATCGGGATTTTTCATTTGTGCTTTTAAACCCTCAAATTTTCGCAGGACTTGGCTGGCAACCAAGTGTTGAATTTCGTTGGTCTCCAGTGGAAAACTCTTATCCGAGCGCTTGACCGTAACTTTAAACGTTTTACCCGTCAACTCGATTTCCGATAAAATATCGATTGCAACATTCGCAATTGCGTCAATGTCTTTTTCAGCGTAAGCAACTGGACTGAACGATTGAATGCCAAATACAGTAGGCAATCGTTTCAGCAACGTCTGCATATCTTCTTCAGAAGTCGTTCGCAAGAACATTCGGTCCCGTTCTGCTTGCAACTTCAGTGTCGGTACATCTTCAAATGAAAATCGAATGTTGTCACGTAAACGATTGGTAAATTGTCTGCGGTTTCTACCTTTTGTTGAAAGCTCGCCGTAACGTATTAATAGTTTGTCCCACTTCATGATTTTACATTCCTCTCTAATTGCTTCATCACGTGTGTGAAATGAAGTTTAAATTGCTCGATTTCCTCTATACTCGTATGTTTACCTGTACTAATGCGAATGACGCCATCAATTAATTCTGAGTGCAGATTCATCGCTTCAAGTACATGGCTCGTTCCTTTTTTCTTAGACGAACAGGCACTACTTGTCGAAACGTATATTTCTCTTTTCTCCAGTGCGTTAACGAGGACCTCGCCTTTTACACCACGAACAGCTACTGTCAAAATGTGTGGGGCTGAAATGTCGGGTGTAAGAATATTCACAGCAGATAGCTCTTCGAAAAATTTACGTAATTCTTTTTGAAGCATATCTAAGTGTTTAAAAGTGGCTTGTTGTTCATTCGCAGCTAAACGCATGGATTTTGCTGTCGACACGGCTTGAGCTACCGGTGTCGTTCCGCTGCGGTGTCCATGTTCTTGACCACCTCCATGAATATAGGGAGGAAGTGTGATGTGATTGCGACTAGCTGCCACGCCTGACCCTTTAATGCCATGGAATTTGTGACTTGATAGTGTAATCCAATCAACTGGATACTTATCAAAATCAACCTGCAGTTTTCCGTAGCTCTGTACCGCATCCATATGGATTATTGCACGGCTTTTGGTTCGAATGATATCAATGGAATCCACAATTGGTTGAATGGTGCCTATCTCATTATTTACATGTTGTATTGAAACGAGAATGGTATCGTTCCGAACTTTTCTATCTAAATCCGCTAAACAAACCTGTCCATTCGAATCCACAGCTATCCATTCTACATCAAATCCTTCATTTTGTAGAACTTTGGCTGTCTCTAAAACGGATGGATGCTCGACAGAAGATACAAGTATATGCTTTCCTCTTGATTTTGTAGCAATCTCCGCCCCCCTGAGGACATAGTTGTTACCTTCCGTCCCACCAGAAGTGAAAATGACCGATTTTGACGGTGTTTTTAATAAAGTAGCTACTTGCTCCCGTGCACGTTCAAGTAAGTTCGCAGCCTGGTCGCCTCCTTTATGGATGGAGGCCGGATTGAACCAGTAGTCTTCGTTGACGGCTAGAAATGTTTGCAAAATAGCAGCATCCGGTTTAGTCGTAGCACTATGATCTAAATAAATCAATGTGCGCATCTCCTCTCCAATAGAAAGAGCCGCCTCGAAAGGCAGCTCCCCTTTAATTGTCCCATTGTTTTTCTTTCATCATCTTTTGAATCTTTTTCAATGCACCCGGCTCGGCTTGTTCAACAGCAATACCAGCTTCTTCGAGTGCTTTGTTATACCGTTTTTGTCGGAAAGCGTGCTCTGCTTCCAATAGTTTAACATGAACGGCCGTATTCGTCGTGCGGTAACGATTTCCGTATTGAATGATGCGTTCGACAAGCATTGCGTTTTCAAGCATTTCTTGTGCTTTTGCTTGAGCTTCTCCCACTGAAACTTCTGCATTTTTTAAATGCTGGTCAATAGCTGTCATGTTAAGTGGAACTTCTGATAAGCTGCGTTCCACAACAAAGATATGCTCTTCCGCCTCTTCAAAACGGACATCAATCTCTTCTGGGATTCCCGGAAGGTTTGCTTTATGTAAGCTTCGTTCTATCGTGTGCAATTTCTTCTTTAATTCGACAATTTTCGCCCGTGAGCTATTCTCATCGATGCGAAGATTCTTCAAACGATTATGGAATTCCGATTGGATTTCGTCCTGTTGCCCAACCACTTGCTCAATCTCACGAAGTTCTTCTTCTAAAGAAGAATACGCTGATTGCTCTTCTCCTAAACGCGTTTGGACAAGCATAAGTTTAGATTCAGCCGAATTTAATGATTCCATGCACTTGACTGGAATCGCCAGCTGTTCATCCGAAAGATGATAATTCTGCTGTACATAACTTGCTTCTTCTTGGGCGGTAAGTGTTTGTCTTTTTATTACATCCAATCGTTCAGCAATGGCCAAATGTTGTTGATCGACAAACGATCTTGCTGTCACTTCTTTTTCAAGTAAGTCATAGAACGAGTCGAGTTCATCTTTCATTTCTTCCATGCGCTGTTTCGCAGGACCAACAGATAATTCACTTAAACTTGTTTTTAGCTGAGACAGCTCTTGCTCGATCCCATCAAGCTTTGTCGTAATGCTTAAATGCTCTAAATAATAGCCTTGTGATTCCATTTCATTTTTACCCATTCGCAGTTCATGGATGGTCGATGGAATTTTTGTTGAAACTTCGGATAACAGCGTGGGTATGTCATGTAGTTTCGGGAAGAGTTGATCGCTCTTTTCCTTTAGTCGCATAACAACTTCTCGTGCACTCATGTAGTTCCCTGTAGCAGTTAACTCATTGTACTCTTGAATTTCAGGCTGATAGCTTTCAAGTTCTCGCTCTAAAGCCGGTAATGCTTCTCCGAACGAGTACTGATGTGCAAGAACCGTTTTGCGAGCGGAACGGTATTGTTCTTGGATCTGTTCCATTTCAATCCGATTCTTTTCTTCACTGCCGATTAGGTTGTTGAGTTCTTCTAAAATAGCATTCATCTTTTGCTCTGCTGTATGTAAGATTTCTTTCACTTGCTCTTCGATTTGAGTCGCTTTCCCGTAACGGAGCTTATCAATATATTCTTCTGCATCGAAAAGCATTGTATCGACTTGAGGAATGTCATGATCCATGACGTCATTCCAAGAAGCTCTCCATCGTTCGAACATTTCTTCCGTTTGCCCGTTCATGTTCAGCTGCTTGACTTTTGTCATTTCCTCTAAAATCGGTTTGTGCTGAATTTGTAATTTCTGATGATCTAAATCACTTATAATGGCATTGTGTTTTCTTCGAAAAATAAGAATAACGGCAATTGCCACAACGATTACAAGTAATATTGGGATAACAAATTCCATTATAAGCCCCCTGTTCCATTGTCAAACGCTTCAATTACTTCTAGTTTAACATGTTATGTTAAGATTGTTTCATTCTATTGTAACTATTTTTAGAAAGGAATTTCAATATGAAGCGTGATGCGCACGTACATTCTCCTTTTTGTCCACATGGCACGACAGATTCACTTTCATCCTATATTGAACGAGCCATTCTGTTAGGTGTTCAGGATCTTACGTTTACTGAACATGCCCCATTACCGGAAGGTTTTGTAGATACGACACCAACTAGAGACAGCGGTATGAGTAGAGACACACTTGAAAAATACCTGACTGCTGTGGAAGACGTAAAGTCCAGATATCGAAACGATTTGACGATACGGACAGGTCTTGAAGTAGATTTTATCGAAGGATTTGAAGAACAAACAACCAACTTTTTAGACGCTTACGGTCAGTACTTAGATGATTCCATTCTTTCTGTACATTTTTTACAGGTTGCGAAAGCTGACTACGTATGCATTGATTATTCGAAGGAACTGTATCTTGAAACGGCTGATCGCTTAGGTGGGCCGGAACAGCTTTATTCACTTTATTACACTACTGTGTTAAAATCAGTGGCAGCGAATTTAGGGAAATGGAAACCTAAACGAATCGGTCATTTTTCCTTAATCCATAAATTCCAACATGTATTAACCACTCAGCCAAATGATGATCAGTATCTTAAAGAAGTACTTCATGCCATTCATCATGCAGAATACGAAATCGATATGAACAGTGCAGGATTTGCAAAACCGTATTGTCAGGAATCCTATCCTCCGGAACGCTGGATTCAAAAAGCCATCGATCTTGGTGTCCCTGTTGTCTTTGGATCAGATGCCCACCAAGCGAAAGACTTCCATCAATTTTCTGAACGCTTACTAAATTTTGAGAAATGAGGAATGATGATGTTTACAAAACAAACGTATGCCCAATCTTTATCGGAAAATTATGCACTTCTTGCGAAACAATTAGAAGCCCTTCTTGAGGGTGAAACCAACCTAGTCGCCAATCTCAGTAATGCGTCAGCGTTACTTAATCAATTCTTAGAGGATACGAACTGGGTTGGCTTTTACTTAATGGAACACGGTGAGCTTGTCCTCGGCCCCTTTCAAGGACTTCCTGCTTGCGTCCGTATTGCTGTAGGTCGTGGAGTTTGCGGGACAGCCGTTTCGGAACGTCAGACATTACGTATTGAAGATGTACATGCTTTCCCAGGACATATTGCATGTGATGCAGCTTCGAATTCAGAAATCGTCATTCCGCTCATCAAAGAGGATGAAGTCATTGGGGTACTTGATATCGATAGCCCTTCAAAAGGTCGCTTTACAGAAGAAGACCAACAAGGACTTGAACTATTTGTCCACCATTTAATGAAACACCTCTAACTATAACAAAAGTCAGCTGCCTATTCGACAGCTGACTTTTATTATTGAATCGATGCAAAGGCTTGGTCTAAATCGGCAATCAAATCTTCGATGTCCTCAAGACCGGCTGAGAGTCGTAACATGCCATTCGAAATTCCCATTGCAATGCGGTCTTTGTCCGGTACCACTGAGTGTGTCATGGTGGGAGGATGTTGAATGAGCGTTTCTGCATCCCCGAGACTTACAGCAACATGAATCAGTTCAAGAGCATTCAAAAACTGTTGCGCTTTCTCTGTACCACCTTTAATAATAAATGAAATGAGGCCGCCACCAGCTGACATTTGCTTCTTTGCGATCGCTGTTTGTGGATGTTTCGCATCAAATGGATACAATACTGTCTCTACTGCTGGAACTGTGTTTAAATAGTCCACTAATTTTTGTGCATTCTTTACATGTCGCTCCATGCGTACGTGTAACGTCTTAAGACCACGTAAAATCAACCATGCATCAAATGGCGAGATGATTCCGCCATAATCTTTTTGAACCGACATCCGGATTCGATGCATCTCGTCAGCATCTTTGCCAACTAAAACTCCCGCAATGACATCCCCATGACCATTCAAATATTTGGTTGCACTGTGCAGGACAAAATCAGCTCCAATTTCAAGTGGTTGTTGTAGGTAAGGTGAACAGAACGTGTTGTCAACGACTACTCGAATTCCTCGTTCTTTAGCAACTTCTGTCACTAGATAAAGATCAACAAGTTCCATTGTCGGGTTAATTGGTGATTCCACATAGATGACCGTCGTATTGTCTTGAATAGCAGCTACGATTTCTTCTTTCGACGTCATTCCTGATAACGAATGGTGAATTCCGTATTTCTGTTCAAATATGCTTAGAAGTCCAAATGTACAACCGTAAAGCCCTTTCGAGCATAAAATATGATCGCCTGATTTCGTCAGATGGACAAGAATCGTGCTTACAGCGGCCATCCCCGAGCCAAATACAAGCGCACCTCCCCCACCTTCTAAAGCCATCATACGTTTTTCAAGAACATCTACTGTTGGATTCCCTAGGCGTGAGTATATTCCCCCCTGCTCTTCTCCAGCAAACCGACGTTGGCCCTGCTCTGCACTGTGAAATGTAAATGTTGAAGTCTGATACAACGGAACCGTCAGGCTATCATGATGATCGGCGGGATTCATTCCTTCGTGTATTAAGCGTGTATCTTTTTTCATGTCAAGCACCCCTCTTTGATGTAAACGCTTTCATTACTAGTTTACTTTTTCCGTTCGAAATTGACAATGCTTCATTAGGAAGTCAGACAAGCGACTTTTGTTGAAGAGGAAATCCTCTTGACAGGTATTCTATAGTGCGGTACAATGGCCTTTGTGTAAAATAAACGCAGCAGTTGTATGGTGAAGAGCTGCTAGTTTGTCCCACCACCGCGTGGATGTGATACGTAACCCTTCGGCTGCATGGGCGAAATCACCAGATGACAAAATAGCCTTTTGACTGAATACAATTGGTTTTTATTTTACAACAAAATAAAACCAACAGAGGAGGAGACTACTATGTCTCGTTATACAGGTCCATCATGGAAACTGTCTCGTCGCCTTGGAATTTCTCTAAGCGGCACAGGTAAAGAATTAGAAAAGCGTCCTTATGCACCAGGCCAACACGGTCCAAACCAACGCAAAAAAATCTCTGAGTACGGATTACAACTTCAAGAGAAGCAAAAACTTCGTCACTCTTACGGTTTAAACGAGCGTCAATTCAAAACGTTATTCAACAAAGCTGCTAAGCTTCAAGGTAAACAAGGTGAAAACTTCATGGTTCTTCTTGAAACTCGCTTAGACAACTTAGTTTACCGTTTAGGTCTTGCTCGTACTCGTCGTGGAGCTCGTCAGTTAGTTAACCACGGTCACGTTATGGTGGATGGAGCTCGCGTTGACATCCCTTCATACCTAGTGAAACCAGGTCAAGAGATCTCACTTCGTGAAAAATCTCAAAACCTAACTGCTGTAAATGAAGCAATCGAAGTAAACAACTTCGTTCCTGAGTACCTTGAGTTTGACGCTGACAAAAAAGTTGGTAAATTCACTCGCCTTCCAGAGCGTAGCGAATTATCTGCTGAAATCAACGAAGCTCTTATCGTTGAGTTCTACTCTCGCTAATAGGTATTTCTTAACCCTTCCCCTGTGGAAGGGTTTTTTGTTTTCTCTACCTCATAAGATGAAAACAAAAAATCCCTTGTTCCATGGCAAGCATGGAGAACAAGGGATTTACATGAGTTGTTTAAATATGTAGCCACCTCGGCGCTCATCTCGTATGACTTCCAGACGCTCCCCGATTACTACTTTCAACGTATACTTATCCTTTGGAACAAAGATGCGTTCTTTGGACGATTCATCAACTAAGATCACAAAGAAGTCATCCACAAGACTAACTGTACAGAATTTTGATTGTGACATACCAGTACTCCTTGCTTCGGGTCATATATACATTAGTGTACCACATCTATACAACAAAAAATTAATAATAATTTTAAAATTAATCAATAAACTTTTCATGCCATCTACTGTAAAAAATGTATCATTTTATAGTTTTTCTTTCCTCTTCTTACAACCAAAAACGTATCATCTAGACGATCTTCCCCACTTACGGTATATGCAACGTCTGTGACCTTTTCCCCATTTATGGAAATAGCTCCATTCATTACATCTTCACGAGCTTGACGTTTCGAAGAGGAAACTGCTGTTTCAACCAGTAAATCAACGATGTTCTTGTCTTCTTTTGGTGCTACCGCTGTCGGTACGTCTTTGAATGCATCTTTCATTTCATCAATTGATAACTCTTTGATGTTGCCACTAAAGAGTGCTTGGGAGATACGGACAGCTTGCTGATACGCTTCCCCCCCGTGAATTAATGTCGTCATTTCTTTCGCCAAACGCTTCTGTGCTTCACGAAGATGTGGTTGCTCTTCGACGGATTTCTCAAGGGCTTCAATTTCCTCGCGAGAAACAAATGTAAAGATTTTTAAGTATTTGATTACATCCGCATCTGAAGTATTAATCCAGAACTGGAAGAACTCATAAGGTGATGTCTTTTCTGCATCTAACCATACAGCTCCACCTGCAGTTTTTCCGAATTTTGTTCCATCCGATTTTGTCACAAGTGGAATCGTGATTCCGAAAGCTTTTGCTTCCTCATCATGTGTTTTACGAATCATTTCAAGACCTGTTGTGATATTTCCCCATTGGTCCGAACCACCAACCTGAACACGGCAATTATGGTAATCATATAAATGATTAAAATCGATCCCTTGTATCAAAGTGTATGCAAATTCTGTGAAAGATAAACCGGAATCTAGGCGGCTCGAGATCGAATCTTTCGCAAGTAGGTAGTTGATGTTCACAAGTTTCCCGTAGTCACGTAAAAAATCGATGATTGTCATATTACTAATCCATTCTTTGTTGTTGACCATCTTCGCGCCATTTTCCGTTTCGAAATCAAAAATACGCTTGATTTGTTCCGTAATCGCTGCAACATTGTAGTCGACTTGCTCCATGGTTTGAAGTTGACGTTCATCCGATCGGCCTGATGGGTCTCCAATGGTTCCTGTCGCCCCACCTACCAAAAGGATGGGTTGATGACCGTGAAGTTGAAAACGGCGAAGTGTGAGAAGTGGCACAATGTGACCAATGTGCATACTGTCTGCAGTGGGGTCTACTCCACAGTATAAAGATACTTTCTCTTTCTCTAACAGTTCTGCCATGCCAGCTTCATCTGTCTGTTGATATAACAAGCCTCTCCAGCTTAAATCTTCTAGTAATTCTTTTGACATGATTCTTCCTCCTCTTTTCGCGATGTCCACCAACAAAAAAGTCCCCGCATCAAAATTGATGCAGGGACGCTATGTTTGCGCGGTACCACCCAGTTTAGAACGGAGCTATCTCCGTCTCACTCGAAATGACGATAACGCCGTCATGCGTCAAGCTCCTAAACTGTAATTCACGCACGACAATGTCTGGTTTTCAGCACCCACCAGATTTCTAATGGCATTGGTCGTTCGCTACTCCGATTTATTCATCGCTTAAATATACCCCTATTTTACTCATTTCGATGAACTTGTCAATAACTATCGTAAACCCAAACCTTCCTATGGTATAATGAAGTGATATTTTAGGGGGTGCACGACCTTGAACTGGAAAGAACAATTGACGAAATGGACACACTCAAAATGGGCCAAAGCTTTGCGTATTACCGGGGGTGTTTTTTGGAACCTCGCCCTACTTGTACTGATCATTTTTGTCGTATTAGGCGCTTTTGGGGCATCCGTAGGAGCCGGCTATTTTGCTGCGCTTGTTAAAGATGAGCCACTGCGTTCCGAATCACAGATGCGCGCCGCCGTATTTACATATGAAGAGACATCTGAAATCTATTTTAAAGATAATAATTACTTCGGAAAAATGCGGACGGACCTCGAACGTACTGAAACAAAACTCGATTCTGTATCATCTAACGTTTTAAATGCGGTATTTGCAACGGAAGATGAATATTTTGAAGTCCATGGAGGAATTGTGCCAAAAGCTATTTTCCGCGGTTTGTTCCAGGACATCACAAATGCTGATACTCAAACGGGAGGATCGACACTGACGCAACAAATCATTAAAAATCAAATTTTGACGAGTGAAGTCTCCTATTCCCGTAAAGCCACTGAAATTTTACTGGCGATGCGTCTTGAACAATTCATGAATAAAGAAGAAATTTTAGAAGCATATTTAAACATTATTCCTTACGGACGTAATTCGGCTGGCCGCAACATTGCAGGAATTGAGACGGCTGCGCAAGGGATCTTTGGAATCCAAGCAAAAGATCTTAACCTTGCCCAATCTGCTTATATCGCAGGAATTCCGCAAGCTCCTTATCGCTACACACCTTTTACCAACCGTGGTGAACTGAAAAGCGCAGAAGGTTTGCAACCTGGTATTGACCGGATGAAAACGGTGCTCTTCCGCATGAAAGAAACAGGCTATATTACGGACGAAGAGTACCAACAAGGACTCACCTATGACATCACGAAAGACTTCAAACCACGTGAGACATCTACGTATGAAGATTTACCATGGCTAACAATTGAAGTTGAAGAACGCGTCACAACCATCATGGCAAAAGTATTAGCAGAACGCGACGGCCTTGACCCAAAACGGATTGATGGCGACTCCACACTTCGCACAGAATACCGCCAACTAGCTCGTCAAGAAATGGCCACAGGCGGATACCGAATCCATACAACTATTGATGAACAACTCATGCGAAAAATGGAAGAAGTAAAAACTGCCTATGACAGCTATGGCTATACACGTGTGAAGGAAGTTAAGAATGAAGAATCTGGCGAAATAGAAACGATTGAAGAACCAGTCCAGGTTGGTGGAATGCTTCTTGAGAACCAAACCGGTCGCATTCTTGCCTTTATGGGGGGGCGCGACCATAACATAGAAGCACTGAACCATGCGACTCAAGCGGTTCGGTCACCAGGCTCAACGATTAAACCATTGCTCGTGTATGCGCCTGCTATCGAGTATGGTGTAGCCGGAGCAGGTACACCAGTTGTCGATGTGGAGTTCACATACTCCGATGCGTTTAATGATAACTGGTCACCACAGAACTATAATCCGGATCAAGAAAAAGGAATTATATCGTTACGAAGTGCGTTAGCGACTTCGCAAAACTTAACAGCGATTCGACTCTTTGACCAGATTCGAGACCGCAAGCCAATCATGTTCTATAAGAAAATGGGCTTCGAGTCACTCGATGAAAGTGAAAACAACAACCCTTCCGTTTCTATTGGTGGCACGACTTCCGGGGTAACGATTGAAGACAATACAAATGCGTTCGCAATGCTTGCCAACAATGGTTCACATGTTGATGCGTACTTGATTGAAAAGATTGAAGATATTGATGGCAACGTGATATATCAACACGAAGCTCCAGTCACACAAATTTTTAGTCCAGCAACAGCGTACATCATCACTGACATCATGCGTGATGTATTTACTGAAGGAACAGCAACCCTTGCCAATTCACGTTTGAAATTCAACTCAGATATTGCTGGGAAAACAGGAACGACTCAGGATCACAAGGATTCATGGCTAGTCGGATACAATCCGAATGTGACATTAAGTGTTTGGATCGGGTATGACAAGTATGCCCCAGATGACAATACGTTATTCTATATGAACAATACGTACGGTCACCCAAGCTCGCGTACGAACACGTTATGGTCCAATATCATGAACGGTTTGTATGATGTCAACCCAGAATTGATTGCAGCTCCGAACAAAACATTCCAACGCCCAGAAGGTGTCGTAGAGCGTGCATTCTGTGGAATTTCTGGTTTAGCTCCATCGGCAGCTTGTTCGAATGCAGGGCTTGTACGAACAGATCTATTTAATTCAGCAACCTATTTGCCAACACAACCGGACGATAGTCTTGTCACTTCTTCCTATGTGTCTATCAACGGTAGTCGTTATCGTGCATTACCTTCCACACCCTCTGAATTCGTTGTTGGTGGCGGATTTGGAGTCAGTGAAGAGTTTGTGGATCGGATGATGGGACGATTTGGTGGCGATGCGAGTAAATTGTTCCCGAACAATTCATCCTGGTCTACAAATGTAGTTTCTGAAAATGTATTTAGTGCAGATAATGCTGCACCTGCTAGTGTTTCCCTGACCTTATCTGGAAATACATTGACCTGGTCCAACTCCGGATCAAACGATGTTGTCGGATACTATGTGTATCGTTCAGTTGGAGAGGGGGGCTCTCGTGTAGCCACCATTTCGGAAGCTCGTGAAAATCGCTATTCTACGGGAGCTTTTGGAAGTTACTATGTAGTTGCAGTCGACATTACTGGAAAACTTTCAGCTCCGTCGAATGTAGTCAACATTGCGCGTCCTGAACCTACGCCTCCACCTAGACCTACAACCCCTCCACCGACTTCAGGTGGCGGTAACGGTGATGGCGACGGTGGTAACGGCGGCGGTGGAACAACCACTCCACCATCTGTGCCGACCGAACCGACCGAACCAACCGAACCAACCGAACCAACCGAACCTGAACCGACTGAGCCAGGTGATGGTGAATAAGTAAATGAATGCCTCTCTTCTCTATTGTGAGAAGGGAGGGTTTTTTCATTAGCGTGCTAAATGGAGTAAACAGTAAACAGTCACCACTCATCCCATCAAAAAAAGCTCCCCCGAAGAGAGCCCGCCATTCATTAATCTTCCATTGTAGATAAATCCCCAGTAGGTAAATTCAATTCCCAAGCTTTCAATACGCGGCGCATAATTTTTCCGCTTCGTGTTTTTGGTAATTTGTCTTTGAATTCGATTTCACGTGGAGCCGCATGAGCTGCTAACCCCTTTTTCACAAACTGCTGAATTTCAGCAATCAATTCATCAGATGGATCGTATCCCTCATTTAGGGCGATAAATGCTTTAATGATTTCCCCACGGACCGGATCAGGTTTTCCGATAACCCCTGCTTCCATAACCGCTGGGTGTTCAATCAGTTTACTTTCCACTTCAAATGGTCCTACACGTTCGCCAGACGTCATGATTACGTCGTCCACGCGGCCTTGGAACCAGAAGTAGCCATCTTCATCCATGTACGCGGAATCGCCTGAGAAATACCACTCGTCGTTCATGAAATACGATTGGTACTTTTCTTCGTTGTTCCATACTTGACGCATCATTGATGGCCAACTTTTTTTGATTGCCAAGTTCCCCATTGTGAGTGGAGGTACTTCATTCCCTTCGTTATCAATAATGGCTGCATAGACACCTGGAATCGGTTTCCCCATCGAACCTGGTTTAATCGCCATGGTTGGGTAGTTACAGATCATCTGTCCACCTGTCTCTGTCATCCACCATGTATCATGAATGCGCATATTAAAGACTTGCATCCCCCACTTGACGACCTCCGGATTGAGAGGTTCACCAACAGATAAGATATGACGTAGCGCTGACATATCGAATTCTTTTACTAGATTGTCTCCAGCTCCCATTAACATACGGAATGCTGTTGGTGCACTATACCAAACTGTGACGCCATAATCTTGGATTGCTTTATACCAAGCTTCTGGAGAGAAGCGGCCACCTAGAATTAAAGATGTCGTTCCTGTGAGCCAGGGTCCGAATACACCGTATACAGTACCTGTCACCCAACCTGGATCGGCTGTACACCAATAGATATCATTTTCACGAATGTCCATAACCCACTTCATCGTGTGATAGTGCTGGACCATCGCGCCGTGAACATGAAGAATTCCTTTTGGTTTTCCTGTTGAACCGGACGTGTAGTGAAGAACCAGACCATCTTCTTTGTCTAACCAAACCGTTTCAAACTTGTCACTCGCTTCTTTGTGCTGTGAAGTGAAATCGACATATTTATCATCGTAGTGTGTATGTTCACCCACTAAGAAAATCGTCTCAAGCTTAGGTAGTTTATCCACAGGAACCCGAGACAGCAGTTCTGGTGTCGTTACCAATACTTTTGCTTCACTGTCTTCTAATCGGTCGAATACCGCACCTTCCATAAATGCTTCAAATAGTGGACCAACAATAGCACCCATTTTTAGAGCACCGAGTAGGGCGAAGTATAACTCTGGCGAACGCGGCATGAAAATAAACATCCGGTCCCCTTTCGTTAAGGTTGAATGCTTAGAGAGCACATTCGCTGCGCGGTTCACATTGCGCATCATCTCATAAAATGTATAGCTCTCTTTACGCGTACCATCTTGATAATACAGTGCTACTTTATTTTTCCGATCGGAGTGGGCATGGCGATCAATCGCTTCGTGTACCATATTCACCTTTCCGGTTTTGTGCCAATCAAACACTTCCGATGCTTGATCCCAAGAAAAATCTTTTGAGAATGCTTCGTAATCATGTAAATTATAATCTCCTTGTGCTGCTGGTAAAGTTTCGATCTTCATCCAATCACCCTTTCTATGTATTCACCCCCTTATTTTACCGAAAGTCATTTCGTTTGTACAACTATTCTGAATGTTTTATGAAAGCGCACACATTATCTGTTGTTTAAGGTATAATGTAGGATAGACTAACGAAGGTGGTGTCGGTGTGATTCACAAGAAGACCTACAATGCAATTGAAGTGAAGACGAAACATGGAACCGTGATTGTCGAAGGACCGGTTCCAAGTAAAGAAATCGCAAATTTGCATTTCCATGAAGATTTAAAAGCCTTCCGTGTTCCAGAACAGCAACATAAAGCCATTATCGAGATTGCAAAATTACCTGAAGGACGCTTAATTATTGTCCGAGACCAAACGACGATTGTTGGTTATACGACGTTCTTATATCCCGACCCTCTTGAACGATGGTCAAAAGGAAATATGGAAAACTTGATTGAACTGGGAGCTATTGAAGTCATTCCAAAGTACCGAGGTAGCGGCGTCGGAAAAAGTTTACTCAAAGTTTCTATGATGGATGATGCGATGAATGATTACATCATCATTACGACCGAATATTATTGGCATTGGGACTTAAAAGGAACAGGCCTTAATGTATGGGAATACCGCAAAGTGATGGAAAAAATGATGAATGCCGGCGGACTTGAATACTACGCAACCGATGACCCCGAAATTAGTTCGCACCCTGCTAACTGCTTGATGGCACGGATTGGCACGCGAATAGACGCAGAGTCCGTTCAAAAGTTTGACCAACTTCGTTTTATGAACCGCTTTATGTATTAGGAGGGAATCATTTTGCTGATTGAAGAAATTATGAATCAAGACGTAGCAACGCTTTATCCGCATCAAACGTTAAAAAAAGCGGCGGCTACGCTCCGTGAAAAGCAGATTCGTCACATTGCTGTCATTAACGAAGAACGTCAAGTGGTTGGTGTCATTACAGATCGCGATATCAAACAAGCGACGCCTTCAAATTTGTTGGAAAGTGATGACCATTCCATTTTAGAAACTCCCATTGAAAAAATCATGACGCGGAATCCGATAACTGGTCACCCCCTCGACTTTGTAGAGGAAACAGCCACCATTTTTTACGACAATCGTATTGGCTGTCTCCCTATTGTCAGCAAGGGCAAACTGGTAGGCATGATTACGGAATCCGATATGCTATATAAATTTATCGAGCTCACAGGAGTTCATCAACCAGGGTCTCAATTAGAGATTCGCGTACCAAATAAATCAGGTGTCTTGTTTGAAGTGTCCAAAGTGTTCTACGAATTTAAAATTAACGTACTGTCTGTCTTAGTTTATCCAGATAAAAGAGATGAGACCTACAAAGTACTGGTCATTCGTGTTAAAACCATCAATCCACTCAAACTGGTCTCGGCACTTGAAAAGGAAGGGTTTGAAGTGTTATGGCCAAGCCAGCCGAACCTGTAGAAGCGGTGTTTATCTACTCGGAAGATCAGCTAGGCTACAAATTTTCCGAGACACATCCCTTCAACCAAAAACGATTGACCTTAACGGTCGATTTACTCAGAAAAATGAATGCGCTTTCAGATAACCAAATCGTATCTCCTCGTCTGGCAACAGATGAAGAACTGGCACTGGCACATGATGAACGATACATAGATGCAGTGAAACGAGCCAGCCTTCCGGAATGTAATCCGGAGGAATTTGAGCCATACGGGATAGGCACCGAAGATACCCCACTCTTTGTCGATATGCATTTAGCGAGCGCTCGCCTTGTAGGTAGTACCTTGACGGCGGTGGATTATGTCATGGAAGGGAAAGCGCAGCACGCTTTAAACCTCGGGGGTGGTCTACATCACGGCTTCCGAGGAAAAGCCTCTGGATTTTGTGTCTACAATGATAGTTCGGTAGCGATTCGGTATATGCAGAAAAAATATAATGCGCGCGTCCTTTATATCGATACTGATGCGCACCATGGAGACGGTGTACAGTGGTGTTTTTATGATGACCCAAATGTCTGTACCATTTCTATTCATGAAACGGGTCGGTATTTGTTCCCTGGGACCGGAAATATTACAGAGCGCGGCTCGGGTGAAGGTTATGGGACTGCCTTCAATTTTCCCATCGATGCGTTTACAGAAGACAAATCGTTTTTAGAAATCTATAGAACAGCCTTCCGGGAGATTATTGAGCATTTCAAACCGGATGTGATTCTGACTCAAAATGGAGTAGATGCCCATTATTTTGATCCACTGACGCACTTATATGGCACGATAGAAATTTACAGAGAGATCCCGAAACTTGCCCATGAACTTGCCCATGAGTATTGTGATGGCAAGTGGATTGCTGTAGGTGGTGGTGGTTATGACATTTGGCGCGTCGTTCCTCGTGCGTGGTCACTTATCTGGATGGAGATGACCAAACAACCTGCTCCAACAGGAAAACTTCCTGAAGAATGGCTTGCATCTTGGCAAGAAGAGAGCCCTGTTCCACTTATTCCTACATGGGAAGATCCCTCTCCTCTCTATGAAGCAATTCCTCGTAAAGGAGAAATAGAAGAAAAGAACCATCAAATGCTTGAAAAAGCATTGTACATTATTCGAAATGAACGTAAATTATCGACGACCGAATAAAAGCAGCACTTCCCCACTTTGGAGAAGTGCTGCTTGTTTATTGTTTGACGGATTGTCGTTCTTCTAGACGATACGGAAGAATGACAGAGTTGTCTTCAACTTTTTCATTGTTCATAAACTTCGTTAAGAGACGCATGGAAACCGCACCAATGTCATAAAGAGGCATGGCAATACTTGTCAACTGTGGACGAACCATACGGGTTAGCTTCGAATCTTCGAAACTAATGATTTCAATATCCCCTGGTACATCTAAGTCTGCATCTTTTGCCCCTTGTAAAATACCAATAGCAATTTCATCATTCCCCGCAAAATAAGCAGTTGGGGGTTGTTTCAACGATTGAAGTTGCTCGAACGCGCGAATTCCTTCTTCATACGTATTGTTAACTTCAACAACTAAATCAGAATCGATTTCGATATTCGCTGCATCTAACGCTTTTTCGTAACCCGTCAACTTGTGAAGGCGGTTAATCGACGATTTCAGCGACCCTGTCACATAGGCAATACGCGTGTGACCATTGCGAATCAATCGTTCCACTGCTTCTACGGCTGCTTCATGGTATTCAATATTCACAGAAGGTGTATCCGATGTTTGATCCAACGTTCCTGCAAGCACAATCGGAATAGAAGAACGCTTCATTTCTTCACGCAGTTCCTCGGACAACTGATCACTCATGAGCACGACGCCATCCACTTGTTTACTAAGGAGTGTCGAAAGAAGTTGGGCTTCTTTCATCGGTTGTTGGTCGGAATTCGTTAAAATGATATTGTATCGATACATCGTTGCAATGTCTTCAATTCCGCGAACTAGCTCTGCATAAAAAACATTCGAAATATCCGGAATGATGACGCCAACAGTTTTCGTCTTTTTGCTTGCCAATCCTCTGGCGACGGCATTAGGACGATAGTCTAAGCGTTCAATGACCGCTAATACTTTTTGCCTTGTTGCAGGTTTGACGTTTTGATTTCCATTGACAACACGTGAAACCGTTGCCATCGATACATTGGCTTCGCGTGCGACATCATAAATGGTGACAGTCATAGTTTTTCCCCTCCACAATACGGTTGTTTCATTTAGTATACACTACTTTTTCTTGATTGAATTATTATTTCATGGCCATTTTTGAAAGTAAATCATTACCATTTAACTCCATTGAAAAAGCACCCCTCAGGGTGCTTTCCATTACGCGTGAATATGGTGAGTATTCATGAATTTTTGGATGGACTCGTAAAACTCATCAAACTGCTTTAAGTTCATTTGCTGCGCTTGATCTGATAAGGCAACAGCTGGATCCGGATGCACTTCTGCCATGACACCATCCGCCCCAATCGCTAGTGCGGCTTTCGCAGCTGGAAGCAAGATATCACGGCGTCCAGTCGAATGCGTAACATCTACAAAGACAGGTAAATGTGTTTCTTGTTTTAAAATTGGTACAGCTGAGATATCCAACGTGTTACGTGTTGCTTTCTCATATGTGCGAATTCCTCGTTCACATAGAATGATTTGATCATTACCTTGAGACATGATGTACTCTGCCGCATGTACAAACTCATCAAGTGTGGCAGAAATTCCGCGCTTAAGTAAGACTGGCTTATTCACAGAACCTACTGCTTTAAGTAACTCGAAGTTTTGCATGTTCCGTGCACCGACTTGAATGACATCGATATATTCAAGTGCTTCTTCTAAGTGACCTGGTGTCACGATTTCAGAAACGACACCTAAGTTATATTCTTTTGAGATTTGTTTTAAGATTTTCAAACCTTCTAATCCTAAGCCTTGGAAATCGTAAGGAGATGTACGTGGTTTGTATGCTCCACCGCGGATAAGCTTCAATCCTTTAGACTGCATAGAAGCAGCGACTTCTGCCACTTGCGTATACGATTCTACTGCACAAGGACCGAACACAAATGATGGCTTCCCTTGTCCAATTGGCTCGCCGTTCACAGTCACAATAGTATCTTCTGCTTTTTTCTTACGTGAGACAAGTAGAGCTTTCTTTTGATCATCCACTTGTAGTTCAAGTGCTGTTTTAAAAATCTCTTTGAAAATATGTTCCACTGTTGATTGAGGAAGTGGACCATGATTGGATTCTTTTAAAAGATCTAGCATCGTGCGTTCACGAAGAGGATCGTAACGATTGACACCTGACTTTTCTTTGACGCGTCCTATTTCTTGTACGACAACCGCACGTTCATTGATTAGTTTCAAAATTTCACTATTCAGTTCATCTACGCGGCCTCTTAACGTTTCTAGTTCTGATTGACTCATGATAAGGCTCCTCTCCTATGTCGCTTGGAATTTCTGAAAATTGTATTGTATTTTCGAGATACTGTCTATTATAAGGAATGATGTCGGACTTGTCACGAAAAATAATTTAGCGCTTCAACTCATTGAAGTTTTAAATGGTAAAAAACAAGTTTACAAAGCTAGAATTAGCAAGGTTTAACTAACGGAATTCAAGGTTGTTTCAAAAAAGTATTTCATACTAAAAAAAAACAGCGGAGCCCTTTACTGCAGCTTCGCTGTTTCAAATCCCAGATTAGTTTAATTTGTTGTCGTTTGAGTCATCTTCTTTTTTCTCAGCAATTGCATCAGAGAAAGCTTCTCCTACGACTGTATCTGAGGTGTCTGACTCATCTATAGTGTTTGAAACTGTGCCAATGACATCGATTTCTTCTTCACCTTCTGAAGAGGCTGTTCCATCATCCATTGGAGGTGTTTGATTTTTCTTTACTTTGCTTAACAGCTGGTTGGATTGCTCAGAGACTTTTTTCGAGAAATCCGTAGTTTTTGTTTTCGCAGCTTGGGAAAGATCAGAAGACTTGTCTTTTAATGTTGTCGCTTGTTCAGAAATTGTTCCACGTAACTCCGTACCTGTTTTTGGAGCAAGTAACAACGCTGTCGCTGCACCAATAATTCCCCCAACGATAGCTCCTAATAAGAAGTCTTTTCCTGCAGAATCTTCTCTGTAGATATCATGTTGAGACGTATAATTTTGTGGTGCGTAAAATGTTTCGCCTTGTGTAGCATAAGAAGCCTCGTGATCATAGTATTCCGTATTGTTTTTGCGGCTTTCACCGTAATTTGGTTTATTTGAGTAGTTTGACATGTTGTTTCCTCCTCTTATAATGTTGATCGGTAGTTCGGGTCTTCTTGTTTCGTTTGTTTCGCTTTGTACGTGTAGTAACCAGCTTCTTCTAATGATTTACGTTCTTTCCACTGGTCGCGAATGCTGAGTACGACATTGCTCCACTGAACAACTTGTGCAATCTTGTCTTCGTTACGTTCTACTTCATTTGTAACTGAGCTCGTGATACGTTGCATCGAATGGTTAAACTGGTTCACCGTATCACCAAACCCTTTCACAGAAGTGACAAGACCGTTTAGCTGAGAAGATTTATATTGGATATCCTCAGTTAACGCATTGGTTTTGTGTAAAAGGAGAGCTGTTTCTTTCGTCATATCTTGTAAGTTTGAATCGAGATGTTCTACTGTGACAGCTACATTTGCTAATGTTTTCTTCACGGAGAAGAAAGTAACAGCGAGACTGATACAGAGAATCAAAAAGCCAACTGCCGCAATGATGGCAGCTATGTAGAGTAAATTCTCCATGTGGTTTCCTCCTTTAAATAGATGAAGCATCGCTAGTTTAGCTATACCCTGCTCAAAAAAAACTAAACGCATGTACTCCTATATTCCTATTCTCCCTTTCTTTTGAATTTCCTGCAAGGAAAACAAAAAGAAAACCGCACCAAAGGCGCAGTTTCCATCTTATAAATGTGTTTCAAACGATTGTTGGAATTTCTGAACGTCTCCTGCTCCCATGAACAGATAGACGGCGTTTTCATGTTGTAAAAGGGGGGTGACATCCTCTTCTTGTATGATAGTGCTTCCTTTGATAATGGATTGTAAGTCAGCAATAGTTAACTTTCCTTGTGTCTCTCGAGCAGAGGCAAAAATCTCACAGAGATACACCGTATCCGCTTGCGACAGAGCATCCGCAAACTCGCCTAAGAACTTCGCCGTACGTGAGAATGTATGCGGTTGGAAAACGGCAACAACTTCTTTCTCCGGATATTTTTGTCGAGCCGACTGAATGGTTGCCTTAATTTCAGTAGGATGGTGCGCATAATCGTCAATAAGGACACGCGAACCAATAACTGTTTCCGTAAACCGTCGTTTTACGCCACCGAATGAGCTAAGACCTTCTGCAACCGCTTCTGCTGGAATGTTTTCAAAATGGCAAAGCCCAATCACGGCTAGTGCATTTTGAATCGTATGGTCTCCGTACATCGGAATATGGAACCGATGATAAAATTCTTCCCGAATCAATACGTCAAAAGATGTACCTTCTGTTGTTTTTTCTATATTTGTCGCTTGAAAATCGTTTCCTTTATCTAGACCATAATAGATCACAGGAACCGTAGCGGTAATGCGCTGCAGATCCTCATCATCTCCACATGCAAAGATTGCTTTTTTCACTTGACTCGCCATCTCTTGGAAGGCTTGGAATACATCTTCTTTGCTTGTAAAGTAATCAGGATGATCAAAATCAATATTCGTCATTACGGCATAATCCGGGTGATAAGCCAGGAAGTGGCGTCGGTACTCACACGCTTCAAACACAAAGTTCTCTGCATTGACGATCCCACTTCCTGTTCCATCTCCAATTAAATACGATGTCGGCGAATACACATTCAACACATGCGATAAAAGTCCTGTAGTAGAAGTTTTCCCATGCGCACCAGTCACAGCTACCGATGTAAAGTGGTTCATATAATCTCCTAAGAACGTATGGTAACGAATAATTTCGAGCCCGAGTGTCCGTGCTTCTTCAAGTTCTGGATGGGTGTCTGGATATGCATTCCCTGCAATCACTACCATGCCCGGTTCTAATTTGGATTGACCAAACTCATACACTTGTATGCCTCGTTCATGAAGAGGTTTTTCTGTAAAGAAATACTCGGCTTTATCTGAACCTTGAACCTGGTGACCTACGTCATGCAAGATCTGAGCAAGTGAACTCATTCCAGATCCTTTGATTCCTGTAAAATGGTAGCTTGTCATCTCATATCCCCCTCAACTTATGCTTACAATATTTCCTGTAAAAAATCTTCAGTAACTAATACTTCACGTGGTTTACTGCCGTTTTGGGATGTGATAATGCCTGCTTGTTCCATCGCATCCATCAGGCGTGCTGCTCGATTATAGCCTAAATGAAACTTTCTCTGCAACAGCGAAGTAGACGCTGCGCCATGTTCGATAATAAAGCGACAAGCTTCTTCAAATAATTCATCTTGTTCTTCAATTTCGACTGCGCGGACAATGAGGTCTTCTTGTTTAAAGATATAGTCCGGTTCTCCTTGCGCACGCGCATGATCGATAATGCGGTCAATTTCTTCATCGGAAACATAGGTACCTTGAATCCGGACCGGACTAGCCATCCCGCTACCCAGATAGAGCATGTCTCCTTTTCCAAGTAAGCGCTCGGCCCCTTGCTGATCGAGAATAGTCCGCGAATCGATTTGAGAAGATACAGCAAAGGCAATTCGTGTGGGCACATTCGATTTGATGAGGCCTGTAATAACGTCCACCGATGGTCGCTGAGTAGCGAGCACCAAATGAATTCCACACGCACGTGCTTTTTGCGCAATGCGACAGATGGCATCTTCCACGTCTTGTGGAGCCGCCATCATCATATCGGCTAACTCATCAATGACAATAACGATGAACGGAAGTTTTTTGTTGTACTCCCCTGCTTGCATCGCCTGCTGATTAAAGCGGTTAATATCTCGAACGCCTGTATGTGCAAATAACTGATAACGACGTTCCATTTCCTCTACTGCCCACTTTAATGAAGCAGAGGCCGCTTTGACGTCCGTAATTACCGGACTAATTAAATGCGGAATGTGATTAAAAGGGGCAAGCTCTACCATTTTCGGATCAATGAGTAACAATTTCAAATCCGATGGAGAAGCTTTATACAGTAAACTGATCAGTAAAGAATTGATAAAGACCGATTTCCCAGAGCCGGTTGCTCCTGCAATTAATCCGTGGGGCATCTTGCGAAGATCCATTGTGACAGGCTGTCCATGGAGATCTAAGCCCATTGCCACTTCAAGAGGGGACTCTGCTTGCTTAAACGCAGCCGATTCCACTACTTCTGCGAGTTGGACTGCTCGTGACTTCCGGTTTGGAATTTCAATCCCAATCGAACGGCGACCTGGAATAGGTGCCTGGATACGAATGTCTTTCGCAGCGAGCGCGAGTTTCAAATCATCCGTCAGATTGCGAATCTTACTGACTTTTGTTCCTTGGCCGACGGTTAATTCAAACTGAGTCACTGCAGGTCCTTGAACAATATCCACGATTTCCGCTTGAATCTGGAAGTGCGCAAGGGCTTCCACAAGATGATCAGCTTGTTGCTGCATCCATTCATAATCATCGTGCTGATGATCAGGTGTGTGTAAGAAGTTGGCGTTTGGCATCGCATAGCTTCTTACTGGAGCTACTGTCACTGCTTCCGTTCTAGGTGACCCTTCTTTTGATTTCAGTTGTTCTGTAGGTGGTTCTTCTACAATCGAATTTTGTTGTTGCTTTTCATTCCATTTTTTCTTATCAGACGAAAGCATCATCACGTTAAATGGTTTGATTTTTTCTTTTGGCTCTTCCAGTTTTGGTCCCTCAACAATTGGTTCTTCAATCTTCTCAACTACATCTTCTTTCTCAATCGCTGGCTCTTCCGGAAGATTCGTTTGTGTTACATCCATCACAACCGGATTGATCCACGCATCGTCTAGTTGAGCCTCTTTGTAAATGGCAGGTTCTGGAGTAGCTAATTGCTCTTCAGCTGGTGGCTGAACTTGTTGTTCTTCCACTACTTGCTCTTGCACTTCTTGCTTTTGCGCTTCCGACCAATCATAGTGAGACGTTCGCATCGTGCGAGTAGGTCCCGTCAACGTTGCTGCTTCTGGCTTCAAGCCGTATACAGGTGAGGGTACGACACTTGGTACATATCGTTTTCGCGAATTCGGTGAAGCTATTGATTTGGTGACTGGTTTTACTTCTTGGCGTATGGGTTCGGAATAGACACGAGGAGGCTTGAAGTACGTTTCTTCTTTATACGCTGCTGTTGATTTTGATGGTGCTATGTAAGATTGATCAACCGACTGGTGTGTCGATTGCAACAAGTATGCTTTTTCTTCGTCAGAAATGAGAGGAAAACGAAAAGGTGGTTTTTTAGCAGTCTGTGGTAGCTCCACATATTCCTCTACGTGACCCTCTGGTTCTTCTTCTTGACGGAATATACGTTTTAACCATTCCATGGACGATTTCATCCTTTCTATCCTTCCATTTTATCAAGAATCTACGCCTTCGTCTGTAGGAATTTCAATAGATGGTGCATTCCACATAAAAAAGCCAGATAGTGAGCGTCACTATCTGGTTCGTAGGTCTTATAATTCAATCGAAAGAGCTTCAAGAGGTGTGCCAGGAGCATAGCCACCGTCAACGACTAAAATTCCTTTTTCCTGTGGGGCGTTCGGAAGATCAAGTTCCTTCGCTGAACAAATCATGCCAGAAGACGGCACGCCGCGCAGAACGGCATCTTTGATTTCTAATCCAGATGGCATCACAGCCCCGACTTTCGCAACAATCACAGATTGACCTTGTTCAATATTCGGAGCCCCACAAACGATTTGTAACTCTTTGCTTCCTATATCCACCGTTGCGACGCGCAATTTATCCGCATCCGGGTGAGCAGTTAGCTCTTTCACATACCCGACAACAAATTTGGGTGAGAAGTCGACATTCAGTTCGAGTGGTACGTCGCTGCGGTCGACAATTGATTGCAACTTGTCCACTAATTCTGGTGTCACTTCGACGATGCCTGTACTTGGCAATTTTTCGTAGTTTGAGAAGCAGAACATATTAAGAGCCAATGCTTCTTTCGTTTCTGCATCGGAAATGAGGGTAATATCCCCAAAGCGTTCGGTTGTTACTTCTTTTGGGGTTGAATGAGATAGTTCTACAAGCAGAACATCTCCAATTCCTTTCGTATTGTAAAACACGCGCATTTAGTTGTTCTCCTTTTGAATCGCATTTTTCCCGAGAATAAAAATCGGTTCAAGCTCGCCTTCTTCATATAAAAAAGAGAGCGATGTAATCGGTACAATCCCAACCGTAAAGAAATGCATCGTCATTTGCGCCAAAATATCATACCCTTGGTCGTTACGAATATCGCCGATGATAAGGACGTCTTGGTGCGGAACGGAAACTGTCATTTCTCCTTGAATCTTGGCTTTCATTTCTTGTAACAATTTATCATTTAAAATACGGCTCGCATCGTAGCCATCATTTGCGTTAAAGAAATAAAATTGATTACCTGCAACTTCGTCTATTTTAAAGGTAGTAGGCAACTTACGCAATTGAAATAATGCGGATTCCTTGACCTCTTGTTCAGACATGTTGAGCTTCTGTAAGATGTCATCATCAATAAGACGGTAGGTCGTGCCTAGGTCAAGCGCGTAGTAGACACGTGTCTCAGCTGTATGTTCTTTTGTGATGAATGGAATTTTTTGCTTTGATTCTTTGGCAAAGGATGTCGACCGGATTATTGGAAAAATAGATTTTTTATCAAAAATCTCTTGCTTTGCTTCCGCTTCCATCGCTTCAAACGTCTCTCGAATCATATAAACGACTTCATCAATCGCTACTTGATTTTTTTTCCCATATTTCGCAATGACAGGCCCTAAAGATAAGTCTAGTTTTCGGTTAAGCGATATATGCGTAAGTTTTAGAATATTCGTTTCCCGATTGTAGGAGTAGTGATAGGTTTCTTCAGGTAAAGCTGTTTTTAAGCGAGCAATCAATTCAAGTGGCTTCAATTCAGCTCCTCCTTCTTTCATTCAAATAGAAAAGGCTCACGCAAGTGAACCGTCTAAAAATTCTTCAATTTGTTGTTGCGTCTTACGGTCTTTGCTGACAAAGCGTTTCGTTTCTTTGCCTTGTTCAAAGACGATGAAGCTTGGAATCCCGAATACATCCATCTCTTGGCAGATGTCGATAAATTCGTCACGGTCAACGGAAACAAACGTAAAGCTTGAAAACTTCTCTTCGACTTCCGGCATGAAGGGGTCGATAAAAGTACAATCTGGACACCAGCCAGCTGTAAACAAAAAGACCGTGTTCCCTTTTTTTAAATCCTCAAATTGTTCTTTGGATTGCAATGTGATCATGGGGTATCCTCCTCAGTTTGATACGAGTGAACAATCGTCATCATATCTTGTAATTTTTGATTAATGCGTGAATCGTCTGTAACGGTAGATAATTTGACGCCTCCGCGACTGACAATCAATTCAAATTGGTCTTTTGCATGCTTCACAACAGCTGCAAAGGCGAACTGATCACTCAGTTCATTTGTCTGTTCTTCGATAATCGTCTTCGATGGATCGGAAACGAGTAAATCATAATATAGACGGCTTGTCGCCGGTTCATTTTCATTTATAAATAGCACGTACGTGTCATTGCCTTTTTGGAGTAAGAAATTCGGTGCTTCACTGCCTGCTTCTACTGAAAAACCGCTTGGCAAGAAAATGGATTGCTCTCCTACTTTTTCATTCGGCGACTCTGGTTCATTTTCAATGTGCTCAACTGCAGCACGCACACCTTCCGCCGCTTGCTCTTCCGGTGATGAACATGCCGTTAATAGGAACAGGGCTGCTACTGGGGCAAGGAATGATTGCCACCTTCTTTTCAACATTTCTTTTCCTCCAATCAAAAATTCCCTGCCTTCTATTGTAACGAACACAGTCCAAACAATCAAACAACTGAATTTTCACGCTGCCACTGGCCAATTAACTGAATGACCACATGTTCGAACATATCACTGCGGGTAATGAGTCCATTTGTAAAAATACCAATCGCCCCTTCGTGATGCCGGATTCCCTTTTGATTCGTATAGACATCCATCAGCGGTCCCAGTTCGTGACCTTTTTTTATGCCCATCTCAATCTCTGGCGGAAGTGGAAGGCCCGCACCAGTAGCTGTATACAGGTGTCCGCTGCGAGTTACCATGGCTCCCCAGTTACATAAGTAGAGCGTTTCATTCACCCATTTGACGCCGCCTTCTAAGCCAATCCCTAAGTCTCCTTGTTCTTTCTTCAAGGTATCTTTTGCACGATTGATTGCGCCTTTTACGGTCTCTTCATCGTTCAATGGCTGTGCCGATACGAGGGAATTCGCTTCTACTCCGTGAAATTCCGCCATAATCCCTACTTTCAGAAAAGCTTCACGGACTGCACTTATCTTTGCTTTATTAGTCGTCCCAATGACAATTTTCATAAGATTCCTCCAAAAAGAAAGTGCCCCGAAGGACACTTAGACGTTTTCTTTAATTGTTTTTAAAGTCGTGGCATCTGCTGATTTTACGAGCTTCACGAGAAGTTCTTTTGCTGCTGCATAGTCATCTGTATGAATAATCGAAGCTGCCGTGTGAATGTAACGTGAACAAATCCCGATTACCGCACTTGGCACACCTTCATTTGCTGTATGGACACGTCCTGCGTCCGTTCCACCTTGGGAAATAAAGTATTGATACGGGATCTTATGCGTTTCCGCAGTATCGAGGACAAACTCGCGCATGCCGCGGTGTGTCACCATCGAGCGGTCAAGAATTCGTAACAATGTGCCTTTACCAAGTTGCCCAAATTCATTTTTATTACCTGACGCATCATTGGCTGGGCTTGCATCTAGTGCAAAGAAGAGATCCGGTTTAATCATCGTTGCAGAAGCCTGTGCACCACGCAGGCCAACTTCTTCCATCACATTTGCTCCAGAAAACAACTGGTTCGGTAGCTGCTCGTCTTTCAGCTCTTTCAATAATTCAATCGCAAGACCTACTCCGTACCGGTTATCCCAAGCTTTCGCCATAATTTTTTTCGGGTTAGCCATCGGAGTAAACGGACACACTGGGACGATTTGATCTCCTGGTCGGATACCCATTGAAGCCACGTCTGCTTTGTCATCTGCACCGACATCAATCAACATATTTTTAATATCCATCGGCTTGTTACGTACTTCTTCACTTAATAAATGAGGTGGAATCGATCCGATGACACCCGGAATTGTTTTTTCACGCGTCACAATCTCTACGCGTTGCGCGAGCATCACTTGATTCCACCAACCCCCAAGTGGTTGGAAACGAATCATACCGTTTTCTGTGATGGACGATACCATAAAGCCTACTTCATCCATATGACCTGCGACAAGAATCTTTGGGCTATTTTCCGGACCTTTCTTCACGCCGAAGATGCCGCCTAAGTTATCTTGAATCACATCGTCTGCATATTTTTCAAGCTCAGAGCGTACAAATTTACGTACCTGATGCTCATTTCCAGGTGTACCCGGAAGCTCTGTTAATGTTTTAAAAAGTTCAAGTGTTTGTTCATTCACGACAATTTCCCCTTCCACAACCATTCTTCTTTTATTGTAGTGGATGTACCGTGAAAATTCCATCGTTTCTTTCGAATTCCGAAATGCCCTGAGATAGCTTTCGTTTCTTATTCATGTGAATAAAGTATATACTGTACCCATAAACAGATTGTCGAGGAGGATATGACTATGAAAATTCGTGATTATATGATGGGATTAGGAACTGGCGTAGTGATTGGCGTGGTCGCAGCACAGGCTGCTTCAAAGTATATTCCCAGTGTGACAGCGGACCAGGTCCTGGAGCAAGTGAAGGCAGAATTTAAAAAAGAAGGCCCCATTGATGGATCTTGGGTGTATATGAAAACCGAACCGTTTCATGTCGGTGTAATCGAAACGGAAGTCTTTAAAGGCGGCATCTCCCGCATGAAAAACGGTGTGACAGAAAACTTTGAGTTCTCTGCGGATGCGAAGACAGGTACGATTTTAGAGATTAAGCAGTTGGCATAAAAGCGAATTTTGGAGTCACAACCACTTAGGTGGTTGTGGCTTTTTTGGTAGGTTTTTCGAGGTCTGTATTCGTGGGTTTTTCGCGGACTGTATTCGTGGGTATCTCGTCGAATATCTCGCAGACTGTCTTTGGGAATGTCGTTGGAAAATATACGAGCGTTTCCGCCTTTAAATAAGCTTCGATTTTAGCTGCAGCTTAGCTGAATTGGTTGACTGGTGCGAAAAACGTCTTGTCTGGTGCGAATACTAGCTTCACTAGTGCGAATATCAAGCCAACTGGTGTACGCGAAACTTTCCAGATATAGAATACTCTAAGATCTCTTCCCACGACAATTCGTGCTACTGATAAATGTGGGATGGATGCACACTTCCCTATAATGCTTTTACCAAGTAGCTTTGCACTCCGGAAGATATATTAGCCAACAAAAAATGAATACGATTAGATTGTGCGTCTCTATTTGCACAATCCAACCGTATTCTTTTATATCATCACATAGTTATAAAAACATCTGGAGTATGTTAAAACTATTTACTCGAACTCATGTATCTAAGTCGTGCGCTTCACGCTCTCCACAATCTCTTTCCCGTCCTTCGACCATTTCACTAGTCGGTAAAATGTATCGTGATAGAAGCTTGCCCAGTAGCCGTTCTCAAGTAGCTCCGGCACCCACTTGTCTTTTGTAAAGACAGATGTCATGGGGTAATCGTCATACGCAAGCACCCATAACGGACTTTGGTGAGCATGTGTCGGCATCAAATCCGCAAAATGGATAATTGTTTCACCATTTTGCTCCATTTTCACAATACTGTGGCCATTGCTGTGGCCTCCAGTATGAATCATTTCAATCCCAGGAATCACTTCGGACGAGTCCGTGAATGGTACCACTTGTCCTTCGATTGGCTGCCAGTTTTCTTTCCAATATGTATTGCGAGAGCGAATGTTTGGATTCTTCATTTCGTTCCATTCCACTTCCGATACAAAAATCTTGGCATTTGGGAATGTCGATGAATACGATCCATCTTGTTCTAATGTCGTCAGTCCGGAAGCGTGATCAAAATGCAGATGTGTCATCATAATTATATCGATATCCGCTGCGGTTAATCCAAGTTCCCCAAGCTGTGCCTCGACTCGAGACTCATCGGTGATGCCGTAGTTCCGCTTCTTCTTGTCATCAAACTTTCCAAAATTCAGTCCGGATTCAAGCAAGATGTTGTGACCATTTGTTTGAATCAGCAGAGGGTCACATGGTAACTCGATCTGGTTGTTGTCGTTCACAGGGTAGCGCTTTGACCATAGTGCTTTTGGGACGACACCGAACATGGCACCCCCGTCCATGTTCGTCGTTCCTCCTTTTAACCAAGTAAATGAAAAATCCCCAAATTGATACGTGTCCATTCCTTCACCCCTATTTAAATTTGGCTTCTAACCGATAGATCGGCTGCCCTTTCGCAGCAAACTTTTCCTCATATTCCGTACGCACATTTTCCTCTGGTTCTTCTGCATGAAGATCTAATGAAACGAGCTTCAACTGCATACCAAAATCTGTCGTGCTTATCAATGAGTATTCAAAAAGTCCTCGATTATCCGTCTTAAAGTGGACCTCTCCACCTTCTGGCATTAAATCACGATATAATGTTAAGAAATTCGCATGCGTTAAACGGCGTTTTGCATGACGTGTCTTAGGCCAAGGATCTGAGAAATTCAAATAGACTTGATGGATATCGCCCTTCTCAAAGTACTCCGTCAAATCTTTTCCATTCACATTCAACAAACGCAAGTTCGGAAGTGCTTCCTGCTCCAACACTTTCTCGAGTGCGACTACGATTACGGAATCATATAATTCGATACCGATATAGTTGATGTGTGGATTTTGTTGGGCCATACCAATCACGAATTGGCCTTTCCCCGTGCCGACTTCGACGTGTACAGGATTCGAATTCCCAAATTCTTCGTGCCACTTTCCTTTTCGTGCTTCCGGGTTGGCAATGACCACTTCCGGATGGGCTTGGATATACTCTTGAGCCCATGGTTTGTTACGTAAACGCATAGTAGTTCACCTTTCTGACTGAATGGGCATGGCCCATGTTTCTTGATATAAAGTCGCAACCGCCACGTCACCTGGCAGTAACTGACCGGAGTATTCTCCATCAGCATGTCCAATGAGCGGCGCACTTGTCGTTAATTCAAATCGAGTTCCTGAAAACTGCTTTACAGCCGCAAGCTTCGTATGCCAGCCTAAGAAAACCGTACCAAATAACACAAGTAATTTCCACCGGGAAATGCCCGAGACAACCGTAGCCTCCAGGAAATCGTCTTCCGGATTGGAATGAGGCGATATTTTCATACCTCCACCAAAATACGCTTGGTTACAGACGACAACGAACCATACATCGTGAAATGTATGATTCTCATCGTCGACTTTCAACTGTAACGAAGTCGGCTGGTACGTGACCAATTCCCTCACAACGAGCCCATAATAGACGACTTTCCCTAGTCCAAAACGGTTCAGTCTCTTCTTCCAAATCGATTGGTTCGCTTCATAGACGACCTTCGCATCAAATCCGTATCCTGAGTTATTGATAAAGACCATTTCTTTAGGGGAAGTGTGCATTCGTCCGATGCGCATCTGTTTGACCGGTGCAGACGTCTCAACAAAATCTTGAATATCTTCTAAGGAGTCAACCGTTGTGAACGTGCGACCAAAATCATTGCCACTTCCTGCAGAGACAGCTACCACTTCTATCCAAGGTGCCCCTTTTGTTCCTTCAATCACTTCATGAACTGTCCCGTCGCCGCCAATGACAATAACTAATCTGGCGATCTTCTCTTTCACCAGATTTTTCGCTATCGAAACAGCATGGCGCGGGTATTCTGAATAATACACAGTTGCTTCCGGTAGAGACGGTTGTAGGTTTTGCCACTTTTTAAGTGCCCGCCCGTTCCCCGCCACCGGATTAATAATGACTGTTACAGATTTCATTTACACTTCACCTTTACCATCGAACGTTGCAATGCTCTCATAACTTGGTTGCTTCCCTTTATGCACTCGAAATAGCGACATCTCCTGAGCTGTCCACTCCCCTTCAAGTTTTCCTGAGAACTGGACCTCATCTGCATGTCTCACCCGCTTGGCAAGCGTGATATGCGGTACAAAAGGTGATTTTCGGTCCGCTTGATACTGTGATGTCACACGGTACACGTCCTCCTCCAATTTTTCAAGTGTAGGTTGCGTTTCAACGCCTGCATAAACGACACGCGGAGGATGTCCGCTTCCAAAGCCTTTTATATCCGTCAAGCGGAATGTCATCTCAGGAAATGTGAGTTGGGCTAGTTGATTTTGAAGAGCTAGCAGATTTTCCTCCTTCATTTCACCAATAAACGATAAGGTGATATGAAAATCATCCGCATGGGTTAGCCTCCGGTAATAATTTTCGAGATCTAATTCTTTTTGAATCGTACGTAAATAGGCTTTTATCTCATCCGGTACGAACAAGCCAACACAATAGTGAAAATTAGACATAGAGTTTTCGTGGCAACTTCGCTTCAAACGCGTGTTGAAGCTTGCGCGTCCATTCTCCTGGAGTGCCATTTCCAACGACATGATCATCTAACTTGATTACAGGCATCACTTCAATTCCTGTCGAAGAAATAAAGAATTCATCCATTTGTTTCGCTTGCTCCACAGTGAACGCTTCTTCCACCACAGGAAGACCGATCTCTTTGCAACAATCGAGAATGACTTGTCGTGTAATCCCGTTCAGAATCAGGTTTGTCGTTGGGTGCGTGTACAGCGTTCCGTCTTTAATTCCGAATGCATTGGAAGAAGAACCTTCTGTGATGACATCCCCTCGGTGTTGTACCGCTTCAAAGCAGCCTTTTTCAACCGCTTGTTGCTTCGCCATGACGTTACCGAGTAAATTCAGTGATTTAATATCACAACGTAACCAGCGAATGTCTTCAATAAGAATAACTGGTACTCCGGCCTCTAGCTCCGCAAGTGGGCGCTTTGTTTCACGCGTATACCCGGTCAAAACAGCTTCGACGGCTGGATTCGGATACGGATGGTTTCGTGGGGAATCGCCACGTGTTGCTTGAAGATAGACGATACCGTTCTCGAGTTCATTTTCTTCTATTAGCTGATGAATTAAATGATGCAGCACATCTTTTGTATACGGAAGGGCCATAGCAATTTTTTCTGCACTTGAATAGAACCGGTCAATATGCTCGGTTGCCGTAAAGACGTCTCCACCATATACTTTGATCACTTCATAGATCCCATCACCAAATTGGTAACCTCTGTCTTCTATTCCGATTTTCACTTCGTCACGCGTTGTTAGTTGATCATTCCATAACACTTTTTCCATTGTCTATTCCCTCTTTCCTGCAAGTTCTGCAATCGCATCTGCATAAATCGCGGTGGCTTTTAACAAATTATCGATATTCACAAATTCATCTGCTTGATGGGCAACGTCTGGTTCGCCTGGGAACAACATGCCAAACGCAACCCCTTTTTTAAGAACACGAGCATATGTCCCGCCGCCGATGGCTACTAATTCTGCCTTGTGACCGGTCTGACGTTCATAAACCCTCGATAACGATTGAATCAATTCATCTGACTTGTCGACATAATGAGGCGCCGAATTTGAGGCTACACGTACCTCGACATCTCGCTGCTTAAAGTGGTTCGTAATCCGTTCCATGACTTCATCAAATGGGCAACTGACCGAATAGCGCATACTCACCTTAATTGTAAAACCTTCTTCTTTTGCAAATTGGACAATGCCAGCATTGTACGTGGTTTCTCCTGACATATCATCCGCAAAATAGCCATCAAAGTCTTTTCCACGCGAATTGCTTGCAAATGCGTGGACGAGCGTTGCTATAAAGGTATTTCCTTGTCCGTCCAGTTCAAGAGTCGTCAAAAATTCAGCAAGCTTGATGGCTGCATTCACTCCGTGATCCGGTTCCATGGCATGCGCTGATTTCCCATAAAGAAGGAGAGACGTTTTTCCATCCATATCTAGTGCTTTCCCGCTCAACTTGTGGGTGTGTAAAAATTCATGGAAACTTTCGTTTACATCGTCTAAAGGCAGTTGAATCAGTGCACTGGCTTCATCAGGAACCATGTTTGTGCGCTCTCCTGATTGGAAGAGAAGCAACTTGCTTGATTCAAAAGAGGCCTGTTGTTTTAGTTCGATGCCTGCAATGCCTTTTTCCGCATTAATAATAGGAAAGTCGGCATCTGGAGCAAATCCAAGTGTCGGCATTTCTTCCGTTTCGAAGTAGCGACGTACGCAGCGGAAGCCACTCTCTTCGTCTGTTCCAATAATTAACCGCACGCGGCGCTCGAGTGAAATACCGGCGTCTTTGACAAGTTTCATAGCCATCCATGCTGCTATTGTCGGTCCCTTATCATCTATCGTTCCCCGACCAATCATTTTTGAGTCCACGATGCGTCCTTCGAATGGAGGAACTGACCAGCCTTCTCCAGCTGGCACAACATCTACATGACCTAAAATACCGATTAGTTCGTTCCCTTCGCCCATCTCGATATGACCTGCGAAGTTATCCACATTTTTGATTTTCATCCCTTGCTCAGCACCTTTTTGTAACAAATAGGCTAGAGCTTCTGCAGGTTTTGGTCCGAATGGGTACTCTTCTGTCGCATTCGATTCATCCAATACACTTTCGATTTGTATCAGTTGCTGAAGTTCTTGAAGCAATTCATCTTTACGTTCTAAGACAAGTTCTTGCCAGTTCATATCGTGCCTCCTTGCGCAGTTTAATGCTTCTATTCTACACCGAAATGACGTAAAGGTTTTGTAAATTCGATAAATTTTCTAGAAAAAAATGCTTATTGTCGTTATAATGGAATTGTCAGATAATAATAGAATTTTAAAAGGGGTTGTCTGAACCAGCCAGTTAACCGTTTTATGCATCGTCCGCTAGTCGAGTCAAGGATACGATAAGAAGGAGTGGTTACGAATGAAACCAACTACTGATCGGATGCTCAATCGAATTAAAGATATGTACATGTTCATCCGTGAGAACGGAACCGTGACAACGCAAGATTTAGTCGATGAATTTGGCATCACTCCTCGCACGATTCAACGGGATTTGAACGTGCTTGCATTTAATGACCTAGTCATCAGCCCTGTTAGAGGAAAATGGACAACGACGAACAAACGAGTTAAAATTCCATCTTAGGCGCAAGACATCTACGAATAAAGAGAGGCTTTCCAATTGCGGAGAGCCTCTCTTTTCTTGATTAGTATAAGTGTTCGAGTTCTTCTTGAGTCAGTTCCCGGTAGTCTCCCTCTTGTAGAGACTCATCAAGTCGTAAACTTCCCATCTCCAGTCGTTTCAAATAAACGACTTTCTTTCCGACGGCTTCGAACATTCGTTTTACTTGGTGGAACTTCCCTTCCGTAATGACGAGTTCGATGACTGACTCAGAGGCACTTTCTAAAATGGTCAACTTTCCTGGTTTAGTCTCATAGCCGTCATCTAAAGTGACGCCTTTTGCAAAAGCAGCAACATCTGCATCGGTTACTTGCCCTTCAATATGCGCATAGTATTTCTTAGGCACTTTCTTTTTTGGAGAAAGCAGTTGATGTGTCAAATCTCCATCGTTCGTTAATAGAAGCAGTCCCACTGTATCTTTATCAAGACGACCGACCGGATGCAAATCATAATGACGCACATCCGCATCGAGTAAATCAATGACCGTACTCTCTTTATAATCTTCTGTAGCAGAGATCACGCCTGAAGGCTTATTGAGCATCAAATACAAGAATGGTTTGTAAGCGACCACATCCCGATACACCCGGACAATATCCGCTTCCGGGTCAAACTGTTTGCCACTATCTTTCACCGTTTCTTCATTCAAGGTGACGGCTTTCGACTTAATCAACTGCTTGACTTCTTTACGTGTACCAAAGCCCATATTGGCTAAAAATTTATCCATTCGCATTATATGATTCCCAACTTTCGTGTGATACGTGTGAGTCGCTCACCAAATAGTTTTTGCGCAAGGCCCAGCTTCAAGCTGACCAACCCGTAAAACGCAGCTCCAACACCAGCCGATACAAAAATAATAATGAGTGCTTGGAGTTTCGAGTCCGGATTTAGGAACAGTTCTAAGGCTTCTTTCACTCCAAACGCGAGAAGCAACATGACAGCGGTCAACGCTACAATGAGTAACAGTCTTCTAAAGAGCATTTTTGTCTGATAATCCAAGTAGTAGCGAATCACAATAAAGTTTAATGTGATAGCGGTGATATACCCAATCGCAGTCGCTAAAATCGCTCCGTTCGTTTCAAAGAGCTTAATCAACGGGACATTCAATACCATCTTCACCAAGATTCCAATCATTAGATTCAAAATAATGAGTTTTTGCTTATCGATTCCCTGTAAAATCGCAGTTGTCACAGGATACAAGGCGAACAGCATGGCGACAGGTGCATAGAATGCCAGGATAGAGGACCCAGTTTCACTCGCTTCATAGAAAACCGTGTAAAATTCATACGCTAGGACGGAAATTCCTAGAGCTGCCGGTAATGTTAGGAACGTTAGGACTTGGAACGTTTGATTGAGTGATCGTGTCAGTCCGGCCGTGTCCTCTTTCGCATAATATGTTGTAATAAGTGGGATAAGCGTCATGGCAAACCCCATTGCAAGCATGACCGGAATCATCACGAGTTTATGGGCCGAAAAGTTCAGCATTCCGAGTAGCGTTTGGGAGTCGGCTGCATCTACCCCAATCGACACCATCGCATTGTTAAACGTGATCATATCGACAAACTGGAACAGTGGATTAATAACGCCTACAAGTGCGAATGGCACTGTATAAATTAGCATTTCTTTATAGATTGATTTCAATGAGTGATCTGATGTAACCGTTCCGGTTTGATGCATTTGGGCATCAAATTCCGGTTTTAGCTTTTTCCAGTACCACGCAAGCACACCCATACTCGCAATGGCGCCAATAAACGCTGCAAATACCGCAAAGGAGACCGCTGTCTTCTCCGTCCCGCCTATGAGTTTTACAACAACAAATGCACCGACCAATAAAACAGCAATGCGAATGATCTGTTCAATTAATTGAGAGACAGCCGTTGGGGTCATATGCTGGTAGCCTTGAAAGAAGCCACGTACCAAGCTCATTGCTGGCACAACAATAACCGCAAAACTGACGTATTTAATAACCGTTGCTACATCATCTACAGTGAATGGCATTGGTTTAGTAGGATCTGCATTTTCTTTCATCACTACATGAGCAAGTGGTTCTGCTAAAAAGAAGAGAACTAAAAAGCCAACAAAACCGGTAATCAACATGATAAGTCCGCTGGATTTCACAAGCTTGCGTCCGGTCGCATAATCGCCCATCGCATTATATTTGGATACAAACTTGGATACAGCTACGGGAACGCCGGAAACAGCAATCGCCAGCATAATTGTATAAGGAACATATGCGTACTGATAAAGAACGACGTACTCTTCTCCAATCAATTGATAAAACGGAATTACATATAAGACGCCGAGAATTCGTGAGAGCACGAGCCCCAGCGTTAAAATCATGGTGCCTTTAAGCAAATTTCCTGCCATTGTCATCTTCCCATCTGCAAAATGTCTATCTTTCAGTTTACATCTCCTCATTGAAAACCTCAATGCTGTATACTAAAAGAAAAAAGGATTGTGAATGATGTATGTTTGATGTAATCGTTATTGGCGGTGGCCCTTCTGGTCTGATGGCTGCTTGTGCAGCAGGAGCAGAACAAAAAAAGGTTGTACTCATTGAAAAGGGTACGAAGCTCGGAAAAAAGCTTGCGATTTCCGGCGGAGGGCGCTGTAACGTAACCAACCGACTGCCACAAGAAGAAATAGTCAAACATATTCCTGGAAATGGTCGTTTTCTCTACTCCCCTTTCTCCGTATTTAATAACGAAGACATTATTTCTTTCTTCGAAGGACTGGGTGTCCCACTTAAAGAAGAAGACCACGGTCGCATGTTTCCGGTGTCCAATAAAGCTATGGATGTCGTCAATGCATTGATCAATGAAATGAAACGTTGGCATGTTGACGTTCGTCTCCAGACAAAAGTTTCCAAGCTGCTAATGGATGATGATAAAGTCCTCGGTGTTCGCTTAGAAGATGGCACAGAAATCTTGTCAAAGGCCGTCATCATTGCGGTAGGCGGAAAAGCTGTGCCCCAAACAGGATCTACAGGTGATGGCTACCCTTGGGCGGAAAAAGCAGGGCATACCGTGACGGAACTGTTCCCCACAGAAGTGCCTGTGCTCTCTTCAGAACCATTTATCCGTTCAAAGGAGTTGCAAGGACTCGCGTTACGGGATGTCGCAGTTACTGTACACAATACGAAAGGCAAGACATTGGTGACGCATCAGATGGATATGCTCTTCACACACTTTGGCGTCAGTGGTCCCGCGATATTGCGCTGTAGCCAATTTGTCGTCAAAGAACGCAAGAAAAATGGTGGCAAACCCGTGGAACTCCGAATTGATTCCCTTCCTGATTTGAACGGAGAAGAAACGTTCCAGCACGTATATGGCATTTTAAAAGAAGAACCAAAGAAAGCTGTGAAGAATTCGTTGAAAGGGTTAGTTCCTGAACGCTGGTTGCTGTTTTTACTGAAGCGGGCCGAAATTGACGAAGATATGCGTGGTGAACAACTGTCCGCTGATAAAGTACGTACCTTTTCGACTTTATTGAAATCTTTCTCCATGCGTGTAGACGGAACGCAGCCTCTTGAAAAAGCGTACGTTACAGGTGGTGGTGTCTCCATCAAAGAAATCGAGCCAAAGACGATGGCTTCAAAGAAAAAGCATGGTCTCTTTTTCTGCGGCGAAGTTCTTGATATCCATGGCTACACAGGCGGCTACAACATCACAGCTGCTCTAGTTACGGGAAGGGTTGCGGGGATGAGTGCTGCAAAACTAGATGTGTAGCCACCTGCTCCAGAAACTCCGAGAAAATCAGGTGTGCCCAATGAGGCGGTCTTTGCCTCAATGGGTGCAAATGATTTTGGAGTGTGTTTCTAGGTGGCGAAACTCGATTTCTCTAGATGTGTAGCAGGCTCGCACTGAAATTCTGTCAAATGACAGCGTGGACAGGGAGGCGCCTTTTGCCTCAATGGCCGCGATGGCATTTGGCATGGATTTCAAGGCTGCCAAACTCGATTCCACCTACCTCATAAGAACAGGGCTGATTCTTAGAATCAGCCCTGTTTTCATCGAAGAAGTGGGTAACAAAATGATTTGAGATAAAAAGAGGAGCTTTTAAAATAATTGGTATCATTAAAAGACCTGTTTGGTTCGGTTAGAGCCCTCTTTGGGTTCAATCAAATTTTTACTGAGAGGAATACGAGCAAGTTGGTATCATTAAAGGGTGCGTTTGGTATCAATCAACCATGCATTTGGTATGGATCGAAGCCTCCATTGGTCCGCACGTGCAAAAATGCTATGAACACAGGTTTCATAGTAATCATCTACTTATTTTGTCCTTTGAAAAAGCCGCTCCCTCTAAAGGAAGCGGCTATTATTTATCCAACAACGATATTTACCATTTTACCTGGAATTGCAATGACTTTACGGACTTCTTTGCCATCCGTCCATTCCTTCACGACTTCGTTTGATAGAGCGAGTGACTCCATTTCCTCACGCGTGGCATCTTTAGAGATGACAAGTTTCGCACGAAGTTTTCCATTAATCTGAACTGGAATTTCGACTTCATCATCCACTAATTTGCTTTCATCATACGTTGGCCACTCTGCATATGTGATGGACTCGTTATGACCAAGATGCTGCCATAGCTCTTCCGCAACGTGTGGTGCAATTGGTGAAAGCATTTTTACGAAACCTTCTGCGTAGTGTGTTGGCACAACGTCTGCTTTGTAACATTCGTTGATAAACACCATTAATTGCGAAATTGCCGTGTTGAAACGAATACCTTCGTAGTCTTCCGTTACTTTCTTCACTGTCTGGTGGTAGACCTTCTCAAGTGTTGTGTCAGAAGAATCTTGAACTTTACTAGCAAGCGTTCCTTCTTCCGTCATCATCAAACGCCAGATACGATCTAAGAAACGACGAGATCCATCTAACCCATTGGTTGACCATGTCACGGCTGCTTCAAGTGGCCCCATAAACATTTCATACATACGGAGTGTATCCGCACCATGAGAACGTACGATGTCATCAGGATTTACGACATTTCCTTTCGACTTCGACATCTTCTCGTTACCTTCACCCAATATCATTCCTTGGTTGAATAGCTTTTGGAACGGCTCTTTTGTGTGAACCACACCAATATCGAACAATACTTTGTGCCAGAAACGAGCATACAGTAAGTGAAGAACCGCGTGTTCGACACCACCGATGTAGATATCCACAGGTAACCAGCGCTTCAACAGTTCTGGATCCGCGATGGCATCTGCATTATCTGGATCAATATAGCGAATGTAATACCAACAGCTTCCTGCCCACTGAGGCATCGTATTGGTTTCACGGCGACCCTTCATACCCGTTTCCGGATGAACGACGTTGACCCATTCTTCGATATTGGCAAGAGGTGACTCTCCAGTTCCACTTGGTTTGATATCAGTAGTCTTAGGTAGTTCAAGAGGAAGATCACTTTCTGGAACCGTTGTCATCGTACCGTCTTCCCAGTGGATGATTGGAATAGGCTCTCCCCAGTAACGTTGACGGCTAAATAACCAATCGCGCAAACGGTACGTGATTTTCTTCTCGCCTACGCCTTTATCTGCTAACCAGTCAATCATTTTCCCGATGGCTTCCTCTTTGCCAAGACCGTTCAAGAAATCAGAGTTCACGTGCTCGCCGTCACCGACGTACGCTTCTTTTGAAACATCTCCGCCCGCCACTACTTCTTTGATTGGCAAATTAAACGTTTTGGCGAATTCATAATCACGCTCATCATGAGCTGGAACCGCCATAATCGCTCCAGTACCATACGAAGCTAACACGTAATCCGCAATCCAGATTGGCATCTTCTCATTTGACACAGGATTGACTGCATAAGCTCCTGTGAAAACACCTGTTTTTTCCTTCGCAAGGTCCGTACGTTCTAAGTCGCTCTTCAATTTCACTTTGTCCAAATACGCTTCGACTGCTTCTTTTTGCTCCGAAGTGGTGATTTCTGAAACAAGCGCATGTTCAGGCGCAAGAACGGCATAGGTTGCACCAAACAAAGTATCTGGACGGGTCGTAAAGGCACGGAACGCTTTGTCTGTTCCATCAATGGCGAATTCGACTTCTGCCCCTTTTGATTTTCCAATCCAATTACGCTGCATATCTTTGATGCTTTCCGGCCAGTCAAGCTCTTCTAAATCATCAAGTAGACGTTCTGCGAATTCGGTAATGCGTAGCACCCATTGGCGCATCGGACGACGTTCTACTGGGTGACCGCCACGTTCAGAAACACCATCGACAATTTCCTCATTTGCAAGGACGGTTCCAAGAGCTGGACACCAGTTCACTGCCACTTCATCTACATAAGCAAGTCCTTTATTGTATAGTTGGATAAAAATCCATTGCGTCCACTTGTAGTAGTTCGGGTCGGTCGTGTTCACCTCACGATCCCAATCATAAGAAAAGCCAAGTTCTTTCATCTGACGCTTAAATGTCGCCACGTTCTGTGCTGTGAATTCCGCTGGATCATTACCTGTATCTAACGCGTATTGTTCTGCCGGTAGGCCAAATGCATCCCAGCCCATTGGATGAAGCACATTATACCCTTGCATACGTTTCATACGACTTAAGATATCCGTTGCTGTGTAGCCTTCCGGGTGACCTACGTGTAAGCCGGCACCTGATGGGTAGGGGAACATATCGAGTGCGTAGAATTTTTCTTTTTCGTTGTCATTCACTGTTTGGAACGTTTTATGATCGTCCCAAAATTGTTGCCACTTCTTTTCGATTTCCTGATGCGGAAAACTCATGCTATTTCCTCCTTGTCGGTGGCGCATTTCAGACAATAAAAAAACTCGTCCCTTGAAAAAGGGACGAGAGTCATTTAGTCTCACGCGGTACCACCCAAATTAGCAGAATTCTGCTCAACTTGATTCCTTAACGCGGAATACGAAACAGACTACTCAATGTTCGTCTGTTTGACTCAAAGGGGAGTTCAGAATGCACGTTCACTGGTTTGCACCACCCACCAGCTCTCTTTGGAATCGTCGCGTTCTTACTAGTCCTTCTCACTGTCATGTTATTGATTGTATTGTAGCGAACTTTTCATAGAAGTTCAAGAGAACTCCTCAATTAAAAAGAGACATTCTCTTTTACATCGTCTATAGTCAAGCTTGCTTCTGTCGCTTCGACCACACTTTGGATAGTATGCCCTTCAAAAACTTCTTTCAGAATTAGACCGTTTTCTGTCACTTCAATTACAGCACGGTCTGTGATGATCATGTTAACGACGCCTTTACCTGTCAGTGGTAACGAGCACTCTTTCTTAATCTTCGGTGATCCGTCCTTTGCCACGTGATCCATGATGACAATGATTTTTTTCGCGCCATGAACAAGGTCCATCGCACCGCCCATCCCTTTTATCATCTTTCCAGGAATCATCCAGTTCGCTAGATCTCCTTTTTCAGAAACTTCCATGCCGCCTAATATCGCAACATCAATATGGCCTCCGCGGATCATGGCAAAAGACTCTGCGCTCGTGAAAAATGCCGAACCTGGAATCGTTGTGACCGTCTCTTTACCGGCATTGATCAAATCCGGGTCAACCTGATCTTTTGTCGGGTATGGTCCAATTCCAAGTAGACCATTTTCAGATTGGAGTACCACTGTCTTATTAGGTGAAATAAAGTTTGCAACAAGTGTAGGAATTCCAATTCCTAAGTTAACGTAGTTTCCGTCTTCGATTTCCATCTCTGCGCGTTTCGCAATAAACTCACGTGTTGAAAGTGTCATCGTTGATTCCTCCTTTTAATTAATCCCGCGTCGTCATACGTTCAATCCGTTTTTCTTGGTTCGCTTGGAAAAGACCTTGGACATACACGCTTGGTGTATGAATCATCGCTGGGTCGAGATCACCTGTTTCAACGATTTCCTCTACTTCCGCAATCGTAATTTTTCCAGCTGCAGCCATCATTGGATTAAAGTTTTGCGCTGTCTTGTTATAAATGAGGTTCCCGAATTTATCCGCTTTCGCTGCACGTACGAGCGCAAAATCAGCAGTTAACGCTTCTTCTAGAACGTATTCCTTACCGTTAAATTCACGCACTTCTTTGCCTTCAGCTACAGTAGTACCCACTCCAGCAGGCGTGAAGAACGCAGGAATCCCTGCACCACCTGCACGGCATTTTTCTGCAAGCGTTCCTTGTGGCGTTAATTCGACTTCAATCTCACCAGATAACACTTGGCGTTCAAATTCTTTGTTTTCACCGACATAAGAGCCGATCATCTTTTTTATTTGTTTGTTCTTAAGTAATAATCCAAGCCCCCATTCATCGACTCCACAGTTGTTAGAGATGACGGTTAAATCTTTTACACCTTTATTGACCAAGGCGATAATCAGTTGCTCCGGAATACCGACAAGACCAAAACCACCTACCATTAATGTAGCTCCATCTTGAATTTGGCTGACTGCTTCTTCTGCAGAAGAATAGATTGGCTTCATGTTGTAAATCCTCCCTATCGTATGTAAAAACGCTTTCATATTTAATTAAAGCAGAATAACACCTACGTCCGCAACCTAACTGTTCGACTAATCAGAAGATTCTTGACGAAGCGGACGGTCATATAGGAGGGCTGGGATAATAGCAGCTCCCACAAACAAAGTAATGAAAAGCAACATAAAACTCATTCCGTAGACATCTGCAAGAATCCCCCCTGCAAGAGGGCCAATCATTCGACCAATTGTTGCGGTACTATTTACAATCCCTTGATAAAAGCCGATTTTTCCCTCCGGAGCGAGTTGATTGGCAATTGTAGGTACGGCTGGCCAGACGAACATTTCACCTAGTGTCAATATGACCATAGAAACGACGAACATGGAGAACTCTTCAGCAAACGCCACCACAATGAACGAGCTAAACATAATAACAAGGCCGACGACCATCTGGAGTTTGATTCGGTTTTCGAGTCGTTTCACAAGAGGGGCGATAAGTGGTTGCGCAAGTACAATCATCGCTCCGTTAATTGTCCATAGAAGACTATATTGTTTCAGACTAATACCAATCTCTTGCGTATAAGTAGATATCGTTGTTTGCCACTGCACATAACCGACCCACGCCAAAAGATATGCTCCGGATATTAACAAGAGGGCATAAAAAGGTGCTTTCCGATCGATTCGACTGCTTTCTTGCACAACATTTGTAGAAGCTACTGCGCGACGATCATAGCCTTTGTAAGCAACAAGTGCTAAAAAGAAAAACGGTATATACATCAACATATTGGCCGTAAATAAATAGTCAAAGGAGTAACTGGCAATAATTCCTGCAGCTGCAGGTCCAAGTGCAACGCCGACATTCACAGCAAGATAAATCGCATTAAATCCTTTTCGTCCTCCTTCTGGCCATGTAGTTCCGACAAGGGCATACATGCTCGGAAATACTATTCCGCCGCCAAGACCAATGAGAATCATAAACCATACATAATGCGGCCAGCCATGCCAAAAATTAAGTCCGATAAGCGCCACAAGTGTGATAGTGATACCAAGCATAATTGCCTTATAGCCACCCACTTTATCAAACATCCAGCCACCTAAAAGGTTTCCAACTATCCCAGCAGCAGCGTTTCCCATCAACACGAGACCTGCTACAGATAACGATTTCCCTAAGTATTCATTCATATAAATTGTATTTAAAGGCCAAAGTAATGAGTTTCCCGTTACATTAATCAGCATTCCGATGACCAAAAGCCACACCGATTTCGGCATTGTTCACATCTCCATTCACTCCACTCATTGTAGTCCTTTCTCTGACTTCCAACAAGATGATAAACTAGAAATTGAAAGGATGCGAATATATGCTTCAAAATGCTCTAAACCAAGCGAAAAGCTATATGAAAGAGATTGTATTGCCGGAAGATCACGTAGTGGATGCCACAGCTGGAAACGGGCATGATACCTTATTTCTTGCTAGACTGGTGGGGAAAAATGGCAAAGTCACCGCCTTTGATATCCAAGCAGCCGCTATTGATGCGACACGTGAACGACTTGTGCGAGAACAGGCGATTCATCAAGTCACACTCTACCATGGGAGTCATGCGGATTTATCAACAGTTGTAACTCTGCCCATTCGAGCAGCAATGTTCAATTTAGGCTATCTTCCAGGTGCCGATCGCAGCATTACCACCACAAGTGACTCAACGTGGACAGCCATCCTGGGGACACTCAATCTTCTCTTACCAGGCGGACGAACCGTTATTGTCCTTTATCATGGGCATGAAAGTGGAAAGCGTGAAAGAGAAAGGGTTTTACAACAGGTTGCTGATTTGCCACAGGAACAATTCCAAGTTCTTCATACAGCTTTTTTAAATCAACAAAACTCTCCCCCGGAGCTTGTTGTTATAGAAAAGAAAAAACAACCCGTTCGCTAGAATGGGTTGTTTTCATATTAAACATTCTTCTTTTCAAGCGTCGCTGCTTCTTCTACCGCACGAGAAACCACTAGGTGAAGTGCAGGATCCAGTGGCGTAGGAATCAATTCCCCTTTACGCGTGTGATTCACAATCGCTTCCGCTGCGGCAATTAACATCGGATACGTGATTTCTTTCGCTTCTGCATCTAGGGCTCCGCGGAAAATACCAGGGAATCCAACGACATTATTGACAGAGCGACCATCTGCTGCAAAAGCCGCCCCGGCTTTAATTGCTTCTGTAGGAAGAATTTCTGGATTCGGATTCGACAGCGCCAAAATAATTTGACCTTCTCGCACCATCTCCGGTTTAATCAACCCTTCCACTCCTGTAGTCGCAATGATGATATCACATTCTGCCATCATGTCTTCGAGGGAGTCTTTCGATTTTCCACCGTATTTATGCAAGCGTTCCATCGCATCCGGTTGACGGTCGATGCCAAACACATCTTTGACACCGTAAGCAAGAAGCATACGGACAATGGCTAAACCGGCTGCCCCAAGTCCAATTTGACCAACTACTGCTTTCGTCGGATCTACACCTGTTGCTTTACAAGCATTCAGTACGGCAGCCAGTGTCACGACAGCTGTTCCGTGTTGATCGTCGTGCATCACAGGAATCGGTAACTCCGCCTTCAACCGTTCTTCGATTTCAAAGCAGTGAGGAGAACCAATGTCTTCTAATAAGATGGCTCCGAATCCTTGGTAAATATGCTTAATCGTCTCGACAACTTCGTCTGGATCACTTGTATCAAGGAGAATCGGAATGCCACTTAGTCCTACAAAGTGATCAAGTAAGACGGCTTTTCCCTCCATGACAGGCATGCCCGCAACAGAACCAATATTCCCAAGTCCAAGAATCGCCGTCCCGTCAGTAACAATGGCGACTGATTTCCCAATTGAAGTGAAGTATTTTGCTTGTTCTGGATCTTTTTCAATCTCTAAACATACACTTGCTACTCCTGGTGTGTAGACACGCTGAAGATCTCCTAAAGAGCGTACGTCTAATGTGCTCTTCATCGCAATTTTTCCACCTTCATGGGCTTTCAACACATCATCCGTCACCGCATGAATACTAATACCATTTCCAATCGTTTCAATGTTCTGCACGACTTGCTGGAGATGGACCTCATCTTTACAGGTCACAGATATGTCACGAACAGTGGAAAGTGGACCACTCTTAATGGTCTTAATATCACCTATGTCGCCTTCTGCCGCTCCAATGGCTGATGTAACAAGCCCTAAATTTCCAGGTTTTGATGGGGTTTCTACTATAATATTACGAATTAAATGACGCATGCTTTGTCTCCTTCATGTTTTCAATTTTAAGAGTATATCATATACCACCAAAGAACTAAAGGTCTGACATCACAACATATAACCGATTCGCAAAACCATTAAATGCATAAAATCAATCGCGCTTTTCGCCAAGAATTCTCGGTCGGGTTCCTGATGAAGGTCATGTTTCATACCTGCCCATTCAGAATAATGCAGAGTTTTCATACGTTGTTGATTCACCCATGCCCTGACGGCTTTCACAGAGATCAATTCATCTTGACCAGCCACCTGCAGCCAAACGGGTGTTGACCACTCACTTGATGACTGTGCCATCTGCTTCATCCGCTCTGTCAATGCGCTATACCAGTCCGTCGTAACCACATCATGGACTAATTCATCCGTCTTATATTCTTCAACTAGTTCAGGTTGACTGACATACATTTCGGTTGGAATCTTATAATGCAGTTTTTGAGAAATAGTTAACTTCGCTAAGCGATTCGTCCACTTAGATGGTGTATGGTGCAATTCAAGCCAAGGACTGGTCAACAAGATACCCGCTATGGACTCTCTCGGTTTTCTCATATAATAAAGAATGGTAGTCGCCCCAAACCCATGGCCGGCCAGAAAGATGGGTAACTCCATTTTCGAAGCGTACTCAATGGCTCGTTCGATGTACAAATCATATTCACCAATGGATTCATTGTGCATCGTTTTGAGCTTCGTATTTTCTCCGTGACCAGGTAAGTCTCCCATGACCACGTGAAAATTATTTTCTCGGAAAGTCTCAATCAGCCATGCATACCGTCTGTGATGTTCAAAGACACTATGGACGAGTACGACGACGGCTTTAGGTTGGTGTGCGGCTTCCCATATCCACATGGCTACCCTCTCCTTTCGTATTCTGCTACACTTATTCTACTAGTATAGCAAGGGATGAGAAAGGAAGTCTGTTATGATCTATCCATTCGGTGAAAAAACTCCAAAAATCCACGATTCTGTATTTGTCGCAGATTTTACAACCATTACGGGGGACGTCGAAATTGGCGAAGGTTCCGCTGTCTTTTTTAATACCATCATTCGGGGAGATGTGAACGCTACTCGTATAGGAAAAAAAGTGAATATCCAAGACCTCTGTTGTTTGCATCAAAGTCCTCAGTTCCCGCTCGTGATTGAAGATGAAGTGACGGTTGGCCATCAAGTAACTTTACATAGCTGTACCATCCGGAAAGGTGCCTTGATTGGAATGGGCTCGATTATTTTAGATGGTGCAGTAATCGGGGAAGGCGCATTTATTGGGGCTGGCAGCCTCGTTCCTCAGGGTAAAGTGATTCCTCCTGGTATGATGGCGTATGGGCGTCCAGCGAAAGTTGTACGTGAAATCAATGATGAAGACCGCAAGGATATGGAGCGGATTGTGCGAGAGTATTATGAGAAGGGGCAGTATTATAAGGGATTACAGAAGTAACACTCGTGAATGTGCTTTATTCACTACTGATTTTGGGCAGTATCCAATTATTACTGAATTTAGATGCACTAGCCATACAGTCATTTCCACACTAGATGTGGCATAAGTATAATCTTAAGCAAAACAAAGCCCACTCGAAGCAAATTCGAGTGGGCTTCATCTATCTTATAGGCCTGCTTTCACTTTTAGCTCAGCAGCTTTGTCTGTTTTTTCCCATGGTACATCGATGTCTGTACGACCGAAGTGACCATAAGCAGCCGTTTGTTTGTAGATTGGACGGCGAAGGTCAAGCATCTTGATGATGCCAGCTGGACGTAAATCAAACAATTCACGAATCCAAGTAACCATGTCCGCTTCAAGTGCTTTGCCCGTCCCAAATGTATCCACAGAGATCGATACCGGTTGAGCTACACCAATTGCGTATGCAAGTTGGACTTCCACTTTATCCGCAAGGCCTGCCGCGACGATATTCTTCGCTACATAACGCGCAGCGTAAGCAGCCGAACGGTCAACTTTCGTTGCGTCCTTACCAGAGAAGGCACCGCCACCGTGACGCGCATATCCACCGTACGTATCGACGATGATTTTGCGTCCCGTTAGACCTGCATCTCCTTGTGGTCCACCAATTACGAAGCGGCCAGTTGGGTTGATGAAGTATTTCGTGTTGTCATCAATCCATTCAGCAGGAACAACAGCGTTAATGACGTGTTCTTTCAAGTCTGATTGGATTTGTTCAAGTGTCACTTCTGGTGCGTGTTGTGTGGAAATAACGATGGTATCCACGCGAACTGGTTTGCCGTTCTCATCGTATTCAACCGTTACTTGTGTCTTTCCGTCAGGACGTAAGTACTCAAGTGTATCGTTTTTACGTACTTCCGATAGACGACGAGACAATTTATGTGCCAAGCTGATAGGAAGTGGCATTAATTCTTCTGTTTCATTACATGCAAATCCGAACATTAGACCTTGGTCTCCGGCACCAATTGCTTCAATATCGGCATCCGTCATAGAACCTTCACGTGCTTCAAGTGCACGATCCACTCCTGCTGCGATGTCTACAGATTGCTCATCGATTGCTGTTAGGACAGCCGATGTATCTGCGTCAAAACCAAACTTTGCACGCGTATACCCAATTTCACGTACCGTTTCGCGAACGGTTTTTTGAATATCTACATAAGCAGATGTTGTAATTTCTCCTGCGACAAGTACAAGACCTGTTGTGACAGTAGTTTCACACGCGACGCGTGCATTCGGGTCTTCAGCCAAGATTGCGTCTAGGATAGCATCTGAGATTTGATCACAGATTTTATCCGGATGGCCTTCTGTTACTGATTCCGAAGTGAATAATCGACGTTGAGTCATGATATATTTCCTCCTTCTTGATCCTGCGGAATTGCTTCCGTGAATTGAACCGGTACTCATTCCCCATGGCAAGCCTAAAATACTTGAAGCTGTTTTGGAATTTTAGATGCAAAAACGTCTATGAAAGTCGTTTCTACAATGGTTGGCACATGGTTGAAGGCGTCCATAAATAATAAAATCCTTTCGCTCATCGTGAGGAAAGGATGATTTCTTTGCACCTTTCACTCTTATCAATCAGGGAAATCCCCTGTCTCAGGTTGGGCACCTTTCAATAAGTGTTGCTTTCTATCTTATTGAGGTTGCCGGGTTTCATAGGGCCTGACCCCTCCACCAGCTCGGGATAAGAGTATCCGTTCAATTTTTCATCATACGCATTCCTTTGTCGAAAGTCAACGAAAAACTGTGTGAAAAGCTGCACAAAAAAAGTCATTGACCCAGGGTCATTAGTGTAGACTATTTGGGTTAATGTGTTATACTAATTCACATATTAGCATTCCGTAGCTTCGGAAAATCTATTTAAGGATGGTACTTACCCTATGCAATCAATCGATACGAAAAGCGCAATCCAGTCTTTATTAAGTGGAGCCAACGTCCACACTCAACTTTCTGTAGCTGAGCTCGTCGAACAGGCAACTTCACGCGGAGAAGGCATGTTGACGTCTACTGGAGCTTTACGTGCGGAAACAGGAAAATACACAGGTCGTTCTCCTGAAGATAAATATATGGTCGATGAAGATATTTCTCGCGACAAAATTGATTGGGGTTCAGTGAACCGTCCAATCTCAAAAGACATATTTACGAACCTATATAAAAAAGTAACCGCATACTTACAAGAAAAAGAAGCGTTATTCGTATTTAAAGGATTTGCTGGTGCGGATAAAGACTCCCGTCTTCCAATCCAAGTGATTAACGAATATGCATGGCATAATCTTTTTGCTCATCAACTCTTCATTCGCCCGACTAAAGAGGAGCTTGCTTCACACGAAGCACAATTTACGATTGTGAGTGCACCAACTTTCAAAGCAGATCCTACTGTCGATGGTACGAATTCAGAGACCTTCATCATGGTGTCGATGGAAGAGCGTATCGTGTTAATCGGTGGAACGGAATATGCGGGTGAGATGAAGAAATCTATTTTTGGTATCATGAACTACTTGCTACCTGAACAAGGGATTCTTCCAATGCATTGTTCAGCAAACGTTGGAGAGGACGGCGACGTAGCCTTGTTCTTTGGCCTTTCTGGAACAGGAAAAACGACGTTATCTGCAGACAAGGGTCGTAAGCTGATTGGTGACGATGAGCATGGTTGGTCTGACACAGGCGTCTTCAATATGGAAGGCGGATGCTACGCAAAAACAATCAACTTAACACATGCGAATGAACCTGAAATCTATGAAGCCATCAAGTTTGGAACAGTATTGGAAAATGTAGTGGTAAATGCAGAAACTCGTGAAGCTGATTACGCAGACGATTCATTGACAGAAAATACGCGTGCTGCCTATCCAATCGATTACATCGAAAACATTATGGTTCCTTCTGTAGCAGGGCAACCAAAAACAATCGTCTTCTTAACAGCGGATGCGTTTGGCGTATTACCTCCAATCTCTAAATTAACGAAAGAACAAGCAATGTACCACTTCCTAAGTGGATTCACTTCGAAACTTGCGGGAACTGAGCGTGGCATTACAAGTCCACAACCTGTCTTCTCAACTTGCTTCGGTTCTCCATTCCTTCCCCTTCCTGCAACGGTTTATGCAGAGATGTTAGGAAAGAAAATTGATGAGCACGGTGCGAACGTCTACCTAGTCAATACAGGCTGGACAGGCGGAGAGTATGGAGTCGGTTCACGTATGAAACTATCCTACACACGTGCAATGGTGCGTGCAGCAATCGATGGAAAACTGGAAAACGTTGAAACAGAACAAGGTTCTGTATTTGGTGTAGCCATTCCTTTAGAAGTACCAGGAGTACCGAGCGAAGTATTGAATCCACGTAATGCATGGGCTGACAAAGAAGCATATGATAAGAAAGCAAAAGAACTTGCAGACAGCTTCCGTGAAAACTTCAAAAAATTCAACAATGTATCTGAGGACATTCTTTCTAAAGGTGGCCCAATCATCTAATTCAAAAAACCGTTCAGCAAACGCTGAACGGTTTTTTATTCTTGTCTTTTCATCCATTCAAGGGCTTCTCGAACAATTTGTCGATTGAGCGGATCTGGAACAAAGTGATGATGCTTTTGTAAATATTGTGTCTCTACCTGTTTCCCCTCTCGTTTTAGCCCTTCCTCTAAGAGAGTAGCGTGTTCAAATCCCACATTGGTATCTAATTCCCCATGAATAATCCGTACGGGACACGAAATCTGATGAAGCTGTGTGAGCACATCACGTGCTTCAAACGCTTCTTTGGCGGTATTTGGACTCCCCCCATAGATACGCTTCATCATTCGTCGCATATCAACACGTTCCTTATACGTCAAATAAATGGAGGATACACCACCCCATGTAACGAGAGATGTCACTTCTGGCCGTTTGACAGCCGTCCATAAAGCCATAATTCCTCCACGACTAAAGGCAAAAAGATGAATGGATTTCATTCCTAGAGTCTTGAGATAATCCACTGCTGCGTATGCATCTTGTCGATCCTCCCCGACAAATTCATCTTTCCCTTCTCCTCCGAATGAACCTCTATAATGAGGAGCAAACACCACAAAACCTTGGCTTGCGATTTGAGCTATTCGAGCCGCGCGTACTTTTCCAATCTGATTGATTCCACCGCGTAAATAAACAATCGAACGATTCGACTCTTCTCGAGGGCTCGCAAGCCACCCTTTGACGATGAAAGGACCAGAATAATAACTCACTTCTTCCAGTTTCACGTCCGGATGAGGACTTGGTATTCGGTGTTTGTGCACTTCGGGAAACAGTTGCTTTAACTTACTTACCATTGTCTCCATGCCTGCGTCCGTCATATAGAAGCTTTTATTTGGCTGATGTTCAATCTCCCGAATAGTTCGCCAGACACGACCTTTTGTTTCATGCTCTGCATGAAAAGGTCTTTCATCTAAATACTTTGCTAAAAAAACACGTTTTACAAATGGCGTCTCAGTTTCTACACGATATTCTGCAAAGAACTGAAGATCGGAAATTTCCACACCGGTCTCTTCGTACACTTCACGGAACGCTGCTTCCTCTGGCATCTCGTCTGCTTCTACTTTGCCACCGGGAAATTCAAATCCTCGCTCCTGGTGCTCCGTCAATAAAAACTGATGTCTTTTACGAACGATGACGAGAATATGTGTTGCCGATTCTGCAAATGAATGTTCCTTAAAGGAGAGAGTCACAGGTATGCCCCTACCATCTTGAAATTGCATCATGGTCTCCTCCCTTTCTCTTCGTTCAAAGTATAACAAAAAACGTGTACTATAAAGTACACGCCACTAAACTTATTTGTTTGTATCACCTAAGAATGCATTGAGCATCCATTGGTGCTTTTCAATGCTCTGATAGATTGCATTTAACAGATCCTCTGTCATATCATCTTCATCTTTTGCTGCTTCTTCCATTCCTTTTTTCAAAGATTTCATAATCGTATCAAAATCTTTGACGACCGTTTCCACCATTTGTTCTGTGGATTCTTTGCCGGTTGCTTCTTTAACAACGGAAAGCTCTAAATGTTCTTTTAACGTAGCGGTTGGTTTACCACCTAAAGTAAGTAATCGCTCGGCAATTTCATCCATATGCAAAGTCGCTTCGTTATATAGTTCCTCAAACTTAGCATGTAGTGTGAAGAATGCTGGACCTTTCACATACCAATGGTAGTTATGTAATTTCGTATACATCACAGACCAGGTAGCTACTTGATTATTTAATTCTTTGTTTAAAGCTGCTGACATAAAAAACATCTCCTTTTCTAAGTCGGTATACTATATTGTTCCCAATTTCTGAAGTAAACTAAACGTATCGAGGTGACATTTATGAAACAAATTTTTATCGGTCTGTTTCGCATCTACCAAAAGGCCATTTCTCCTCTCACACCACCAAGTTGCCGGTTTTACCCAACTTGTTCTCACTATGGCATCGAAGCTTTAGAGAAACACGGGGCTATGAAAGGATTATATCTAACGATTCGCCGAATATCGAAATGTCATCCATTTCACGAAGGTGGGATTGACCCTGTTCCGGATGAATGGCAAAAGAGAAGCAATAAGTAAGCTACTTTAATCTAAGTGGCTTTTTTTGTTGCATTTTTTTCTGCTTCGAAGTATGATAAGAAAGTCAAATTTATAAAACGGAATAATTCCTATTTAGGAGGAACTTATGAAATTCAAATTACCCGCATTTTTAGCTGCTTCTGCATTACTACTGGCTGCATGCAACAACACAGAGGAACAAACGACTTCACCTGCCGCGGATTCAACAGATACAGATAGTTTATCAATCTATACAACGGTGTATCCGATCGAATATTTCACAGAACGCATCGGTGGTGAAGCGGTTTCTGTTTCTTCCATTTATCCGCCTGGATCTGATGAACATACATTTGAACCAACTCAAAAAGACATGATGGAAATGGCGGACGCAGACTACCTCTTCTCTATTGGGTTAGGGTTGGAGGGATTCTTCTCAAGTGCTGAAAACACATTAGCGAACCAGTCTGTAGAAATCGTCAAATTGGCAGATGCGATTTCGGATGAACACCTCATTGCTAGAGATCCGCACAATCACGGAGAAGAAGAGGAAAACGCACATAGTGAAGACGAGCATGCACATGAGGAAGAAGAACATGCTAATGAAGAGGACGGACATGAAGGTCATGACCACGGAGAACTGGATCCACACATTTGGATTTCACCTGCCATCAGCATTGAAATCGCTCGTGCCATTGAGAAAAAGTTAAGCGAGGCTGCACCAGGAGAACAAGCTACATTTGAAGCAAACTTCAACGAGTTAAAGGCTGAACTTCTTGCACTCGACGCTTCTTTCAAAGAAATGGCTGAGCAAGCGAACCGAGATACTTTCTTTGTCTCGCACGCTGCATTTGGGTATTGGGCAGACGCATACAATCTCAACCAAGTAGCTGTGGCTGGACTTAACTCACAAGATGAGCCATCTCAAAAAGAACTAGCTTCTTTGGTTGATCAAGCCCGTGAGCAACAAATCGCGTACATCTTAACCGAACAAAATGTATCGTCGAAACTTACGGAAATTATTCGCTCAGAAGTTGGGGCAGAAACACTCCAACTTCACAACTTAGGTGTATTGACGCAAGAGAACGTTGATAATGAAGAAACCTATTTTACGTTGATGGAACAAAATTTAGAAGCCCTACGAACAGCATTGCAATGAATGAAAACGTGCACTGGAAAGATATCCAGTGCACGTTTTTTATGGCTTCAATTCTCGTCGCACTAATTTATTCGATGCGTTGCGTGGTAGTGATGCAACAAAATGATAGATAACCGGTTGTTTGAACTTCGCTAGCGTTTCCTTCGAAAGCTGGCGCAGTGACTCCTCGTCTTGCGGCTCCATCACTACATAAGCAACTGGTACTTGTCCCCACTTTGTATCTTCCATCCCTACGACTCCGGCCTCTTTCACATGAGGATGGTTCATGAGCACTTGTTCAATTTCAGCAGGGTATACATTTTCCCCTCCTGAAACAATCAAATCAGATCGGCGGTCTAGGACATAGAGATACCCATCAGCATCCAGCCGTCCAATATCACCTGTTCGAAACCAGCCGTCTTCCGTTAATGGATTCTTTTCTCGAAAATCTCCGATATATCCAGGGGTGACATGAGCCCCTTTAATCCAAATCTCACCTTCCGCTTCACCATCGATTCGAATGTCTGCAAAGAACAAAGGTTTGCCTACAGATCCCAGCTTCTCAAGTGCATCTTCTGGCATAAGCGTACATGTCTGGCTAGACGTTTCCGTCATACCGTATGTCTGTAAAACTGGAAGTTGATGAGCCTGCGCACGGAGAAGATACGTTTTTGGAACAGGTCCTCCTCCTGCCAACAAGACCCGAAATGAAGATGGAATCGCTCTGTCGTCTCTTTCAATGACATCTAATAGATTTCCAAGCATCGTGGTGACGACGGAGAAATGCGTGACGCCTCTATTGCAAATCGCTTCTACAGCTACTTCTGCATCGAAACGCTCATGGAGCTCTAGAGCGGATCCGTAAACTAACGAGCGCATAATCATGGAGAATCCACTGATATGAAACAGAGGCACCATACATAGCCATTTATCTTCCGGCAAGACTCCCGACGTGAGAGCGGCTCCAAGGGCACTGGTCATATGATTTTCAAGTGTTTGACGGACTCCTTTTGGTTTTCCTGTTGTTCCAGATGTATACATGATGGAAATCGTTCGGTCTGGTTCCCACATGTCAGTTGAAGAATAGGGGGCTACTTCATGGTCAGCGACTTCCTCAAACGTAACGATATTTGGGGGGCAATTGGTAAATCTTCTTTTATCATCGACCAAGACGAGAGAGACACTCGCATCTTTTTCTTGGTAGGCCCATTCTTTTTCCGATAAACGTTCATTGAAAAAGACAATTTCACAATCTCTCCACATCAACGCAAGACTCCAAAAATAGACGTCTTCACTATTTTTCGCCCAAATGCCGACGCGACTCCCGGATTCAAAGGGAAGTTTTCCAGCGAGCTCATGAACCCGACTCATCACTTGCTGCCACGTATAGGAACGAGACTCAGTTGATAGAGCAAGACGCGTAGGAGTCAGTGAGACACGTTTTTTCAGTAAATTCGGATACACTTTGAAACACCTTCTCTCTTTCACTACGTAGAAAAAAAGCCGTCCAATAGGACAGCTTTTCCATCAATCAAGGGAAACGTGGGAATTGACCAAAGTCCGGCTTGCGTTTTTCTTTGAACGCATCACGGCCTTCTTTAGCTTCATCCGTTGTATAGTAAAGAAGTGTCGCATCTCCTGCAAATTGTTGAAGACCAGCAAGTCCATCTGTATCTGCATTCATTGCGGCTTTCAAGAAACGTAGAGCGGTTGGTGATTTTGATAGCATCTCCTCACACCACTGAACCGTCTCATCTTCCAGTTGCTCATAAGGAACTACAGTGTTCACAAGCCCCATGTCTAACGCTTGCTGCGCATCGTATTGACGGCATAAATACCAAATTTCACGTGCTTTCTTATGACCAATGATACGCGCTAAATAGCCTGAACCGTACCCAGCATCAAATGAACCTACAGTCGGTCCAGTTTGACCGAAACGAGCGTTGTCAGCTGCAATGGTCAAGTCACACACCACGTGAAGTACATGGCCACCACCAATTGCATAACCGGCAACCATTGCGACAACAGGTTTCGGGATGACACGAATCAAACGCTGCAAGTCAAGTACATTTAGACGCGGGATTTCATCGTCGCCAACATATCCACCGTGTCCACGAACAGATTGGTCACCACCTGAACAGAATGCTTTTTCGCCTTCTCCTGTCAGTACAATCACGCCTACATTCTTGTCATCACGTGCACGTGAAAACGCATCAATCATTTCCATGACCGTTTTTGGGCGGAATGCATTGCGCACTTCCGGACGGTTAATGGTTACTTTCGCTATACCATTATAAAATTCATATTTAATATCTTCATATTCATGAAGTGTTTTCCACTCTCTTGTCATGAATTTTCCTCCTTCAATATGTACTCCTCTATTATTGTAGCAAACATTTTTGGATTTTCCACATGTATCGCATGGCCCACTTGCTCAACAATCGTTAAGGATGCGTGAGGAAATTTAGTTTGCATAACTTTATTGATCTGAACGAACTTCTGATCGAGTTCTCCGACTACAAGTTTCACAGAATTTGAATACTCTCCTAGCATCGGCCAGTAGTTTGGCATCTTCCCTGTGCTGAACTCTCGTAAACTCTGAGCGAGAGGAATCGCCTCATGTGATTCACGTTCTCTTCGAACGGTTTCTTGTACTTCAGTAGGGAGCTTTTTTTGAGAAGCAAATAACGGAATCTCTTCCCAGTAGTCTACAAACGCGTCGATTCCCACTTCTACGATTCGCGTGGCAAGGTTCGCATCCGCCTGTGCCCGTTCTTCTCTTGCTTGTTCGTCCTCAATGCCAGGCGAACTACTTGTAAGCAACAGTTTTTCTACCGGATATTCGAGCGAATAGCCGAGTGCGAGACGCCCTCCCATGGAGTAGCCAATGAGAGTAAATCGTTTTAGCCCAAGTTGTTTAAAACACTGATGAAGCCAATCGACCTGTGTATCCATTGCAAAATTTGCTAATGGATAAGAAACACTCCCATGCCCCGGGAGTAACGGTACAATGACACGAATGTCTTCTGAAAGATAGGGAATGACCATGTCAAAAGAATGGTCACTACCTGTAAAACCATGTAATAGGACGGCAGTATGTTTTCCTTTAGGATTCCATTCTAAATAACGAAATGTCATAAAAGCTTCTCTCCACCTTCTTTGATACGCTGCCAAAGAACTCTGTGCCGCTTGGTATTTAATTGGCGGTTCGTTGTCACTTCTAAGATTCGCAGTCCCTTAAATGGTTCACTTACTAGTTTTGCAAGCTGCTCTTTTGAATCAATCAACGTATAAGATAGCTGGTACAATTCTGCAAGTTTCTCGAATGTCAGTCCGGAAGAAGTGCCAAAGAGCTTCTCGAAATACACTTCTTCTTGTGATTGTGGTAGATACGAGAAGATACCCCCGCCATCATTATTGACTATCACAATGGTCGCGTCGAGATGTTGGTAACGGCTGAGAAGGAGTCCATTCGAATCATGCAACATCGCAAGGTCTCCAATCAGGAGATAGACATGTTTTTGAAGTGCTTTTTGAACGCCAAGAGCGGTGGAAACCACCCCATCAATCCCATTCGTCCCACGATTTGCGTAAACCGTCTGGTTCTTACTCGTAAGCGAATAGAATGTATCTACATCACGGATCGGCATACTGCTACTTGTAAATAATACACTCTCTTCCGGAAGGGATTGAATGAGTGTCCCCACATAAGCCCCTTCTTCTACTTCATTCCCAATATAATGAGCTACTTCTTCTCGCGCTAAACGATTCAAGTCATTCCAAAGCGTAAGTGTATCATGCCCTTTTTTCGTGACAGATAAGTGATGTAAAGCGCTTGGAAGGACTGACAAATGTTGAGTTGCTAAACCAAGTGCGTCGCGGAAGTTCGGATGCTCATCCACGATAAGAAAGTTCGACGGCTTCACATGTTGCAAAAATATACCTAGAAACTTCGATACGGGCTGTGCGCCGATTCGAATGACTGTGTCCGGACTTAGAGGTGGATAGAGTGTGTCATTTTTTAAAATGGCATCATAATTTTCGATAATCAAGGATTGCAGTTCCGGATGTTCTGTTGATCGTAGATTTGATAAAGGATCTGCAAGCACTGGCCATCCAAGATTCGCTAAGAACGACTCAACCTGGTGTTTTTCACTCACTAAAATTTCTCCAGCTACAACAATCCCTTTTTTCGAGCTTTCTACGATGTCTTTAAGGTTTTTTACCGCTTGAATATCAAGGTGGGACTGGACATTTAAATAGGTTCTCGGTTTTTTCCCAGGTACCTTTTGTGCAAAATCAATCATCAATGGTTCTCGAAACGGGATATTAAAGTGCACCGGTCCACGAGGATGGGTCATGGAAGATTGAATACCTCGTGATGCTTGGTGATAGACAAACGGCGCGGTCGCCTCATGACCATCTGCCACTGGAAAATCAAAGAACCATTTGACATGATCCCCATAAAGCTTCACTTGGTCAATCGTCTGAGGAGCACCGACTTGTCGAAGTTCATGTGGTCGGTCAGCCGTCAGTACAATCAGTGGGACTCTAGCATAATAAGCTTCTACAAGTGCCGGAAAATAATTTGCAGCAGCAGAACCGGACGTACATAATAATGCAACTGGCTTTTCAGAAGCTTTTGCTATACCTAGTGCAAAAAATGCGGCCGATCTTTCATCTACTTGGATGGAGTGTTTGAAGTCTTCGTCGGAGACAAACCCATACGCAAGTGGCGTGGACCGAGAACCAGGACTGATAACCACCTCTTCGACACCATAATCTTTGAGTCCAGATAAAAGTGACCGGACATAGTGAGTTAACTGTTCCTTATAATTCATGGCGATGTCCTCCTAATACACGAAGCATCGGGCGGAATTTCACATTCGTCTCTTCCAGTTCAGCAAGTGGATCGGACTCAGAAACGATGCCTCCTCCAGCATACAGAAGTGCTTTTCCACCTTTTAAAAGCGCGGAACGAATACCTACGACAAATTCTCCATTGTCGTCTGCATCTACAAAACCAATAGGCGCTGCGTAATACCCACGGTCCATCTGTTCCAGTTCGCGAATTAATTCTACAGCCTCTTTCCGAGGCGTTCCACCTAGCGCTGGAGTGGGATGTAATGCACTGACAAATGAGAGTAAATCAGCAGAAGCGTTCGCCTCCCCATGAATCGGTGTAAAGAGATGTTGAATATCCCGTATTTTAAGTAATTTTGGATGCTTTGGCACTTCCAATGACGTACATAAAGGAGAAATCACTTCTTGGATCATCGATACTACATAAGCGTGTTCCTCACGATTCTTTTCATCAGATAAAAGTGCCTGACCTAAGCGCTGGTCTTCACCAAGGTCTTTCCCCCTTCGGACGGACCCGGCGACACCCGCCGAAAAGATTTTACCTGCCTCTTTTCGAATCAGTCGCTCTGGCGTTGCACCAAAAAACGTGTCACTTTCATTTTCAAAAACAAACGTATAACTTTCTGGTTGCTCTTGAAGTGCATAATAAAGAGCGGAACCAGACGACACTGTATCCTCAAAATCCAATTCGATGGATCTTGAAATCACAACTTTATCTACACGCCCTTGCGTGATATTTCTTTTTACCGATCGAACAGCTTGCAAATACTCAGGTACATTGCGTTCTATTTTCTCGATGACCACCGGTTTTTCAAATAACGGTCGTTCTTGCACTTGGGCGATGTGTAGCAGGCGATCGCGTTCTTTACGTAAGTGATCAAAGCGTTTTGAGTAGTCGATTTGAGGTGTGACGCAGTTGATGGATAGTTGTGATGATTCATTCACAATCTCTAACTGAAAAACAGGGACAACGAATAAACCAGGAGAAAATGCATCCCACTCTTCACTACTCACGCCTGTTTCATCAAACGAGAAGCCTCCAAAAAGAATAGGTGCCTGGTCTGCTTGTTCTTTTATGATGTTGTTTTTCAGTTCATTCCATTCTTCACGAACATCGTCCACACGGCGGCTTCCTTCCGCTCGAATAATGCGCGCATGACCTATTCCAACAATCGTTCGTGTCTTTTCTCGATTTTGCCAAAAGAAGCGTTGACCTTTATATAGTTTTTCCCCCGCCTCATATAGGGCAAGTGGAGAAATCCCTTCGCATTCAATTGTTTCTGTATATAAGTGTAAAGTTCCTTGCTTGGAACCAACTAATTCTGACATAGTAAAACCTCCGTGTCTTTTCCGTTACACACTACCTCCATTTTACTCCTTTCCTCCATTCCTCGCACACATTTAACTTAAGAATTGACATTTTAAAAGATTATTCTACACACAATGTAATGTTTTCTGACATATAGTAAAAAATAATCCTTGATTTTTCAGATTATACGCATTATGATGTTAGTTATTATAACATTGGAGGTGGCATTATGAAGAAGATAGAAGCAATCATTCGTCCAAATGTATTTGCAGATGTTCGACAAGCCCTCGCCCTTCACGGTATAGATGGGTTTAGTGTGAGTGAAATCGCTGGTATCGGTAACCAAGAAGGTCGAACTGGGCTTTTTCGAGGGAACAAATATGAAATGCAATTTCACACCAAACTAAAACTGGAGATGGTGGTCGATGATCATGAAGTCGAAACACTGATTGAACTATTACTCGACTACGCATCAACTGGACAAGTCGGTGATGGGAAGATATTTATTTACCCTGTGGAACAAGCGATACGAATTCGGACAAAAGAGAAAGGCGCGATTGCTGTGCGCTAAGGAGGAATTGACATGACAGTTGAACTTTTGGAATCATCGATTAATATGTTATGGATTATGCTAGGAACTGTACTTGTTTTCTTTATGCATGCCGGATTCGCCATGGTAGAGTCTGGGTTTACTCGATCGAAGAATACAGTGAATATTTTAATGAAAAATATCATCACGGTGTCAATTGCTTCTATTCTCTATTTTGTAGTGGGTTATGGCTTTATGTTTGGGAGTTCTGTTGGGGGTGTCATTGGATTTAGTGGTTTTGTTCTATCTGGCGTCGATGACATTGCATTCTTTGTCTTCCAGGCAGTTTTTGCAGCAACATGTGCAACAATCATTTCTGGTGCCGTAGCGGAACGGATGAAACTCTCGGCCTATTTTATTTTGACCATCGCCATGGTCGCAATCATTTACCCAATCGTAGGTCACTGGATTTGGTCAGGAGGCTGGCTAGCTGAGCTTGGGTTCATTGATTTTGCAGGGTCGACTGTTGTTCACTTAACTGGTGCCGTTGCCGCATTGGTTGCTGCCTCGATCCTTGGGCCGCGCATTGGCAAATACAACGGTAAAAAAGTGAATGTCTTACCTGGTCATAGCATCCCTCTTGGAGCACTAGGTGTCTTTATTCTCTGGTTAGGATGGTTTGGTTTTAATGGGGCTAGCACACTTGCAGCAGATCCAGCTGTTGTGCCATCGATTATTACGAATACACTACTTGCAGCTTCTGCCGGTGTCTTATCTACTGCTTTATATACCAAACTACGTTATAAGCAAATTGATGCCTCGCTTACATTGAATGGCGCTTTAAGTGGTCTTGTAGGAATTACAGCAGGTGCAGCAAATGTATCCCTTCCAGCAGCCATTGTCATTGGATTTTTTGCGGGAATCATTATGACCGAGAGTATTCGCATTTTGGATGCAAAGCTACGAGTTGATGATCCAGTAGGAGCTATTACAGTTCATGGAGTAGTTGGTGTTTGGGGAACTCTGGCAGTGGGGCTATTTGAAACATCAAGCGGTCTCTTCACAACGGGAAGTGCCAGTTTACTTGGAATCCAGGCAATTGGTGTGGTATCCGTTATTGTATGGGTTGCCGCTTCTTCATCCATTGTTGTATTAGGGATGAAGTGGACAATGGGCATACGTGTAACAAGCGAAGAAGAAGTAACAGGTCTGGATTATGTAGAGCACGGAACGAGTGCTTACGAAGTCAAAGAATCTTTCGGCGGTGCATTTGATCGCAGTGAACCATTCGCACAACGTCTCACTGAATTAGGAAAAACAATCAGTTAAAGAAACCACCTCTACCCATTTTGGTAGAGGTTTTCTTTATTAAAAAGAAATCATAACCACCAGTAGAACTGGTGGTTTGCTCTGCGCCTATAAGGCGCTTTTACTGGCCATGTCTGAA